>NZNP01000066.1 GCA_002694945.1 Gammaproteobacteria bacterium
CGTAAACATTACCTGACATATCGCACAAGCCATCCTTTGTGCTTCCACTCTTATTTGAACACACGGGCCACGTGCGATCTTTACCACATCCATTTCCTCCATCATCCATCACCGCGTAACTGCATGAAGCTTTTTCATTGCCCCATGGGTATTTAAAGCTACTCTTTCTGCTTCGCGCCGCATATCAGGATCATCTGCACCAAATAATTCTTGAGTGAGTCTCAGCATCATTGGTAAATCCTCTTCAGGCACACCCAGAATCATCATGATGACACGAAGCGGGTACCAAACAGCGACGTCCTTGACGAAGTCAATCTCCTCGCCGCGCTCCAACATGTCATCCACCGCCAGCACAGCCAGTTCTTTTACACGAGTTTCCAAAGGTTTCAAATTAGCTGGCAAGAACCATTCTCGAGTAAGATCTCGGAACTTGCGGTGATCCGGATCATCCATATTAATCAGAGTGCGCAACGCAGGGCCGAAGGAGGATGCAGCAGCCTGCTCCTCTACTTCACGTCTCATCAACACCGAATTCTGAGTATTCAGAAATTTATCGTTCTGGCGCTCGATCTCAATGATGTCCGCATGTTTCGTCGCAACCCAGAAAGGTTTGTGAGTTTCAGACTCGATAAAAGGTACCGGGTCATGGGTTCTCATATGCGCGGTCAGTGCCTGAAAGTAATCATCGTCAGCTACTGTCGTCGGCTTCACTAAATCGCTGTAATCCATAACAAATCATATCTCGAAAATTCCACCATCTTTGCATTTCAGTTACTTAAAAAAAAGAGGATTGCGGCTACTCGACCGTATCATTTGAAAATTCACATACGCCGTTATAGTAGAGGCGATACTAGCTTTTTGGGCTGCGCTGCAGTTCCGTTCAGGCTATGCTGCAACTTTTTTAAGGGCAACTGATGCAACTGGCTATCGAACTAGGCCGACCGAACCCCAAGAACCTTCAGCTAAATGTCGAATGGGTTCAGCTCGCTGAACGACTTGGCGTCGCCATTGCCTTTTCAGCAGAGGCCTGGTGGAGTGACGCAGTAACCCCACTGGCATACCTGGCAGACAAGACAAATACCATTAAGCTTGCCACTGGCATCATGCAGACAACAGCTCGCACTCCTGCGATGACAGCAATGACCGCTTTGACCTTGCACGACCTCACAGGCGGACGCTTCATACTCGGACTTGGAGCCAGTGGTCCTCAGGTTGTTGAAGGCTTGCACAGCACCCGTTACCACCCTCCCTTGACAAGAACTAAGGAAACCATAGATATCTGTCGAATGGTGTTTTGCGGAGAAAAGATCAACTACAACGGCAAAGTTTTTCAGATGCCATTACCTGACAGCGAAGGTAAGAGCCTTCGAATCGATCATGAACCCGCAGATATTCCAATTTATCTCGCGACTCTCGGACAAAAAGCTCTAGTCTATACAGGGCAGACCGCCCAAGGATGGCTTGGAACCTCATTTTCACCCGATCACCCTGAAGCACATTTCCAGTATTTATCAGAGGGTGCGAATAAAGCGGGCAGATCACTTTCTGATCTTGATCTTTGCGTTTCAGCTAGAATCGAAATTGGTGAAGATGTCGAGGGTATGATTGACCGCCGCCGACCCGCTGTCGCTTTTAATATGGGTGGTATGGGTTCTGCCGATACCAATTTCTACAACGATGCCTTTAAGCGAGCAGGTTATGCGAATGACGCTAAGGCTATACAATCGTTATGGCTTGCTGGCAAACGGGCGGCAGCCGCCGAAAGGGTTCCGGACGAGATGGTGACTGAATTTCAGATCCTCGGCACTGAGGAAATGGTAAGAAAGCGCCTGGCACGCTACAAATCAGCCGGAGTTACCACACTTAAATTAGGACTTGATGGCGCCGCTCCCTTAGGTCCAGCAAGATTTGAATTGCTAGAAAAAATAATCGATATAACAAAGGATATATAGATGAAACTCTACAAGGTTGCTCTCGCCCCCAATCCCACCAAAGTGATGCTTTATATTGCAGAGCGAGCAGAGCTTGGAACTGACATGGGCATCGAACAGGTTACTGTAAACACCGTAAAGGGTCATCATAAAGAACCGGAACATCTCATCCGAAATCCATTCGGTACAGTCCCTGCTCTCGAACTCGACGATGGTACTTTTATCAAAGAGTCATTGGCTATCATTATGTTTCTCGAGCATAAATTCCCAAACAAAGCCCTCATCACCGGGACGCCTGAAGCACGCGGCCATGCAATAGATATAGAAAGGATAGTTGATCTGCGGATAGCCGGCCCTATGGGAGGGTACGGCCATGCCACGAATTCCCCACTGGGCTACCCTGCCGATCCCGAACGTGCAGAGAGCTTAAAAGAGAACATGCAAACACCCCTAAATCACCTCGAGGAGTTATTGAAAGATAAACGTCCTCTACTCACCGGTGATCAAATATCGTTAGCAGATTGCACACTACAAGCATCACTTCAATTCATTCGCTTTGTCGAAGCCGACGTTCTTGGTGACAGGCCTTTGCTACGTGCTTGGGATCAGCGTTATCGGGAGAGACCGGCCGCGCAAGCCGTTCTTAAGTGGTAAGCGTTGAGACAATGTCTGCAAAATTGTCAAAAGGCTCCCGCGTCATCTTCGCACTGTTTATTTGAGCATCATAATTAGGATAGCCAAACGACAGCCCACATAAAATTGCGTTCTCTTCAGGAATAGGTAGGAGTTCTTTAACCGGCCCAGGGTAAGTCGCCAGTGCTCCCTGGGGACAGCCCTGAATCCCCCTCTCGACAAACAGCAACAATAAGTTCTGCAAGAATATACCCATGTCGATTGCATTAGCCCGATTCATGGTCCCCGGGTAAGACAAAAATGCCGCATGAGGCGCGCCAAAGAAGTCGTAATTCCGCATCATCAGGGCTTCACGGCCGGGTCCATCCGCACGATCAACATCCATCGATGCATAGTATTTGAAACCGCAAGCACGTTGCCGGTCCTTATAAACGCCCTTAAGCCCGCTACCGCCGGGAGGAAATACTGGATAAGGTTTTATCCCCTCCTCTATTTCTTTACGGATTGCCGCTTTTAACTGCTCCTTTGCGTCTCCACTTACTACAACGATATGCCAAGGTTGGGTATTTCCATTAGACGGCGCCAGTTTTGCAAGTTCTATAACTTCTCGGATAGTTACCTCAGGAACAGCTTCAGGCTTGAACGCCCGGATCGTGCGCTGCGTTTGCACCGCCTTTGTTACATCCATCTCACGTCCTTAGATAAATTCAGCTGAATAATCGAGAAACATTAGTGCCTTGCTAAACAATGAGTCATGGGCTTTTCGGCCTTACAGCAACTTTAAAACGAGACGATGTCAGCTTCGGCGAGCCCTTGGATTTTTGCCAACAAATTTTGCCCATCATGACCTGAATAAGCACAAAGGCTTGAAAATTTCTGCTCAAGTTTCTTTCCCTGCTCATCATAATCGCTTACAGGTTCAGACAGATCCTTGAAGGCTTCTTGAGCCCGTTGCTGATCATCGATCCAGACAATTTTTGATTGAAAGTTGGAAAGTTTAGTATCGGTTTCAACACTAATCTTCTCAATCAACTTCTGAACTTCCACACTGCCAATCACCTTATCAACAAAAGTTTCAGGATTTGCCGTATCAATGCCATTGAGAGCAAGCGAGGCTGTGCCTCGAAGACTGAACTTCCCTTCCAGTCCAGTTTTAGGATCTGGGATACCACAAACATCGAGCAGTGCCGGGTTGACTGTAATGGTCAATGCAGACAGGCGATCAACCTCGAGATCGGTTCGCAAAGCCAGAACGCTTTCGATCGCTGAGTGCGTCAGGTGGCATGCCGCATGGTACTTAAACAAAGTGCCCAGAATCATCCAATCATCTGCAGCAGATGCCAGTCTTTCCGTAGCATCATCCGCTGTAGATGCAGCTCCAATAAAACCTTGGTTGCCCATGACCGCGTCAGGGTTGGCCGTGTATCCTGCAGCCGCTAGTTTTGCGCAAGTAATTCCGCTTTCTGCCGCGTGACCGGGGTGATAAGGCTTGGTCATTGTGCCGAAATTAGCTTTTACACCACTAGCATGGGAAGCAGCGAGGCCCATAGCAATTGCATACTGAGTCTTTTCAAGGCCTAGCAAGTGCGCCACGGATGCTGTAGCACCAAAGGCTCCGTATGTAGCCGTTGTATGCCAGCCCCTAGCATAGTGGTCTCTACCCATTGCCCTCGCTACTCTACCTTCCACTTCAACACCAACAACGAACGCTGTAATCAACTGTTTGCCAGTCATCCCGATTTCTTCAGCGATTGCCAGCGCTGCCGGAAAAACGGGTGCAGTGGAATGGCAATGAGTGCGAGCGCCCGTATCATCATAATCAAGAGCGTGCCCACTAGCTCCATTCAACAATGCTGCAGTTTGCGCATCCAATTGCAGCTCGCTACCGACCACTGAACAAGAACCAGAACGATGACCAAAAACCTGACGCAAGATCCCAGCTAGCGGTTCACCGCTGCCAGCGAAAGCACAGCCAAACCAATCGAGAATGCACTGATTTGCCACCTTGATGACCGCATCGGGCAGCTGGTCATACGTCAAATCCTTGTATTTATCCCAAGCTTGCAAATAATCCATTGCTTTCCTCGTTCAAATTGCTCGACCACCATCAACATCCAGACAAACCCCAGTTAGAAATTTCGCTTCACTCGAGGCAAGAAAAAAGACAGAGTCCGCTACATCTTCGGGCGTGGCACGACGTCCAAGCGGAATACCTGCAATTACCCCAGCTTCCGCTTCAGGAGAAAGGTTTTGACTGCCAACAGCATTCATATCAAATCCTGTCGGAGCAGATACTGGACACACCGCATTAACCCGAATCTTCGGCGCCAGTTCAATCGCCATCGCTTTGGTTAGCGTAACCACAGCTCCTTTTGCGGCGTAGTAAGCAGCTAGGCCCGGTCTCGGGCGCTTAGCCCCGATCGATGAAGTATTGATAATAGAACTTCCTTCGGGCATGTGGGGCACACAGTATTTGGCGGCTAGAAAAATACTGCGAACGTTAATAGCCCACATGCTGTCAAATTCTTCCACTTCCTGTCTCATCATCATTTTCGCCCTGTGCGGAACACCAGCATTTGCACAGAACACATCAATTTTCCCGTAAGCCTCTACCGTGGCCTCCATAAGCGACCGATTTCCCTTTTCACTCGAAACATCTAGCTGGAATGGAAGAGCATCCGGTAATTCTGCCGCAACTTCTTTCGCACCTTCGCCGTTCAGATCTGCTACCACTACGGAAGCCCCAGCTTCGCCGAATTTTGTAGACATAGCCTGGCCGAAACCGGATGCACCACCGGTTACCACAACGCACTTTCCGGCAAATCTGCTCATAGTCTACTTACCCATAATCCTGTCTGAGATAATTCTTTGCATAATTTCAGAAGTGCCCTCGAATATCTTTGTTAAGCGAGCATCTCGCCAATAGCGCTCAACAGGATAATGGGTCGTGTAACCAGCACCTCCCATTATCTGAAGGCACTCGCTTGTCACTCGCTCCGACATCTCCGCAGCAAAATACTTGACCATAGCGGCCTCTTTGTCAGCTCGCCGACCATTGTCGATTTCAGTACAGACGTGATACATCAACTGTCTTGCGGCTTCGATTTCTGTTGCAGCCGTAGCAATTTTGAAACGAATTGACTGGAATTTACCGATAGCGCTGCCGAATTGTTCGCGTTCACTCGCGTAATCAGTCGCCACATTCAACGCGCCCTGAGCTGCTCCAATAGACCGAGCAGCGGTGTGAGCCCTAGCTACTTCAAGCCCCCTCTGGATGCCCACAAACCCTCCGCCCATAGTTGCAGGACCGGCCCCGTCTTCCGCTGGCGCGTCAATGGCGGGCACACGCACATTGTCAAAATGCAATTCCCACGTTTTCCAGCCATGGTAACCAATTTTTGGAATGGGACTGCCCTGAACACCAGCCGGCAATTCACCTCTGGGCTTTTCCACAGCGATGCTTTTCATTCCTGCCTGACGGGACTCGCTATCTGACTCGACACGGCAAACAACACTGATGAAATCAGCGCCATCAGCGAAGGTGCACCAGTACTTGTTGCCATTAATTATCCAATCGCTACCATCTCGAGTTGCACGGCAACTGACGCCGGCCATATCGGAACCGGCATTAGGCTCTGACATGGCAAAGGCACCCAAATAGTCGCCCATGGCCATACGCGCAATCTTTTCGTCCCGAAGAGGCCCGAAACCTGGCACAGAACGCCAAAACCCATTACCTCGAGCAATAATACTGGCCACACTCATCCATCCTCTCGCAAGTTCTTCGGCTATTAAACAGTATTCAAAACAGCCCAGACCTAGCCCACCTTTGTCCTCGGGAATCGTGATACCAAAGTAACCCATTTCGCCCATTTTATTGATCAACTCACGAGGAATCTGGCCTTTCTCAGGATCGAGATCATTCGCTACAGGCAACACCTCAGCTAAGGTAAATTCCCTTGCTGTCCGCTGCATCATGCGACGCTCTTCGTTCATGTATCCTTCGGTCATCTTTTTCACTCCATCTAACCGTTGATCAACACTTCAATAAGTGCTCTGTTAACCTCTCAAAATATGCTCAGCTCGAAACAGTACGGAACGTCGAATACACCTATAAGCCGTAAAGTTCAGCAAGATCAAGAACATTTGCCATATGACGTACGGTGGCTGCATCAGCGAACTTGCCATCGATCATGACCGCTCCTCGACCAGCAGCGAGCGACTCGTTATAGGCATCAGTCATCTTTCTTGCTTCGTCAATCCGATCCTGATTGGGGGTAAAAACATCCTGTGCATGCTCAATCTGCGTAGGATGCAAAGCCCATTTACCCACCATGCCAAGGGCCCGAGCCTGCAAACACGATTCTCGATAGGCTTCTAAGTTACTAATATTGGCAAAAGGGCCATCTATGGCATCTATACCGCGAGCCCGCGCAGCCATCGTGACCCGAAACTTAGCATAGTGGAATACATCACCCGGATACTTGTAATCAGGCCCGTACATGGCTGTAAAATCCAAACCCTGGCTCGCCGAGTAATCTCCCATACCAAATATCATCGCTTCTAAGCGCGGCGTTGACGCTGCAATCTCCTCAACGTTTTGCATACCTAGCGTTTCCTCAATCAGCAGCTCTAAACCTATCTTATCTTTGAGACCAAGCTTCATTTCTAGTTGCGTCAAAAGCTTGTCGCAGAACTGCACATCAGAAGCATCAAAGGGCTTAGTCAGCATGATGACATCCAGATTTTCACGAACCCCTTCAACTACCGAAATAATGTCATCATGACACCACTCAGTACCAGTATCGTTAATCCGTACGCATCTAACGGTTTCTCCCCAATCAAGTTCATTAAGCGCATCAATCACATTCTGGCGAGCACCGACTTTTTGATTAGGGGCGCATGCATCTTCAAGATCAAGAAAGACGTGATCTACTCCGCTTTGCGCGGCCTTCTCGATCATCCGCGTGTTGCTCGCAGGGACCGACAACTGACATCGACGGTGCCTCCTAGGCTGCCCATGTTTATTAATCAACGTCACGTGGTTCCTCCTAACGTTCTAGCCAGTGGCTCTTTTTCTTGATTAGCGCCGTCCTTTCAACCTCAGCGACCAATTCTTTGTTCTGATTCACACCATAATGCTTAAAAACCACGATACCCGCATCCTCACGGTCACTTTCACGCTTTTCGAGCACTTTAGAGTAGGCGTACAACGTATCACCATGAAAAACCATTGTTTTAAGCTGAATGTTATCAAGACCTAATTCCGCAATGGCGTTTTCAACAGTATCCTGGGACGCAAGCCCAAGCACCAACGAGAAATTAACACCGCCATAACAAAGAATCTTACCAAGCGGAGTCTTCGACATCTGGTCTGCGTTGAAGTGACCCTGAGCCGTATTCATAACCATATTGGTAATGTTTACGTTTTCCAGCTCAGTCATTGTTTTCCCTCGGGNATGCCTAATCACTTGGCCTACCTCAAAATCTTCAAAATAATTATCTGAGCTGGTCAGATTGGCGAGCTTACCCATCCGCAGTCTCCTTCTTGATTTTCGGTGACCCNAAGCCCCCTTTCCAGATGGCGAGATTAGATCGCCGGTACTCAATGACTTTTATGCCACGCTGATTAAAGCCTTCATTGAACCAAGTGAGAACACCGCGACCTTCCGNAGATTCCGACTCTCTTTTTGCCTCGGTAACTGACCGTGCCGTCAGCGTATCACCGGGATAAACGGGTTCAAGATACTTCAGATCGTAGACACCCAGAAACGGCCCGCCAAGTCCTTCCGAGCAAACTTCGACACTCAAACCAAGAATGACATTAAAGACCAACTGTGGACATACAACGATATCGGGATGACCCAGTTCTTTCGCGTATTCCCGGTTAAAATAGAGCGGGTTGTAGGCAAGAGTCAGATGCGCGAACTGGATCGCATCAGCTTCAGTGATTGTTCTTCCCCAATGGTGATTTATCTCTTCACCCACGACAAAGTCGTGGTAGCCCTGGCCGCGTTTNCGCAACANAGCGGACTCCATGATTTCCGCGATCTCACTTTTTTCGGTCAAAACATCTACTCCCTGGGAATATTAAACTCATCCAATATTTCTTCGGAATGCTCACCGAGGTTAGGTGGAAGTCGATAGAATCCAGCTTGGGTTTCGGTGAATTTGAATGGCGTACCGACTATAGCAACTTCCGGGTTCTCGCCGGGTAACTGGAAACGGGTTATCATCTCTCGCGCTGTTACGTGTGGATCATTATAAATGTCTTCGGCATTATTTACTGGGCCACACGGGACCTTGCCACCAAGAATAGCAACGATTTCAGCCTTACTTTTGGAAGAGGTCCAAGCCGCTATCTGAGCTTCCAAGAAAATTTGGTTCTTGCGACGAACATAGGTATTTTTTGAACGCTCATCTTCAATCAAATCATTTCGCCCCATCGCATGACAAAGAATTTCCCAATGCTTGGGACCAGGCGCTGCGATCGCAATTGAACCGTCACTAGTAGGGTAAAGGCCGAAAGGCATCAAGTTCGGATGGTGCCTGCCGCGAGCATTCAACTGTCGCTGCTCCGGATAACCATAATTAACAATCACGGTTTCGCAGAACGATAGCATTGCATCATACATTGCAATATCCATGAACTGACCTTGGCCGGTGCGACGGGNATTGTGGACAGCCGAGACAACACCTAAAGCCATCAANGTGCCGGGGAAAATATCGCCTACACTAACCCCACACGGGTAACCATCTTCAGCCTCAGGCCCTGTGATGTGCGCAAGCCCGCTCATCGCTTGAGCAACAGCATCGTAGGCAGGCCATTCAGAGTAGGGACTAGCGCCTGTCCGCGGATCACCGAAACCGCGAATACAGCCATAAACAATTTTAGGNTTACGGCCGGCNATTACTTCGTAACCGACTCCCAATTTGTCCATCACACCTGCTCGCATGTTTTCNACAACAGCATCTGCTTGTTCACAAAGATGAAGAAACTTTTCCCTATCGCCTTCGGCTTTAAAATCTAAGACGATACTGCGCTTATTGCGATTAATCGATGCAAAATATCCGCCGTAGTTTACGCCTGCTTTTTCAGGCGCAGTCGGATTCGCGAAATCAGGGGGCAATGGNGCACCGCTGCGAGCCATATCTCCNTGAGGAGGCTCGACTTTGATCACATTCGCNCCCAGATCGGCNAGCAATGAGGTACCGAACGGCCCCGCTAAAGCCATTGTGCAATCTATAATTGTAATGTCCCGCAAGGGACCGGTAGCTTCGTTCAAGAGTCTGTCTCCAGTTTTCNCAGGCAGCGATACTCCAGCCAGTAGGTTGCGCGCTTTTTTTAATTAAATTACNAGCTATATATAAGCAAAACCCAAATTGATATCGGTAATAAGCAACAAAACTTTTTTGATATCAACCACCCCTAAGGNCAAGCCGCTTTGATGTCAGAAGCTAAGACACAGGCTTGTGCAGGTCAAGTTCAATCAAACAGTAGGGGACATATCGTTAAACCGTCTCTATTTTTTTACCAGCTTGAAACGGTCTATGCTTGCCTCGGCAGTCGTTTTCAATTCAACGATCTGGGGCATGTAGCCGGCTGAGTTTTTCTCGAGTCCATGGATAGAGCGAGCATCCAAGCAGCTGAGCTCCGGTATCCATTTTTTTANGTAGGCACATTCAGGATCGAATCGCTTTTGCTGTCGCCACGGATTAAATATCCTAAAATAAGGTTGAGCGTCGCATCCTGTAGAAGCAGACCATTGCCAGTTACCGTTGTTAGCCGCCGGATCGAAATCGATTAGATGACGGGCAAAGAACCTCTCGCCCTTACGCCAACTGATTTGTAGATTTTTCGTTAAAAAAGACGCAACTATCATTCGGACGCGATTATGCATGTAACCGGTTGCTTTTAGTTCACGCATGCCAGCATCCACAATTGGGAAACCAGTTCGACCATCAGTCCAAGCTTGAAAAAGCTCGGGGTCATCTAGCCAACTTAGTCGATCGTACTCGGATCGAAAACTGCCACGATAGACGTGCGGGAAGTGCCAACCAATATGGTGATAAAAATCGCGCCAATAGAGCTGACGCCTAAAGGGCTCGGGCTCTTCTAGACCTGATGACCAATCGTAAACCTGGCGCGGTGACACCAGACCGAACCTAAGAAAAGCCGATAAGCGTGATGTTCCCATCTGATCTGGGAAATCACGAGACTCTTGATATTTTTTAAGCTTCGAAATTTGGATAATAGGGTCTATGTCAGAGATCGATGTCGGAGGAGATAAAGAGTCAATGATNCCNTTAGTGCTCTCACCGCCATCCAACGAACTAAGAGCCACACCGGAAAACTCAAGAGGCTTTCTTACGGGCAATCTTGCAGCCGCACGATAAAACGGAGTAAACACCTGGTAAGGGGATCCATCCGCCTTATGCACGTGCTCTGGTTCTTGCAACAACTGGTCCCCATGGAAACTCACCGGTAGACTTTCGGTGAGGCACCGCTCATAAATCTGACGATCCCGCCGCCGAGCGTAAGCCGCGTAATCACGGTTCATGTAAATTTTNTCGGCACCAACTTCCTTCGCGACTGCNGGGACAACCTCTACAGGATTGCCCTCTCTAATCAGGAGACCTCCGCCCTGCTCNGCCAATTCANCCGCAAGCCGCAGCAATGNACNGCTCAGGAACGACAATCTGTGACTAGCCTCTTTCCAGCGAGTTACTAGATATTCATCTACTACGAAGAGCGTTACTACTTGCTTTGAGTTCTCCAAGGCTTGTATCAGCCCAGTGTTATCCTGGAGNCGCAAGTCACGACGAAAAACGAATAGAGACGTGTTATTTTTCATTCCTGATTTTCGCTACCAACCTAGAGCAGTATCTTGTCCACCGTGCGCAGTTCGTTAATCCCGCTGGCACATACATTCGTCNATTTTCTCGTATGAAATTTCCCTGCTCCAAAACGAAGGCTGTTATCACCATTCACTATCGGCCCGGTTATCNGTTCCGAGTCCGTTCAGCCATGGTTGCCATCCGGAGATGAAACCTCTGTAAACCATTTTTGTGACGCAAAACCGCAAACTGTTTCCGCGCGCCGATAGTCCCCAACAGACGCAGCAAGTGTTCCGCGAATAGCACTTTCCGTTGTATCGGTTTCTAGCTCGGCTGCAGCAATTCCACCCAATTCCCGTCGGGGTCTTCGATCATCGAAATNGTTATTCCAGGACGAATTTCTCGTGGACTGACGGCAANTTTGTAGCCGGCCACTTCGCAGGCTTTAGTAATTTCCTCGAGATTATCTACGGTAATAGTGAAGTATCGGATTCCTGTCGCGCCACTAATACCTCCGGGAGGGTTAGCTGCTTCCGGTGTTTGCGAATGAGAAAGCAGTTTAACGATGGTCGTTCCACAGATTAGCCGGGTCATCGTTGTGCCACCGGGCATATCGAGAATTGCCTCTTGAGGCAAACCCAGTGTATCTCGATAAAAGGTAGTCATCGCTTCGATATTACCTGTCACCAGTCCTATGTCGATGGAGTCTTTCATTACATTTACAGCCATTTTGTCTCCTTATGGCACTTTTAAGGTATGTGAATGCCAACCTAACGNCTGATATCCTCGCATGCAAGATCGGTATTCAGATGGGTACTGAATAATCAGTTAGCCAATAGTTCTGCNGCTTCGAGCTCGAATTTAGCCATGATGTCGGCAGCATAAGTAATTGCGCCTGTGTTCTCTCGGGCCAGACCTGTCACCAGATGCAGACAAGCTTCTGCCATATCTTCCACCGGCGTCACTCGACTCTCTGACTCAGCCGTAATGAGATTGTGATAGACCGCTCCAGGCGTTGCTACCAAGCCTGGTGAAATAACATTTACGCCTATATTGTCTTGATAAACCTCAGCCGCAAGCCCTGTCGTCATGCGTTCTAGGGCTGCTTTGCACATTCCGTAGACCGATCCACCTCTACCTCCAGCATCTTTTAACGGATGAATAGCTGCATGTGAAGAGACATTAACGATGCGTCCGCTGCGCCGCTCTATCATAGATGGCAAAACCATCTGGCAGAGATGAAACGCCGCGTAAACCTGCACATCCATCATCAGACGATAACGTTTCTCAGTGAATTNGTGCAAAGGTGCGTAGTAAGTTACTGCACCATTGTTGACGAGAATATCAACTTCGCCAAAGGCACTGCGGGCTGTTTCTATCAGATTGACCCGATGACCTTCGAGATTAAGGTCGGCTTGCACAGCCAGTGCACTGCCCCCNGCCTCCTTGATAATTGAGGCAACATTATTGATACCTCCTTCCAAGACATGATCCCCGTCGTNCAGAGTTCTCGCAGATACAACAACCCGCGCCCCTTCCTGCGCATAACGGTATGCTATCGCCGCCCCTATACCCCGGCTAGCTCCAGTAATAACAGCTACCTGACCGGCGAGTTGACCTTCTGAATTAATGGTCGCGGCCACTAGACCTCCTTAAGATTTAAACCTATTTAGGGAATACCGATCATCTCAGTCTGTGATGTCAAAACAAGAGTGCTATCTGGATCCATCCAATCCTCCAGGCGGTCCCGCTCACGAGCAGAGAAGTAACGGTGAGCAGACTCCGCGCCGTCAAAGTAAATCTCTGCCATACCCACAAAGGGCTCGTCTGGCTCTTGGCTAATACTGACCACGTAACGCAACGCCCCTGCTTCTTGCTGACGCTGCGTTGCCCGCGGCGCATGGTCATTCAACCAATAATCGATAAATGTCTCTCGATCACGCTGGTCTCGAAGAGCCGCAAGCAAGGTCGTCTTGTGGAAACCTGAACGGGTAGTGGGGAAGGCATCATTCAGCGTCAGAGGAACAANAGGCAATTCACCGTCCAGATAAACGTACTCAGTTGTCGCCCAGGACATGTAAGGCTCCGCTTTTTCCTGAAAGGTATCGGCTGGTTCAACGCCTATCGCTTCAGTCAGCGGGGGCCACGGTTCGTCGTACCAGAGTTGTGCGACACCGTCCCAGGGGTGATGCCCATCAGGATCTGAGTCAAACAACGTGGCTATATAGCGCCAGGCATGAGGCCGGTCTTTCTCTCGCAGTTGAGACTGCATATCTATGACGTCAGGCATGTGATTCTTAAACCAGTGGACCAAGAGTTCCTCACGAGATGTATTTGTTTTTCGCCTAATGAGGAACATCATCTTGGTGCCATTGGAGGGTTCTAAAACAGTCATCGTTGATTAGCCTCTTAGCAGCAAACCGGGCGTCGCGCCACTATGAACATTGTTCGTCAAAAGAACCTCACCGTTTACGATNGTATGGAGTATGCCTTCGGCTGTCTGCTTCAAGCGACGAGCGCCGGAGGGTAGATCATGAACTAGTTCAGGCATCGCGGGCCCAACTGTGTCCGGATTAAGAACAACAACATCAGCCTTCATCCCTTCCCTTAACAGACCCCGATCATGTAAGCCCCATACCGTGGCNGTATTGTANGTAATCTGGCGTATNGCCCCCTCTAGAGTCAGCGCTTCCTTTTCCCTAACCCAATAGCTGAGCAAATGCGTCTGCAAGGAAGAATCCATGATTTGCGAGACGTGCGCACCTGAATCCGAAAAAGTGACAACTGATCTCGGATGCTTGATCATCTCTAAAACATGTTCCTGGTCTTCATTGGCTATAGGCGTTCTAAAAAAGAATTTAAGGTCNTTATCTAAAGCAAGGTCGATCATCAATTCAACCGGTTTCACATTTTTTTGACGAGCCATCTCGGCTAATGATGGCTTGTCATAGACCATATCATCCATCGCAAACACATAATCCCAATCTGGTGGCCGCAGCTCGGCGCCGACAATCCGAGGTCCACTATATTCACCGCTCGCCACCTCAACCAGTTTAGCCCTTAGGTGATTATCGNTACGAAGACGAGCACATTGNTCTGATAGATTTAACTGGCGAAAACTTGACCAGGTTTCCCAATTATCAAATGGGGTCGAGCTTTCGAAAGAAAAAATATTATTCAAAGCACGACTATGCACCTGTGCAAACATTCGACCGCCTGCCTCGGCTGTTTCATTTAACAAATCGAAGTAAGGTCTCCATAAATCAGGCGCGACTTTGACCGAAAACATTCCCCAGGTCTGAGTCACACCCGACTCGACAGCGAGGTCTCGCAATCGCTCGTGATAGTCTCTTATTCTTTCTGGATTCCTGCCCGGCGACTCCCCCGCGATTTCGAAAATGCCCTTGCCTGTCTCACCAACCGCGTTAACGATCGCCCGAACCTCTTCCCAGTTCGCTAGCCTGCTAGCAACAGGTTTATCGTCTGCTGTTATATGATTGGGCGTCCTTGACGTCGAGAAACCAATCGCGCCTGCACCNACTGCTTCCTTAACGATTGTTTGCATTTTNCGGACTTCATCTTCCGTTGCTTCGTCCGTAAAAGCTCTTTCTCCCATTACATAGGTACGCAGGGCAGAGTGGCCGATGTAACCCGCATAATTAATACCTTTCGCTTGTTCATCAACAGCATCAAGAAACTCGGGAAAGGTTTCCCAGCGCCATTCAATACCAGTCAGCATCGCATCGCGGGATATATCTTCGGCTCGCTCCAGACTGCGGAAAACCAGGTCAGCCTGCTCCTGCTTGCAGGGAGCCAAAGTAAAACCACAGTTACCCATGACAGCGGTTGTCACTCCGTGATAGCTAGAACAAGAACCAAGCGGATCCCAAAACAACTGCGCATCCATGTGAGTGTGACCGTCAACAAATCCAGGTGTCACCACATGCCCTTCAGCATCTATGGTTCGCCGAGCCCTTTCATTGATNCGACCNATAGCAGCAATGATCCCGTCCTGAATCGCAAGATCACCTCTGTAACGGGCGCCACCAGAGCCATCTATCACCATGCCGTTCTTGATAACGATATCGTAGGCCATTTCCTCTCCCAGGCTGTAGATTGATGCATCATAACAATGAGACACTTGACTGCCTAATGATGGAGAGAGACATGCGCAGTTACAGAGCCGCCGACGTTCCTGATCAAACTGGCAATACATTTATCGTTACGGGCGCCAATACAGGTATCGGTTTCGATACAGCGAGGATCTTATCGGCGAGAGGTGCTCGTGTATTGCTAGGGTGCCGCTCTGAACGAAAAGCCACAGAGGCGATTAACCGTATTAGTACTGAAACACCAAACGCTGACATAATATGGCTGCCTCTAGACTTGAGCAGCCTCGCATCAGTCAGTCGCGCGGCGGAAAGAGCCAACCAAGAAGATCGCATTGATGGCCTAATTAATAATGCCGGCGTAATGGTTCCACCACGGACGATGACTGAAGACGGTTTTGAACTNCAGTTTGGCGTTAATCATCTGGGCCACTTTGCACTGACCGGTTTATTGATCAATAAAATTAAGCAAAACCCTAATGCTAGGGTCGTCAACGTCTCTAGTCTCGCGCATCGAAATGGTCATATAGACTATGACGACCTACATGCCGAAAACTCCTACAATAGAATGGCACGTTACGCCATGAGCAAATTCGCTAACATCCTGTTTACCTATGAATTACAGCGTCGACTCAAACAAGCAGAATCGGGCGCTATCGCTGTCGCCTGTCACCCGGGAGGTTCAGCCACCGAGTTAGGGCGAAACATTCCAACTTTCGCTACGATTGCACTCCTACCTCTAAGGCTTTTCCTAAACTCTTCCGCCGAAGGGGCTTTACCAACGCTGATGGCAGCCACATCAAAGGATGTGGTAGGTGGTGATTATTTCGGACCAACACAGTTGGGAGAGCTGAGACATTCGGCTACAAAAGTTGATACAGTGCCTGCTTCCAAGGATGAAATAGATGCTGCCAGGCTCTGGCAGGTTTCGCAGGAACAAACGGNAATTNAGTTTTCAATATAAACGACAAATCGTGCNTCTTAACTACGATCTAACTGGTAACACCGAAGGATCAACTATTTTGTTGATTCACGGCTTTCTGTCATCAAACGCCCAATGGATGCCAAATATCGAAGCTCTTGGCAGAGACCATAAACTCGTATTGGTGGAACTGTGGGGACATGGCGAGTCACCCACCCCTGAGGCAGCCGATTTCACAATCGAACGGTATAATCNCGAATTGGAGCAAATTCGCCTTGAACTCGGTATCAACCAATGGAGCGTCGTCGGACAATCATATGCTGCTGGTCTGGTTGTCAGGTATAGCATTAATCACCCGGAAAGAACGCACCGAATCGTAGTGACAAATTCCAGGTCGGCGTTCAGCGATCTCTNAACACATCAGCGANACTCACCTCAGGAAGGATCAACTCAAATCATGAAGCAAACTAGTAACCGTCACCTGCCGATACACCCCATACACGCCAAGAGGCTGCCGGAAGGCATCAAAACTCGACTGGTCGAAATGGCCGACAACATATCGTCGGAAGCGATTGATCGTGGCGGCCTGATCGCAAGAAAACTCAACGTCATGGATATTATCGACAACGTAACAGTGCCCATGATGTTAACTAATGGAATCTATGAAAAAAGCTTTCAGCCAGCCGCTGCCAAAATAAAAGAGGAATTCCCTGCTATCAGGGTTGCCGACCTGCTTGCCGGCCACGCAGTTAATATTGAGGCCGCCGATGAATTTAACAAAGCAGTGCTAGATTTTATAAATTAGAGGAGCTTATCGTGTCAGAGAAAATTACGATTTATGGACATCAGGCTAGTCGTGCATCAAGACCTTATTGGTTACTCCGCGAATATGGTCTTGAAAAAGGCAAGGACTTCATAGAGGTCGATACGGGTGGGCCCGTTACCGGTTACAACGAGGTTAGGGATTCCGCAGAATTTCTTGCGTTGAACCCTTATCGACTTATCCCTGTGATGACACATGGTGAGGTCGTACTCTACGAATCTCAGGCAATTTGCCAATATATTGCCGCATTACTTGGTGGCCCTCTTTCGGGGCAAACGCCAGCCGAAACTGCTCGGATTAACATGTACGGTCTGAGCTCAATTTCTAACTTCGAACCAAACTTTCTACCAATGGTCTTCAGACAAGGAGGAGATGAAGGTCGTGCCCGATATACAGCTAATCTCGAGCCGTTGCTCAGCGCTCTGAATTCGGAACTTATAAATCGCGACTACCTGATTGGAGAGAGTCGGGGAAGATTTACCGTCGCTGATGTGATGATGGCATCAGTCGTTGGTCAGTATGGACGAGCCATCAAGTTTGACTTTTCACCTTGGCCTGATGTCGAGTCCTGGGTCCAGCTGACAACGAGGCGGGACGCTTTCTACCCACCGCGAGACATGAAAGTCAAACCTGATTGAAANAAGAAATCAAAGAGCAAATCCCTAGAACAATTTACTTAAATTGAATAGTTTGCCCAATAGGAGGTAAATCGCCTGTCACGATCGCAGAAAATAAATTCCCCAGTAAATTTTTTTAGAAAAACTTCACTCATTTTCAGTGCGTACATCTACCGTATGGCCATCACTGGCAATNGTCATAATGATCGGACAACAACATACCTGACAATCTTCGATATATTCTTCACCAGAATCCGATGTATCCACGAGAATGTTCAGGATTACACCGCAATACGGGCATTGGACACGTGCCTCAAATACTTCCGCGCCGAATTGCACCAATCATTCTCCTGTTCTCACTTTACTATTCTTTTCGCTTATCACTTTGGATTTAACTCAATCTATCCTCAATTCTGGTGGTTAGAACGACCCTCTAGCGAAGCGCAGATTCACTCCGTAAAAAAATTCCATAAGGCTATTTCCAGAGAAACCCTTGTCCTGTAGTTAAGTAGCTTAGAGCAAACCGTCTGTCTCGATTAATATCCTCTAGAACAGGCTGAAGTTCTATATGGCGCGGATCGTCTCGGTGCTTGAGCATCGCAGCTTCATTTCGAAAAGCAGCAACAAAAATCAGGTCACCAACCCTTATATCAGGTCCACGATCCGCATCCCGCTGCGCAATACAACCATTGTAAATCAAGGTATCGGGTTCTGACGTTCGACAGTAATTTGCATGCTGCTGCGTCACTTCAATATAGCGCTCTCGAGATGCACTATCGGGAAAACGTGTGCCCAAGATACTAATAATCACATCCTTGTCTTGCATAGGACCGGCATCACCTCTATCCCACCAACCATAATTATCAATGTCGCTGAATAGATTACTCATGACTCTCCGACGTGTCATTTGACGCCCGCCCATGACTTCGTTCAAGGTCTTATGCGCGTCTCGATTGATATGCGCATCGATACTTTCCTGACCATTGCTGTAACGCTCAAAGATCAGAACCTGGTTAGGTGATTCCCGGGACAGAGCAGCTGCGTAAGCTTTTGTTTCCGGCTCACCCTGCAAGGCGTCTTCGCTTCGAGTCTGCCAAACAGACAACCATTCCGCTACGCTGACGCTCGATGTATCAACTTCGAACTCAACCAAAGCAGTTACTGGTGATTGATCATTGGTCATGTTCTTTCCAAACTCTATATTCTGCCAACTACAACAGTTACTCTAGCTCATTACACTGGTAAATGTTCGTCGACAAGATGTTCAAACAAAAGACGAGAGAATATATGAATTTTACAGGCTCTCTCAATTACGCTGGCACCACCGACGGCGCATCGACCCAGATGGGCATCAGTACAGCTATTACTGATGCTCGCCCTCTTTTCGATAAAGCCATATCTGACTCGTCACACGAAATCTTACTAAATGGTCGAGGCTTTCTGCTGGTCGATGCTCCTTCTAAAGTCGTTGACTGGACAAACACCAACGAAGTTTCCAACATCTATTACGAAGAGGCTCAACGTCTAGCTCATCGGCTAATGCCGAAGTTCAACTTTGAACCGATAAATAGCCACACTTTCAGAAGCGAAAATATTAAAGAGCATTACTGGAATGAGGGCATCCAATATGGACCGTGTGCTGAATTCGTGCACAACGATTACGCCGATACTCTGTCTGAGGACAAAAAGACCATCGAACAGTCGTTTCCAGAAATTATGGGCATGGCAACCGAGAAACGGGTGATAGGGATTAATATCTGGCGCTCAGTTACCGACGATCCTCTGGAGCGATATCCGCTAGCGGTTTGCGACCGAACTTCTATCGACCCAGACGATCTGGTTTATTCATTGAATGTCAATGCACCTGAACCGTTCAATGCACACTATTGCCTGCCCAATCCTCAACAGCAGTGGTATTACTACTCGCAGATGACCAATTCTGAGGCATTGGTCTTTACGACCTATGACTCTCATCCTACGGACGGACATTTGTTTAAACCGACTTTACACACTGCGGTCTCTATCCCCGGCAGCGAAAATGGCAGGCCCAGAGTGAGCATTGAAGTGCGATTTTTCGGCACGACAGACCGAAACTAAAAGACAGCATATAAAAACACCAACAGGACAGCTAATCCAACATTCCTGCACTAAAGTTGGAAAAGAGCACGAGCATTTTCACCCATCACAAGTTTTCGCCGATCTGGCGACATGGGAGCAAGTGCCTCATTCACTTCCTGCATGGCAGTCATATGCGAATCAACATGAGGGTAATCCGAGCCCCAAAGAAACTTATCCTCTCCAACCAAGTCACATTGCGCGTCGATACTCGCCTCGCTGGGGTCCATAACAAACCAAAAGTTTTCACGGATGTATTCACTGGGCGGGCGCGATAAACAGCTGGTTTTTTTGAAGCGCTCATATTTCTCGTCCAACCGATCCATCAGGTACCTGACATAACCGGCGCCAGATTCAACGATGGCCACTTTCAATTTCGGATGTCTCTCGAACAAACCATCGCATACTAACGCAGCGACTGCAGGGATCAATTGCATTGTTCCCCCCAAGCCAAAAGAAAAGACTGTATCAGGGCTCTCTTTAGTGATATCCCACCACTGCGTGTTCGATAGATTAACAACGCGGTTGAATCGAACAATAAGGTGTATGCAGACTGGGAGATTAGCCTCCGTCATAAGTTTCCAGATAGGATCAAAATCCGGGTGAGAGGGGCGTTTGCCGCCAACTGGTTCCGGCGCCATGAACATCCCTTTGAACCCTATATCTAAACATCGCTTGAGTTCTTTGTACGCCAGATTCACATCATAAAGTGGTACATGCGCAACTGGCAGAATGCGATCCAATGCCGGGCGGGCAAAATCCCACTGCCAGTTGTTATAGGCCCGCGCATAAGCCATTGCCAGTTCCGCGTCGTCCTCTTTATCCCAAAGAATGCCGATAGTCGGGAAGACCAAACCTTTATCCACACCCCATTCATCTAACAATCTGACGCGGGCATCCGTGTCATAAGAAGCTTTAGGACAACCATCCATGTATGTAAGGTTCGTATCGGTAAAGGTACTAACGGCATCGTGCTCCGCTCCGCCCAAAGCCGCGAGTCGGCCTTTAAGAAGCACCTCATTATCCACCAATAAGACTTCTTCACCATCCTTGTCACGATCTATACGGATAGCTCGATCCCGGTATTTTGGTTCCAGGTAATTAACCCAAAGGTCTGGAGGCTCCATCACATGTGAGTCCATATCCACGACCAGTGACTGGTTTGACGTCATTTACTTGCTCCTGCGGTCGATACTTTTACCAATAGTTCTTCATGGCCTCGAAAAAAAGTACTCGAACCCCATCGCGGGTTCGTATTAACCAACGACATAGAATCGTAACGCTTGAAAATTTCCTCAAATGCGACCTTGGCCTCCAGTCGCGCCAACGATGCACCGATACAAAGGTGAATACCATACCCAAAGGCTACCTGTTTAGCAGCCTGACGCATCACATTAAACTCGTCAGGCTTTTGATTCACGCTAGGGTCACGATTTGCGCCCGCAATCGAAACGAACACTAGTTGGCCGCGTTTAAATCGATGCCCATGGAATTCCATGTCTTCGAGCACAAAGCGCCGGGTAGCTTGGACCGGTGGTTCAAAACGTAACATTTCTTCGATCGCATTCGGAATCTTTGCAATATTCTGCCTCAACCAAGCTTGTTGCTCAGGATACTGCAAGAGCAGATATAAACCATTACCGATTAGCCGAGTAGTCGTCTCATGACCAGCCAGAAGAAGGAGTACGCAAGTGTTATACAACTCGGGACCATTTAATCGATCACCTTCCTCTTCCGCTGCAATTAATCGAGACATGAGGTCATTACCGGGCTCTTTTTTTTTGCTCTGGGCAACTATTCGAAAGTAGTCATACAACGCTGAATTAGCTTTGACCGATCTCTCTATCAACTCAGGATCTATCGTAGAAACCCCCAGCATCAACTCTTCTGCCCAATTCATGAACTGTGCATGATCAGACCGAGGTAAACCAAGCATTTCCGCGATCACAATTGCCGGCAGGGGTTTTGCGAGCGCTGCGACAAAATCGATCTCTGCCTCATTACCACAACTATCCAGATTATCATCAACCAGTTTCCTAATACGCGGCTCTAGCGACTGTATGAACTTGTGGACAAATCCCTGCTGCGCCAGTCGACGAACTCTGGTGTGATCAGGAGGATCCAAGTCCAGCATGCTCGGATTTCGAAATCGCTCCAGCCGTTCTTCGCTCATGGTTCGCGTCAGCTCTGCAACCCGTTCAGGAAATGGCAAGACGCTTGCGCCGAAGCTTTTACTGCGGAGTATTTCCTGAACTAGATCAAATTCAGTAACCCACCAGGCACGCCAAGTCTGGGAATAATGGACCGGCGCATTAGCACGCAGATTTGAATGAAACCGATAAGGGTCTTTAAATACAGCGGGTGATAAGGGGTTTAAAGATACTCCATAACGAAGCTGTTCATACCCAGACATGAGATGCACATAACTTTGACCCACCAGCAAACCCAATCTCTGTTTCAACTTCATCGTTTTACCTGTTCTTTCCAATCAGAAGGGTAGCTATCTCCAGATACCCAAATAAAGATAAAGCTCTATCGTACTATGTCTACCAGTACTAATCCTTGAGAGACTTCGGCAAATATTTTGTTACGCCTGCCGATACAATTTAACCTCGCGACCGGTACGGTTACTTCGGTATGATGACTGCTTTCTAAAAGGAACACTAAAATGAAAGTAGGTTTGGCATTTGGTAGCAGCATTGCTGTTGAAGGAAATGACGCCATCGAACTCTGCAGGGTCGCAGAAGAATGTGGATTCGAATCAGTCTGGGGAGGAGAACATGTCATTCTGCCTGACACAATCCTATCAAAGTATCCTTACACCGAGGATGGCAAGATACCCGCTGAACCTGATACACCAATTCCCGACCCACTAATCTGGCTCGCCTACATAGCCGCCGCAGCCCCTACTTTGCGCCTTGGAACCTGCATCCTAATTGTGCCGCAGCGAAACCCGCTAGTTCTTGCTAAAGAACTAGCGACTCTGGATCGACTGTCGGGTGGCCGTGTAGAACTTGGCCTGGGCGTCGGTTGGCTGCAGGAAGAATTTGAAGCTCTGGGCATTCCTTGGGAGCGTCGAGGGGCTAGGAACGACGAATATATTGCGGCCATGCGTGCACTCTGGTCTGGTCCACATGCCGAGTTCCATGGAAATTTTGTTGATTTCGATCCAGCGACTTGCAGCCCCAGGCCGATCAACGGCGATATTCCAATTATTGTGGGTGGAGACTCAGAGGCTGCTCTCCGACGCGCAGTCAAGATCGCCGACGGTTACTTTCCGGGCGAAGGAGACGCCGAAGCCTTGGGTAAACTACTGAGACGTTTGGAACTAACTGCCGAAGCCAATGATCGCGACCCAAAGACAATAGAAATAAGCGCAATTTTCGGAGCACAAATGATGGACCCTGCCAACGGGGTAGAGCAGATGGCGTCTATTGGCGTTGATCGCATCATGGTTCCAGCTTTCTTCTTTGCGGGACCCGAGGGATTAGACAACCTCAGAAAATTCGCTGAACAAATTATGCCAGTTGCACGTGAGATGACAGAAGCAGGATGATGACTCCTATCTAGGCAGCATAACTCCTGCTCAAAGCAGGAACTAGAGTCATCACAGAGTTAATATTAGTTGATCGCGCCGCTAGCATAAGCGGCAGCGATCTCTTCATCTGAAAATTCCAACATCCGACTCAACACTTCAAAACTGTGCTCGCCAAGCATAGGAGCTGGGCTTCGGGGCCCGTTGTCATAGTTAGAGATTTTGTATTGATGCCCGGTATACGGGATATTACCCATGACCGGATGTTCCATATAGCGATAAAAAT
Organism: Gammaproteobacteria bacterium; assembly: GCA_002694945.1. Lineage (GTDB taxonomy): Bacteria > Pseudomonadota > Gammaproteobacteria > Pseudomonadales > Azotimanducaceae > UBA9659. The sequence goes on from NZNP01000066.1 coordinate 23,810, forward strand.
GACGATGCATATTTTGCGGATCCTTGAGTAAATCGCTGCTTTGCTGTACGACGCCCGAAGGAATACCTTTCGCCTGCAAACGTGCCATCAAATCATAGGCATTGTGCTGATTTGTCCACGCAGAGATTATCTCATCGATTTCATTATGAGAGGCGAGACGAGCCTCATGGCTACTAAAGCGGTCTTCCAATTCCGGCTTACCCATCTCCGCACAAAGGCTCGCCCATTGCATCTCTGTATCGATAGCAATCGCACACCATCGATCCTCCTCGTCGCATAGATAAGCCCCTTGTGGCGCGAAAAACCTCGAACGATTACCATCTCTGGTCGCCGAAACACCATTAAGCTGAAGGTCCATCAGTTCAGGTCCCAGAAAATGCAATGCAGTTTCAATCTGAGCCACATCAAGATAACAGCCGTCCCCTGTCCGACGGCGGTGATCGATGGCTGAAGCAAGCAGAGTAGAAATGAACCGCGGCGCTATAGTATCTGTGTACGCAACCCAGGGTCCACTGGGACCAACATCCTGCCAGCCGGTAACCTCATAAAAGCCAGCTATTGCACCAGCATGATAACCATAACCTGCAAGCTGAGATGCAGGTCCTGTCTGGCCCATCAAACAAGTACTGACCATAATCACTTGCGGATTAATTACTCTGATGTCCTCATATCCTAAACCCATCCGCTCAATAGCTCCGGGGGCAAAACTCTCAACAACAATATCGGCTTTCTCAATTAATCGACGGGCTATTGCTATTGCTTCAGGGTTTTTCATATCCAAGGCAATACTGTACTTCGAGGTATTGAAATCACCATAGAACTGAGAACGATCTATACCTGGCTCCATATCTTTGAAAGGAGCACCACCTCGCAAGACATCCGGTCGCATTACAGATTCGATTCTGACAACCTCAGCTCCATGATCTGCCAGGTACTTGGTTGAAATAGGCCCGACACCGACCCAGGAGAAATCAACTACAGTAATTCCTGCAAATGGCAATTTGTCTCCGGAATCTGAAGTCACTGGCTGATAAAAAACTTCTCTAAACTCCTGTCTTATTTCTACGGTATGTTCACCCAAGCGCGGAGGCGGTCTTCGTATCGCTAAACTATCGAGGGAAGGCTTGGCCCAGAGCCCTGGAGAATTAACCTTTTGCCCTGACAACTCTCTTTCGTACCAGTATCCACGGCTCCGCATATGATCAAGAGCAAGGAGCTCATCTAAAGTATTCGCAGGCGCAAGAGAAATACCTCGAGATAAGCCAAACTCATAAAGCTCAATCTTCGTCCGCGTCGCAAAAAAAGCGTGCAACAATTTAACGCCATCAAGGATCGTGGTGTGATGAGCATCGAGGTCACGCATGGTTTCGTCATAGGCTAACCAATCCATATCATGCCACTTCGAATCCGCAATACCCTCTTCGATCATTTCCGGCAAACAGCCTGTCAGGACCGCAGAACTCGGCAAGGCAATCAACCAACCATCGGCGCAAGGATAAACAAGATCAAAGTCTGCTAACGGGTAGCTCAAACCACAACGTTGAAAATCTGCTCCTTGAATAGCGAAAGCACTCATGGCGTTCAACATCGTCCATGTCATAGCATTCTGCGCAGAAAGATCAACGTACTGCGGTAAACCAGTTTTTAGCCGCCGATGATGTGCCGCCATTGCACCTGAGGCTGCTTCGACCCCAGCGTGACGCCAAACCTGTGGCACAGACACCCTTACAGGGGCACGACCGATTACACCCTGCAGAGCAACCGGACCACCCATCGACGCGATTACCAGGTCACTATAGGCGAAATCCGAGTGTGGTCCATCTACCCCAAAAGCCGAAATCTGCACGAAAACAATTTGGGGATTCAGCTCCACTACCGTCGTGTAGTCCAAACCAAATGTTGAGAGGATCCCGTCAGGTGCAGGCTCGAAGATAAAATGAGACCTAATTATAAGTGAGGTCAGGGTCTCTCTATCTGAGCCCGACTTTGGGTCAAGGACGATAGATCGTTTATTTCTGTTAAATGCCTGGAAGCTTAGGCTTCGCATGTCTTCGGGCACGGCTTCATCGGCAAAAGGTGCTACCTGACGAGAAGGACTGCCTTCCGGCGATTCCACTTTGATGACATCTGCCCCCAAATCCCCCATGAGCATTGGACCAATTTCACCACGCTCATCAGTGAAGTCCAACACAATATAAGGTGCGAGAAACATATCTGGATGGATTTTCATACTACCCTACGTTATTTTTCTTAATATTCTATGGGGCGAACAATAAGTATATTGATCAAGATCTAACCAATAAAGCAACCTAAGCGAGAGGGCCACTAAGTTGGGAGTAAATAGCATAAAGCCTCGGCTCATCGCCTGGGCCGACCCAATGCCTTCATAGCCTGCAGCCTCTATCTCGATAGCCTGATCAGCTATGGAACGCGGATCAGCACCGTCATCCGGCACAAGCAGGGCTCCCAGGCGCATTAAGCATTTCTCTTTATGTCACGGAAAGGGCCTGTATCAGAACGAATTTCTTTGGGCATATCCAGCACTCGCTCCGAAACAATATTGCGCTGTATTTCGTCGGTACCACCCGCAATGGATATAGCCGGCACTGAGACCAGTACTTCGGCCACCATACCCGCTTCAGCAGAATCAGCACCGCTTCGCATAGCGTCAGCTCCAGATATCAATGTATGAACATGACTTGCCTGTCGTGCGATTACACTCGCAGCAAGTTTGCCAATCGAACCCGCTGGAACCAACTCATTGCTGCCTGATTTACGTTTCGCTTCCGCTACCCTGGCAGCCAGGGTAGCGCCTTGCTGCATCGAAATCAGGCGAGCGATTTCTTGACGAACGACGGGATCTTTTATGGCTCCCGTTGCTTTGGCCCTAGGCAAGATCAGATCAACACGGCCCTGTCTCTGCGGGTACCAGGTGTAGGGCTCATTGGCAATAGCCACTTCACGCTCGTACTCCTCGTGAACTCGACCTTCCAGCTCTACTTTGCTAACACCGAAGGCACGTCCGACACCACCCAGACGACGCTCATAAGACAGTGTAGTTTTAGCCACCGCCCATCCATCACCTTCTGCGCCCACCAGATGATCCCCGTCTACGACTGCATCTGTCATAAAGACTTCGTTGAACGATGCATGGCCATTCATCTGTTTGAGCTGCCGCACCTCGACGCCTGGCTGCCGCATGTCAATCAGGAAGAAACTGATGCCCTGGTGCTTGGGTACATCCCAATTGCTCCGCGCAACGAGAATCCCCCAGTCCGCATGATGAGCACTGGTGTTCCATACTTTCTGTCCGTTGATAATCCAACGACCATCAATAAACTCAGCCCGCGTTGACAGGCCGGCAAGATCGGAACCGCTGCCGGGTTCACTGAATAACTGACACCAGGATTCTTCACCTGTGAGTATAGGCCGCAGGAATCGGCGCTTCTGGAGGCCGTCTCCCATCGCCAGAATCGTCTCAGCCGCCAAGCGGCGTGGGCCGGTTTGCGCTACGGGAACAACACCCCGATGATTAAATACCCCGAACACGACAGCGCTTTCTTCTTGTGTGAATCCACGACCATAATAATCAACCGGCCAATGCGGCATTGCCCAACCACCATCAACTAAAATATTTCGCCATTCGATAAGAGAAAGCTCCGGATCCCAGTGTTCATCGACCCAGGCATGCACAGCTTGCTCTATCTCGACCAGCTTCAGATCACTCATGCCCCACCCTCCTCTTCGAGCGCCGTCATCATCCTCTCTCGATGGATCGCCGGTGTACCCATAAACACCTCAGAACTCTTGGCACGCTTGAACCATAGATGGGTGTCTTCCTCCCAGGTGAAACCAATACCACCACGCATCTGGATCGCCTCTTTTGCGGCTTTCAGATAGACATCTCCGGCCAGTGCTTTAGCCATACTGGCTGCGTAGGGTTCAACCTCAGTATCATCTGCATTAGCTGCCAGGCAGAACCCGGCATGGTGAGTCGCTGCTTTGGCAATCTCCAGTTCCATCAGCAAGTCCGCACAACGATGCTTCAGCCCCTGGAATGATCCAATTGGTCGTCCGAACTGGTAGCGCAACTTCGTGTATTCAATCGTGCTTTCAAACAACTGCTGAGCACCGCCTATCATCTCGTGAGCAAGAGCCATGCAGATGTAATCCCAAAGCCGCTGTAGCAGCACCATGTCCAGTTCACCGACCCTTGTCGCTGGCACTTGATCAAATATTACGCTCGCCAGCTTCCTGGTTGGGTCCATCGCTTCAATGGGCTCTATAGCAACGCCTGCTGTCGAAGATGGTACCTGATAGAGGCCAAAGAACCCTTCTGGTTCAGCCCCTATAACTAACAGTTGTTCGGCATTGTGAGCATCAAGCACTAACGGTGCCTGTCCTGACAAAATAGATGCTTTTGCTCTCAAGCGTTGACCGACTAACGTCGGCGAATTCAGATCATCTAGAACCAGGGTAGTGATAACCCTGCCAGAGACCACCTCCGTCAGCAATGACTGCTTCACCGAATCCGAGCCTGCTAACAGCAAGGCATATCCAGCCATCACCGACGATGCAAAAAAAGGACCACAATACAAAAAGCGCCCCATCTCTTCCGATACTATGCCCAGTTCCACGGGACCATAACCGAAGCCACCGAATTCCTCCGGGAAGTGAACACCAGTAAGTCCGATTTCACCACTCATCTGTTGCCAGACCTTGCTGTCGTAGCCGCCCTCTGTGGCCATGAGCCGACGCACTTCGTGGGAAGGTGATTTTGCCTGCATAAAGCGCGCAACCACTTCACGAAATTTCTCCTGATCTTCCGTAAATTCTGTTTGCATGACGACCTGATCTGAAATTCTTAGCCTGTCGCAAGCTACTTGAATGAATCAGGCAATTCAATGGATCAGATCAACAAATTAGCCAAAGCAAGACAGATTGCCAATCCCGCCGGGCTGCTTATGATGCACATTTCCAACTAGCTGTTGTAACGCCATCTTTGCTGCTACCGAGCAAAAACTTCGATCCTTACCCCTCGAGCTGTCCTAGGGGCGTTTGATGCCAAACTCGGCGAGCACCTCGTCCGTGTGCTCGCCGTGTTTAGGTGGTCGCTGGTAAACGCCTGTTGAATCGCCCTGAAACCTGATAGGACTGGCTGTCAGCACCCCATGGCCGGCCCTTTCAACTTGATCGTCACCACCCTCTGTATCCGCGGGTCCGGGATAAGCAAATCCTGCCAGCATACTCCTTGCCGCGACATGCGGATCAGCAAACACTTCCCGCATGGTATTGGCAGGTCCGACAGGGACTTTCCCTCCCAACTCATCAACAATTTCCTGCTTCGTTAAATTTGAACTCCAGGCACTGACCTGGGCAATCGTGAAGTCAGCATGTTTAACCCTTCTCGGATTACTTCGCGTACGGTCATCGGCAATCAAATCCTCGCGACCCATGGATTTACAGAGTTGCGCCCAGTGCCTTTCTACCGGCGCGGCAATAGCGATTCGGCCGTCACTGGCTGGAAACAGGCCGAACGGCACAAGCGTCCTGCTGCCCGGTTTCCTCTCAACATTCGTGAGACCATAGGATGTAACATTGGTCCGGATCAGCGTCATCATGCTGTCGTACATGGCGACATCAAAAAAGGAACCTTCATTGGTCTCCCGCGCTTTATGCACGGCCGCCAGCAGTCCCAGTGCCATGAGCGTCCCGGGATAGATATCGGCAATTGCTACCGAGAAAAGGTCTCCCGTCGCTTCCACCAGACCGCCAGCGCTTTGTCCCGCCACATCGAGGCATGGCCACTCCGCATAGGGGCTTTCGCCGGTCCTGGGGTCACCATAGCCTCGGACTGCACCGTAGACAATACGCGAATTTCTTGTCCTGATCGTCTCATAGCCAACTCCTAGTTCATCCATGACCCCAGCACGCATGTTCTCCACCACCGCGTCTGCCTTTTCGCACAATTGTAAGAACACTTCCTGATCAGCCGCGGACTTGAGATCGAGACAAACGCTACGCTTGTTACCATTGACTGATGCAAAGGACGCACCATAGTCCACGCCTTCCGCGGCGACCGCTTCGCCTACAGCATGATAAGATGCCGGATGGGGAGGCAATCGCCTGAAGGTATCTCCATCCGGGGGTTCAATTTTCACGACCATCGCCCCCATATCAGCAAGCAGTCCAGTCCCAAAAGGCCCCGCGTAAGCCATCGTGCAATCAATAATTGTCAAGTCTGACAGAGGACCTGTGCGTTTTTCAGACATCGTCTCAGTCCCTCAATTCTGGTTTCAGGGTCATATAGATTTCTCTCAGGTAGTCAATCATGGCATCAACGCTACGATACCCCTTCTGGAAAATCGGTACGCAATCCATGGCAACATGACTGAAACCCAACTCCCTCAGTTCGGCGGTACGCTCCAGCATCAGGCCCGGCTCTCCGTAAAAGCGCTTACGCTTCTCTCGATCGAGCGCGTCAGGTGATAGCGACATCTGCATCGGAAAGGTAGCCGGGTCCCGCCCCTCTGCAACAAGTAGCTCCCGCATTCTCGCCAGGTTTTCTTTCAGCGGCGGGTCACCCGGGGCTGTCATCGCCATCCAGCCATCCCCGAGCGCGGCAACGCGCTTTAACTGGGGTTCTTTTGTACCGCCGATCCAAATCGGTATTTCGGCACGCTGCGGGGGTTTGGGTTCCATGGCAATTTCGTCAAGGTGATAGTAGCGTCCCGCAAAATTAATGTGTTCGTCCCGCCAGCAGGATCGCATTAACTGAATACCCTCCGCGAAACGTCGCCCTCTGGTATTGAAGTCTTCACCAAGTGCCTGGTATTCAGATTCCTGCCAGCCAATTCCCACCCCCAGCCGGAGGCGTCCTGCCGACAGGGTGTCAATCGAACTCGCCTGCTTCGCCACCAACGTGACCTGGCGCTGGGGCAGGACCAGCACCCCGGTACCCAGTCGGATCGTGTTGGTTATCGCCGCTGCAAACGACAAGACCGTCATCGCTTCCATAATCGGCATCTGGGGCGTGTAGAAAGGTGCGCGACGCGTTGCGGTGGGATAGCCCATGACGACATGGTCAAACATATCCATCTCATCGAAGCCGATCTCTTCAAAGGCCTGTATCAGCTTCGCAACGCCCTCTGGACCTTCTCTGTACATTACGCTGGGAAAAACTATCGATATTTTCATCTGGTGGTCCAAATACCGCCGGTGGCGGGCGCCAGTACAACATAATAGGATAGAGTTTTGTATTATCAATCAATTCTATGGCCACAGAGCAGCTTAAATATGAGACATTAGATGTAAATGAAATTTATGAAATTAGAAAATACTCGGACCGGCTAGTGATCGAGACAGAAACATCAAATCAAAATAGTAGCTTTAGGAAATTGTTTAATTACATCTCAGGAAGTAACGAAAAAAATCAAGAAATCAAAATGACAGCACCAGTAACTCAAATAGAAAAAAATGGGAATATGACTATGCAATTTTATTTACCTTCTGAATTTGACGAAAGCAATGTTCCAAATCCATCTAATTCAGAGGTAAAAATTTTA
>NZNP01000067.1 GCA_002694945.1 Gammaproteobacteria bacterium
CTAGGCTTCTACCTTTAAGTTCTCGGCCCTTGAATTCCTTCTTACTCGACTCAACCAATTGGTTAAGCGCTGCCTTATCTTGACTCGAGTCAAGGTTGTTAACGTATTCAATACCCGGAATTATGCCGCGACAGGACAAAAGCAATCCTGCCATTACAAGTTCTTTTACAGCATTGGCATTGGCACCGGGCGTATTAAAAACCACAATACCTTTCTCGGTAAAATTCGAGACAGGAATATTATTGACCCCTGCACCGGCACGACCAATCGCTACCAGATTTGGGTTTGCATCATCTATTGACAATTTGTGAGATCGCAAAAGAAATGCATCTGCGTCAACACTATTGTCACCGACCTCGTAGTAATCCCTTGGTAACCTAGAAAGACCTTTAATAGAAATATTATTGAAAGTTCGAATTTTGAACATGAACCGTCCAGCAAAAAAAAACGCATTTTACACGTGTTGGCGCTTTTCGCTGGTTGATTTTTTAACCAGCAAATTAATTTGACTCAAATCAAGTTTACGCCACCAGAGACCCACCCGTGCAAGTAATAAACTAGAGTGTAAACAATTGCACCGACCAATAAGCCTAACCATTTTATATCAGCTAACATCAACTTTTGCCGACCAGCAAAAATTGCAGCAAACGGGATCATNGAGGTCTCGGCCATAAAATTCTGCCACCTCGGGTCAGTCTCCTTACGTCGCCGAGCATCCATCGAAAACATACCAACTAGCGACACAATTGCGACAGTCCCAAAAAGCAAAAGCGAAGCTTTGTCTCCGTTGGCTNTGAGGTGCGCAGTAACAAAAAGGAAGATGCCCCANTGAANTGGATGCCTCGTGACTTTCAGAATGCCTGTGATGCCATCGTCAAGTGCATCTTCTCCCTTTACCGCGGTCGGGTTCGGCGTCATGAGTCCGACAAGAATTAACAGAAGAGCAACAAACACTAAAACCTTGCTCAAAATAAACAGCGAAGGATTTACGAACATGAAATCACTCTCCAACCGCGCTTCCGAATAACCGTAAATCACAAGCCCCAGAGTCAGAAAAGAGACAAAAGAGTAAATTCCCAAGTAAGCGTTACCGCCCAAACGACCGAGGAGAAAAGAGCGCAGCGGTGTCCCTGAAATACCCAGGTGTGTCAGAAAAAAAGCCATGCAGGCCGCAGCAAGAATATCCATAAGTCCCCTCTAGTCATCCATATAAACAGTTTTATTCGTTAGAGCCNTTGAAAACCTGCNTCATTAATTATTTTCNTAGCTTGAAAGTGGTTCCCCAAAAGATTCAGAANAGCCTTTATCGAGTTGCTAACTTTANCTTAATAGAAGGCAACTATTNGATGCTTAAAGTTCCCGCGCCCTTTTTCTAAACCACGTAGCCACAAATAAAAAGAAAAATCCCAAAAATATCGCCGACAACATTTCGATACTCCATGCACGATCAATCAAGTTGTCCGCAGAAGACTGATCAGGCAAGAGAAACCCGATAGGAAAAATATGACGCCAAGCCCAATCGGTAATCAGCGTCTCCCCCAAAAGTAATCGTTCGACGAGCGCCAAAGCTGCCGGCAACCCCAAAGCCCACGCGAGCGGCAAACTTCTTGCGGCTGCTGAAACTAGCATCAACCAAGCAAAAAATGGCAAAGACCAAGCACTATAGAACAAAATCACGCCAATATAAGACATCCAGTTTCCTATAAGTCCAGAAGATGTCCAAATCATTTCAGTCGCGGAGGTTTCGCTGTTAAATGTCATCAGAGAAAGCATAATTAAGGCAAGAAACTGAAGGATAGCTATACAGACCAGGTAAATTANCGGAATAAAAAGCACGCCCGTAACAAGCTTCGCCAANACNGTCATCCCATCGGACACTGGCATAGACTTCCAGAACAAAATGCTCCNATCTCGACGTTCATCATAAAGGCAAGCCAATAGGTAGAAGAACATCACAAGCCAGAGGCCAANAGAGAGAGGNATGCTCAACATCTGNAAACCAAAATCGAGCACTTCGGCACGTCTCATTGCAGACGTATCGACGANCTTCGATACTATCCAAGTAACATGATTATTCTCAGCGAGATGCTGATCCAAGTCTGTCTTTTCGTGATCGCCAAACTCAACTTTAACATCGAGCAGGTCTGTCAGTGAGGCCGAAAAGAAAAGCAATAACATGACCAAAAAGAAAGAAGTAATGATCGNGGGAACAATCAAAAATGCATTTCGATGTTCCCAGACTTCTCTATTGATCAGTATCGAAAGGTTATTCACAAATCTTCCTTGACTTTCGAAACAAAAAGATCGGCAACATTTGGTGTTTTTATTTCTCCAAGATGCGCCAATTCTTTACGAGGAACATTTTCAAAAGTCATTACTTTTTGGCCTCGCACACCGCGACTATTAATAGGGTTAAAACGTTCTGCTTGCAACCAATTTTCCGGTGGGACAAGTACCTCTGCGAAGATCTCACTGACTTCGTCCATCGCACAGTCTAGGATAATCCTACCTTTATCNAGGAAAATTAGGTGAGTAAGCAGTGACTCAATTTCTTCTACCTGATGGGTACTAATTATGATGCTCNTTTTTTTATCATGATAATCGTTCTGCAGTCTCTCGTAGAATGCCTTCCGATAGATAATGTCGAGCCCAAGGGTCGGTTCGTCAAGAACCAGCAAATCAACTTCAATTGCCAAGACTAGAGCAAGATGCAACTGGGTTACCATACCCTTGCTGAGTTGCCTGACTCTCTGGTGCGGCAAGACTCCAGTGCTTTTTATTAGCAATCNAAACCTCTCGCGGTTAAAGCGTGGATGCACAGCAGCAACGTAGGCTTCGGCATCCGAAACCTTNAGCCAACGAGGCATTACGCCTACATCAGCGACAAAACAGACCTGATCCATAACTCTGTGACGATTTTTCCTAGGGTCGTGACCCGATACTTCTAGTTCACCCTCAAATCCAGTCAGACCCAAAAGCGATTTCAATGTCGTNGTTTTACCGGCNCCATTCGGGCCTATGAGACCTAGAATGGAACCAGGTTCAACAGTAAAGGTGATCTCATGCAAGGCTGTGAAGTCACCATAGCGCTTTGTTATTCCCATCGCATTTACTAACGGAATCATAAGTCCACCTAAATCAACTCCTCGAGTGTATATCCAAGCCGAGCTACCCTTGCTTTAAAAGCCGGAAGCTCAATATTCAAAAACAGCTGCCTTTCTACTTCCCNCAGANTTCCTATGGCACAACCATCTAAGAACATGCCCAGACTTCGACGCTTTTCTACCGAACCCTCGTGGACGAGGATCTGAAAAGCCTTGGAGACATTGAGCGAATTAATCNGCTGNTCCATCGCACGCTGACGAATAGACGGAAGAACATCTCCTGGTACAAAGATCTCCGCCAGCATTNCGTCTCTGAAGTAATCCGCCTGAACAGAATGTGAGAAAGCAAAAAAGAAAATAGCTGATAATCTTTTCATAACTTGTGGGAACAGAAGTAAACTCACCAGTATATCGAGTCAACGTAAGTTTTGTTCAATTTCGCCAATTATTAAATTGATACTATGCTGCCTGGGAAATTCTAAGAGACGCTGTCGCAGAACNGGCGTATCAGCTTGAAGCGCAGAAACNGCATCGAGAAANCTATCATCGGTTAAGTCTTCTTCCAACAAGACGTGACTGAAACCCTTATCCTTGAATAGANCAGCGTTTTCCAGCTGATCGCCTCGACTCGCAGCCAACGGTAGCGGAATCAAAAGATGTGGTTTNCCTATAACGAAAAACTCGTATAAAGAATTAGCTCCAGCCCTGGAGACGACGATCGAGGCAGCTGCTAGCACATCGCCGAACTCTTCGCTGATAAACTCCTTNCTTACATAACCAGGCCGGTCCCTACCACCGTAGATATTGTCACGACCAACCACNTGGACCACCTGGAAATCAANCAGTAGCGCCCCTANCACCCTTTCAACCAGATCNTTTATCACCGCCGCTCCAAGACTACCACCGAACACAAGCAATATAGGTTTTGAGTCATTAAAACCAAGAAAATCGCGCCCCTTTCTAGCATCTCCTTCTAGAATTTCAGATCTAACCGGTGTCCCGGTCAAAATTANCTTTGAGGGCGGCAGATATGCCTTNGTCTCTTCAAATGTAATACAAATACGCCGGCAGAACGGCGAACAAATTCTATTAGCCAGACCAGGTGTTACATCGGATTCATGGCTGATAACAGGAATTCGCCTCAACCAAGCTCCTACGACCACGGGCACAGCAACAAAGCCTCCCTTTGAAAAAACCAGATTAGGCTTAAGACGACCCAGCAGAGCGTATGCCTGCCAAACTCCCAATAAGAGGCGAAGTGGATCGATCAGGTTTTCTAAGGAAAAATAACGCCTTAACTTACCTACGGACACGGCGTAATAAGAGATGCCCGAGTCCTTTAGCATAGTCCTTTCAATACCTTCTGCAGAACCAACGTACTGAACTCGCCAACCTCGTGCTGCAGCCGCATCCATTAACGCAATATTAGGGGTGACATGCCCNGCTGAGCCTCCCCCAGTAAAGACAATCGACACCATCAGAGCCCCAGAGCTCGCTTAACGAACGGAATCGTCACTTTCTTCTGCTGCCGCAGCGTCGCTTCATCCAACTGATCTACTAAGTAACTCAAATGGTGCATATCGCGGCGAGAACGCGACAGAATAAATGTGCAAACGTCTTTGTCCATCTTAAAGCCTCGCCGATGGGCTTTNACTCTAATGATNGCAAGTTTATCTTCATCAGATAACGGGTCNGTTCGCACCATGTAGGCACCTTTCAATCGCGACATAAGATCAAGCAGCTCGATCGNCAGACCGCCAANTATCCTGGTAGAGCTCATTACAAGTCTTACGCCTTGATCTCGACAGGAATTAATGAAATGAAAAAGTGCCACCTGCCATTCTGGGACATCCAATATTTCATCAATGTCATCCAAGCATACAAGTTCAGCTTCTTCGAGATTTTTTAAGATCTCTGACTTGAGAGAGACCGAAAGTGGCANAAAAAACGCGTATCCACCGGATTCAATCGTNNGCCGACATAGACCTTGAAGCAAGTGGGATTTGCCAGACCCCTTCTCCCCGAAAACAATCGTAAGCTGATCTAATTTCTGCAGACGACCTGCAGCTTCACCGACATAATCATCCAACCTAGAATGACTTTCCGGGTTCAATTTGAGGGGTAATTGAGTATTCAACTGTCAATTACTCCACGCTACTACCATCAGAATTTTCATAGTAATGAGAAGAGAGATAACTAGCGCGCATGTGACGAATGAACACCATGATGACTGCAGCGACTGGCAGCGCCAATAGAACACCAATGAAACCGTACAACTGACCGCCCGCAAGCACCGCGAAAATTACAGCGACAGGATGCAAACCGATTTTTTCCCCAACCAACCAAGGTGTTAGGATCCAACCTTCCAAAGCCTGGCCTACACCAAAAACAATAGCCACGTATACAATAAAAATTAGATCTTGAAACTGAAAAATCGCGGCTATCGCGGCAGCAATTATGCCAACAAAAAAACCCAAGTAGGGGACAATACTAGCTAGGCCCGCTAGCATGCCGATCATAATCGCCAAATCCAGCCCAACAAGATATAGNCCGATAGAGTATATGCAGCCCAGCAAGAACATAATTAGCAGCTGTCCTCTTAAGAAGGCGCTCAGAACTTCGTCACATTCTTGACTTAGTTTAACAATCGTCGGCTCACTGTCTCTGGGTAAAATTTCACGAATTCGCGCCACAATATAATCCCAGTCCCGCATTAAATAGAAAGCAACAACAGGCGTCAGTCCGACTAAACCCAAATAACCGATCAAGGCGAAACTAGACGAGGAGGCCTGAACAAGGATAGCGCCCAAAGCGCCTCCTGCTTGCTGCCAATGGACTCCCAATTGGGCTACGATCTCTTCAATGTTGACATCGAAAGGGTCAATGCCGAAAGTATCAATCAACCATGGGCTGAGGCTGCCCTGCAGCCACGTGAAATAAACAGGAATAACGGTAAGCAAACTCGTGATTTCCCGGGCCAGTATAGGCAGAACAATTAACATTAATGCGGTAAATACTGAAAAGAAGACAAGGAAAACTAGCAACGACCCAAAAGTCCGGCTGAGACCAAACCGTTCGAACCGATCCACTAGGGGATCACCCAAATAACCAATAACTAATCCCGCAAGGAAAGGCATTAGTATAGGCTGAAGCAGGTAGATCAACACAAGTAAAGCTAGAGTTGTCATCAAGGCCATGGTTTGCTGTAACGTTGTCATTTAAGCGACTCCAAGTTCGGTTCAATTGTTACATTGTTTCCTTCCAGCGTGGATCATCTGCGAGTCTTGCTGTCCAGATCCCCAAATAGTAAACACCGTCAAATGCAGTTATGACAGCTACCAGCCAATACCANGANACGAACAACTGNTCANGCAAGATGTTTGCCATACAAAGATCAACNAGTACCATTGCAATAAGTATAATTTGGACAGCCGTTGTNAGCTTACCTAAAAGGTTNGGCTGTATCTTTGGAAATCCGGCCAGACTGGTATATGAAAAAACACCCCCCAAAATGGCCAGATCTTTGGTAACAATAAGCAACATTAACATAATGGGAAAATGATCCAGTACGCCCAACACTATCGTCGTCGTCACCATCATCAACTTATCCGCCAGGGGATCTATCAAACGACCAAATGTAGAAACCCAGCCAAACTGTCTTGCCAAAAAACCATCTAGCCCATCAGAGAGACCAGATACAGCGAAGAGGATCAATGCGATGCAATGGGATTCCTCAGCGATGAAAAAAGCGATCGGCACGACCAAGAGGAGACGAATGCTGGTGATCGCATTAGGTATATGACTTAGCTTAACCATCAATCTCAACGGCCTTGCCAATGATAGTTCAAAGTTCCATCAGGACTCGAGGTATCGAGCAGGATCAAACGCTCATCTAACTCTATGATTTCAACCAGCTGAAACAATTGCCCTTCGATATTAAGTTCGTATCGTGCAGTATCTCCCTTCAAATTGACGACAGTGCTGCTAAGAACAGGAGTTAGTTTTTCAAGATAAGCACTTAATGCAGCGTAGTCATTTAAATCAGTGACTCCCCTAACCGACAAGGCGATGGTGGCCCGTGAGGAAGTGAGTGAATATCGAGCTGCGAGCTCATCAGCAATTCGGTCCATCAGCTGTTTAGCAAGATCACTAACGGACATTGCTACAAATTCTAATGAGAACCAATCCTCGTCGAGACGATATGACCATTTCCCTACCCACCGTCCGGATTCTTCTCGAATTCGCGCCGTTAAGACAACATCAGGCTCATATCTCTGAGAGGCCTCGCCAATTCTTCTGAGAAAGCCACCCCAGACCTCCGCCGNGCTGATCCGAGCAGTATCCTCAAGATCAAGTATCGGAAAAAGCACAGGCAAGCCACGCCTCTTAGCCTGCATACTCAAANTCGCAACTATATCACTCGCGTCTGTTTCATTNACGATTCGCCTATCGGCCCCTTCGTTAATGACCACCCACAGAAGTACNCTAGGCCTGTTGCTTCCCCAGACCGGCACTCCTGCCTCACGCAGCAGCCGCGCGATAGCACTCGGTTCAAAATTTAGCCGAAGCAATTGGGCGGGACCTTTTCCTAAGGTGACTGGCAGAGAACGATTAGTCGATTCAAAGCTGTATTGGTAATAGTAATCCGCCGGTCGCCGAAGCGCCTCTTTTACAAGCGGATGCTCCTGTACCTGAGCATCTCCAGAAACTCGCACAAGCACCTGCAGCAGNCCGGACTTACCCGCTGCTCGCAAGTGTGTAGAATTCTCATTGGGGACCAGCACCTCCGCGACATANAGATCATCTACTTCGATCGAAACGCACGTCAAGGGCAAAACAGTCATCCAAAGAAAAACGGGGAAAATGACAAGGTAACGGGAACTTATGGCACAAATAAACATCTGCATATTGTAACGTTTACTTAAACCTCAAATCGAATTCAGTGAACAGATTCATCATACTACTCACGCTGTCTTACTCGCTCGCACTCATTTCAGCTGTTGCACGCGCTGAGATTAAAACATTCCGAGCCGAATACAGAGCCGAGTATCAGGGATTNCCCATAAAAGCAAAAGCGATCCGCAAATTAGACAAANANACTGACAACNGCTTCAGATTTGTTTCGACNGTAAACTCNGTCTTCATCCNNGTTANCGAAACTAGCGAATTTGAATACGAGAACCTGCAAATACGCCCTCTCAATTANGGCTATCAACGCAAGGGACTGGGNCGTGAGAAACGNGAAAANCTGACTTTTGATTGGAGAAAAAAAAGTCTNCTCTTTAATTCAAAAGAGCTATCCCATCTCGCTGCAGGGACCCTAGACAAGCTTTCTCTACAATTGAAGTTACGCGAGGACGTCGCCCAGATAANGGCAACAAACGNTCCTATCTTTAACCTCAGTTACATCATCGCCGACAAGAGCAAGCGAAAACCTTATCATTTTAAAATTCTTCCTGAAGAGATGCTCGAGACTTCAATTGGTCATATCAGAACTATTCCTATTGAGCGAATGGGAAACGACAAGATGCGACAAACAAGGTTCTGGCTTTCGCCAGAATTCGATTTTCTAATAGTCAAAGCGCTCCAAATCGAGAATGAAAGCAGTTTCGAACTCAATTTGATCGGGGCTGAGATAGANGGCCAAGCACTNAAAANTTNCGAGTCNTCAGNCGATCTATATNGATCCCAATAANATCAACCGTCNTTTCNAGCTCNNGGCTGNTANGGACNGTCAGGTCTTCGGTAATGTCACCCCTGTCTGACCCTGATATTTTCCGCCCCGGTCTGCATAAGAGGTTTCGCAAATTTCATCAGACTCGAAAAAGAGCATCTGCGCAACGCCCTCATTGGCATATATTTTTGCTGGAAGATTGGTCGTGTTCGAAAATTCCAGCGTAACATGTCCTTCCCACTCTGGTTCAAGAGGCGTGACATTAACGATAATACCGCAGCGAGCGTAGGTTGATTTACCAAGACAAATAGTCAAGATACTGCGAGGGATTCTGAAATATTCTATGGTACGAGCAAGCGCGAATGAGTTTGGCGGAATCACACAAGTATCATCTTTAATATCAACGAAACTTCTGTCGTCGAAGGCCTTGGGATCCACGGTAGCGGAAAATATATTGGTGAACACCTTGAATTCGTTNGAACACCGAACATCATAACCATAACTTGAAGTNCCATANGAGATAAGTCGCGAGCCATCAGCATGATCCCTGACCTGTCCGGGTTCAAAAGGTTCAATCATGTTCTCAGACTCGGCCATTCGCCGTATCCACCGATCAGACTTAATACTCATAGACAATCTTTTTTCAGAATCATCCGATTATAACATCGCAACGCTGCCAACTTAATCATCAAAGATATTGATGACTGGGGCCGACTGAGTCTGCGCATCTATTTGTGCAACCACAGTAGCCGCCGCGTCACTGAAACGCTGACTTATGTCGCCNTCAGGCGACGTTTGTAATAGAGGCCGTCCCTGATCAGAGGCCATACGCAATTCAAGATTCAGCGGCAACTGGGCCAACAATTTAGTCTCATAATCCATCGCAACAGAAGAACCGCCGCCAGCACCAAAAATGGCTTCTTCATGGCCACATTNGCTGCAGATATACGTGCTCATGTTCTCGATCACACCTAAGACAGGCACTTCAACCCTTCTAAACATCTCAATACCTTTTCTTGCATCCAGAAGCGCAACATCCTGCGGCGTCGTCACTATAACTGCTCCTGCGAGCGGAACACGTTGCGCGAGGGTCAACTGGATATCACCTGTACCGGGGGGCATGTCAACAATCAGAAAATCCAGGCTTCCCCAATCAGTCTGAGTAAGTAACTGCTGCANGGCNCCACTTGCCATCGGACCTCGCCATATTGCGGGCGTACGCTCAGAAGTCACGAAACTCATNGACATACAGCGAACACCATGGGCCTCTANCGGTAACAGTAGGTCATTTTGCACGTCTGGCCGAGTGCCAGCTGGCAAGCCCAATAAAGTGCCTTGACTGGGACCATAGATATCCGCATCCAAGAGTCCTACACTGTTGCCACGTTGTGCCAAAGCAATAGCCAAGTTGACTGATACCGTTGACTTACCTACACCACCTTTACCGGAAGCCACCGCAACAATGTGGCGAATGTTGCTCAACTGAAACTTCTCTATCTGTTGTTCGCTGATGGCGCATCTCCCTTAAAAAGATCTAGTTTACCAATTCTTGGCTCTCAGTAGAGACTCGTGAAGGTCGCAATTCAACACACTTTCCTATACATTTTCCTCCCNAAAATCAGCGACTAAATCAAAAAAGCTCATGAAAAAGCGACGCATACTAGTCACAAGCGCTCTTCCAAACGCAAATGGTTCCATACATCTTGGTCATTTGATGGAACATATTCAGACCGATATCTGGGTACGCTTTCAACGNATGCGAGGTCACGACTGTATCTACGTTTGCGCTGATGACACTCACGGAACAGCGACAATGTTAAGAGCTNAAGAACTGGGCGTTACACCAGAGACCCTGATCGAAACTGTCAACGCTGAACATCGAGCAGACTTTGGTGAGTTCGGAATCAATCACGACAATTACTATTCAACACACTCGCCTGAGAACCAAGAGTTTTCAGCACTGATCTACGAGCGTTTACTTGCTGCTAACCAAATCAGGTCAAAAGCGGTCAGCCAGCTGTACGATCCAGAGAAGGCTATGTTTCTAGCTGATCGATTCATCGTGGGGACCTGCCCAAAATGCGGAGCGGAGGATCAGTATGGTGACAACTGTCAGGAATGCGGAGCAACCTACGAAGCAACTGACCTTATCTCACCCCGATCAAAAGTTTCAGGTGCTGCGCCCGAGCTNCGANAATCCACACATTTTTTCTTTGCACTATCTAATTTTACAGACTGGTTAAAACAATGGACACGAAGCGGAACTTTGCAGGGCCCTATCGCTAACAANTTGTCCGAATGGCTCGACGCAGGACTGCACGACTGGGATATCAGCNGAGANGCCCCTTATTTTGGTTTCGAGATCCCAGGGGAAACCAGCAAATATTTTTACGTCTGGATGGACGCACCTATNGGCTATATGGCGGCCTTCAAAAACTACTGTAGCACTAGAGAGGATCTAGAATTCGATGACTTCTGGNGAATTGATTCGGACTGCGANGTACATCACTTTATAGGCAAGGATATCGTTAACTTTCATGCCCTGTTCTGGCCGGCCATTCTCAATACGGCAGGCTACAGGACACCTACTCGAATACANGCCCATGGCTTTGTCACAGTAGGTGGNGTGCANATGTCCAAATCTCGNGGNACTTTNATTAACGCTAGGACTTATCTAGCCCANCTGGACCCAGAATACCTAAGATACTACTTTGCTACCAAAATCAGTGCCGGGGTGGACGACTTAGACATCAATCTAGACGACTTCGTACAACGAGTTAATTCAGATTTAGTTGGGAAGGTGGTCAATATCGCGTCTCGCTGTGCNGGCTTCATTAACAAGCACTTCGACAACATGCTGTCGGAAAGGACAGAACTGCNATTGCTGCAAGAATTCGTGTCCGCCGGACCNAGCATAGCCCAACATTACGAAGATGGTGAATTCGGCAAAGCGCTTAGGGCAATCATGTCACTTGCAGATCAAGCAAACCAATATATCGATGAAAAAAAACCTTGGGTAATGATAAAGGACCCTGACAGCAAGGAAGAAGTCCAGCTAATCTGCTCTAACGGACTCAACCTGTTCAAGATTATCATCACCTATCTCAAACCCGTTTTACCTGAACTCGCACAGAAATCCGAAATATTTCTGAACGTCAATGACCTGAGCTGGAATAGCAGCTCAAGTTCACTCTTAGGACACAGGATAAACAAATTCAAACCGCTAATGACGCGAATCGAAAGCGAAAAAGTCGACGCTGTCGTCTCAGCTACTATCGCAGAGGCAGGAGTANAGAGCGACGATGAAAATAACAACGACCAGGAANAATTATCAGAGACTGANTGGATANATTTCGACGANTTTGCAAAAGTTGACCTACGAGTTGCTCGCATCAATGCAGCACGTCCAGTTGAGGGAGCAGACAAACTCCTACACTTGACCCTTGACCTCGGCAAAGAAGAACGCCAGGTTTTCGCAGGTATCAAATCTGCTTATGATCCTGAAAAGCTGATCGGCAAACTAACAGTAATAGTCGCCAATCTTGCACCACGCAAAATGCGATTCGGGGTATCGGAGGGCATGGTACTGGCTGCCGGGCCTGGTGGTCGCGAAATTTTCCTACTCGAGCCAGACGCTGGTGCGAAACCGGGTATGAAAATCACCTAAATACGCCATTGTCCTATACAGGTTGTTAAACTAACGCTATGCCCGATGCATTTTACATCCTGCTGACGACCATTTTCGTAAACAATTTCGTTACCGTGCAGTTCCTAGGACTCTGCCCTTTTATGGGAGCAAGCCAGCGGCTTGAAACTGCTATTGGTATGGGTGCGGCGACAACATTTGTGCTGACAACAGCCTGCGCTGTCAGCTACCTGGTGGATAGTTATCTGCTCATACCTTTTGATCTAGCTTATCTCCGAATCATTATTTTTATTGTAGTCATTGCATCGCTAGTACAACTGGCAGAAATCGTCATGCGAGCGACGCAGCCGATGCTACATAAAGCCCTGGGTATTTTTGTACCTTTAATCACTACAAATTGCGCTGTACTCGGGGTGGCTCTGCTAAATGTGCGGCAAGAGCATAACTTTACTAACAGCATATTTTACGGCTTCGGTGCAGCTGCCGGATTTTCTCTCCTCCTGCTACTATTCGCCACAATCAGAGAGAAGCTCAAGGTAGAGGACATTCCTGCCCCCTTTAGAGGCGCCGCCATCAACATGATAACTGCTGGCATCCTATCTCTCGCCTTCATGGGATTTACGGGACTAGCCTGATGAACGAATGGAGCCTGATGCCGGATCTCCTCATCGTCACCGGACTAGTCGCGTTCACCGCGCTTAGCCTGGTAACCGCCAGAAGATATCTAGATCCCAATGGAAATGAGGTGGTCGAGGAACTCAACCGTCTGCTTCCCCAGACACAATGTGCCCAATGTGGTTATCCAGGCTGTCGACCCTACGCCGAAGCTATGGCGAATGGGGCCCCCGTAACACTTTGTCCGCCTGGCGGAGATCGCACGGCCGAAAAACTCGCCGAAAAACTCGGCCGAAGCTTGGAGCAGAAAAAAGTAAAACAACCCGAGCTTGCTATAGCAAAAATCATTGAAAGCGAATGTATAGGTTGTACCTTATGCATCANTGCATGCCCTGTGGATGCAATAGTTGGCGCTAGAAACCAGATACATACGGTTTTGAACGAAATTTGCACAGGGTGCGAACTCTGTATCCCACCTTGTCCAGTCGATTGTATTGATCTCGAATCGCAGCCAAAAACTAAATACCCAACATTTCCAGAGGAACCGATGGCTTGTATCAACTGTGGTTTCTGTGTCGCTACTTGTCCGAGGGATTTACAGCCCCACCTGCTTTANCGATATCGGCGTGATTCCGATATCGCAGATGAATTTAGAATCGACGACTGTATTGAGTGCCGTCGATGCGACCAAGTCTGTCCCAGCATGATACCACTGACGGACAATTTCCGAGTCACAAAACAGGTACGAGCGGAATTGGAAAAAGCAAGGGCCGCTGCTCAAATCAATGAAGTCCGTTTCCTCGCTCGTCAAACCAGACTTAATCAAAGCCTCAACACGGTCGTCAGTAAACCCAGTCAGAGAGATCTTGAATCGATCCTCGACCAAATCAAGTTGGACACATGAAAACTTTGACCATGATGCAATGGACATTGCTGGCGCTGATGCCAGGAACAGCGGTCTATACTTTCATTTTCGGATTAGGAGTTCTGGTTAACATCATCGGAGTATGCGCCGCAGCAATAGTAACAGAAGCCCTCTTTTTAAAATTGCGGGAGGAACCTTTAACTCATCTGATGGATGGTACAAGCCTGGTCGCTGCTTGGCTAATGGCACTCTGCTTGCCACCGTTACTGCCAATCTGGCAAGCAGCGACAGGAATTTGTTTAGGCCTGATCTTTGGAAAACACGTCTACGGCGGACTAGGGAGAAATATTTTTAATCCAGCTATGGTTGGTTTCGCGATTTTGATTGTCAGTTTCCCACTCACGATGTCCAAATGGCCAGAGCCTCGAGCCCAACAACATGTCTCTGAGGTCCTGAGAGTTAAGTTTCAAGTCAATAACTCTGAGGAAGTCTATGACGGCCTGACGGCTGCCACGCCTCTGGATGAATACAAATTTAGGTCAGGGATAACTAATAAGGAGTTCTTCAGCACAGAGGCGGAACGTAACTGGCGGTACTGGTACATAATCAACGTAGCTTTCCTTGTTGGGGGCATTTTCCTAATTTATCGGGGGATCACTTCTTGGCACGCACCTTTGGGTTTTCTAATCAGTCTTATCATTCTGGCAGGTGTTTTTTATGACAACGGATCGTCCCACAGTCTCGGCTCCCCATTGTTTCACCTGTTCAGCGGCGCGACTATGCTTGCAGCATTCTTCATCATTACCGACCCCGTAACCTCACCTGCCAGTAAAGAACTGCTTGCAGTCTATGGCGCACTCATAGGATCGATTACATTCCTAATACGCACCGTTGGGGCCTATCCCGAGGGGGTAGCCTTTGCGGTCCTTTTGAGTAACGCCTGTGCCCCATTAATTGATCATCTCGCCGCTATCCGGAAAGACTCTAAATGATCATACTACGCGCTAGCATTATAGGCTTATTATTTGCGGTGTTGTTGAGTGTAGCCAACCATCTCACGGCCCCGGAGATCATAAATAACAAACANGCATTCTCAGAACGCAAAATCGCCGAGATAGTTGATGGACGTGATTTCATAGCTACAGATGAAGGATATACCATATATGAATCTGGTAGGCCTTACGGCTACGTGATCTCGACCAACACACCAGACGGATATAACGGCAACATTGATCTAATAATCGCCCATGACCTAGATCGCCGAGTATTAGCAGTTGAGGTCATCGATCACCGAGAAACTCCAGGACTTGGCGACGCGATTGAGCATGACTGGGTCAATACTTTCAGAGGCAGGCAAGCCAACACAACCGTCTGGCATCTATCACCAGAAGGTGATTTCGACTCTATAACTGGCGCCACCATTACCTCAAGAGCTATGGTTCAGGCCGTGGCAAAAGTTATAAGGCCATGATGAAGCAAATCGTTCAAGATGGTCTGTGGAGCAGAAACCCTGCTCTCGTACAATTGTTGGGCCTCTGCCCCTTGCTTGCCGTCAGCAATAATTTCACAACTAGCCTAGGCCTTGGGATAACTACTCTCGCTGTCCTAACAATATCCAATATAACCGTCAGCCTACTGCGGAGCTATCTCGACGAGTCAACCAGAATTCCTATACAGATTCTAATTATCGCTGGCTTTGTTACTCTGGCAGACTTGTTACTCCAATATCAGTATTTTGAATTACATCAGAGGATCGGTCTNTTCGTTGCACTTATCGTGACAAATTGCACCCTGCTTGGACGCGCCGAATTGTTTGCCAGTCGCCANCCTGCAATCTGGGCAGGCCTTGACGGGCTTATGATGGGTATTGGCTTTCTAGCAGTCTTACTTGTTATGGGAAGCATCCGGGAACTACTGGGAAACGGCACGCTTTTTTCCGAGTTACACTTGCTGATTGGAGGTGACGATGTAGAAATAAGGTTAACTGACGCACGCTTTCTGCTAGCAGTAATGCCGCCTGGCGCTTTCCTCACCCTAGGTTGTCTAATTGCCTTAAAGAACATCATAGACCAGAAGTTAAAGGAACATGAACGCAGAAAAACGCTACCAGATTCTGTCTCGCCTTAGANCAGAAAACCCAAACCCTACCACCGAGCTAATGTATTCATCTAACTTCGAATTATTAATCGCTGTCATTCTTTCAGCACAGGCAACTGACGTCAGCGTTAATAAAGCAACAGCCAAACTCTACCCAGTGGCGAACACTCCCGAAGCGATCAAAGCCTTAGGGTTGCGTCGTCTCAAATCTTATATTAGGACGATTGGGCTGTTTAACAGCAAAGCCGAAAACATAATCAAGACCTGCCGTATACTGATCGAGGAGCATGANTCACGGGTGCCGAACCAGCGAGCAGCTCTCGAAGCCTTGCCCGGTGTTGGTCGAAAGACCGCTAACGTGGTGCTCAATACTGCGTTNGGAGAACNAACAATGGCAGTTGATACTCACATATATCGGTTTTCTAACAGAACTCGTTTTGCACCTGGTAAGANTGTTCTTCAGGTCGAAAAGAAATTGTTAAAGGTTATTCCGGAAGAATTTATCAGAGATGCGCATCATTGGCTGATCCTTCACAGTCGCTATATCTGCACCGCTCGAAAACCCAAATGCAGCGCCTGTGTCATCTACAACCTATGCGAATTCAAAGACAAAACAGGTGATATTGATTGATAATTTATTCCAGTGCCAAAGGGAGAGTTAGCTGCAGAGTTTGTTCATAAGCAAACATTCCCCACAAGCTAAGCATCTTATTCAGCCGCCTATAAAACACCGCNNGCAAGCCTAAACGTTTGAGAGCAATCCAGCAAAGTTCAGACTAAAAACCAAAGCGTCTTGTAACAAGCTAGCCGTCAATAATTTANGGCGCCTTAAAGCGGCGCCCCAGCTTGGCCGCCAGCTTAAGGCGTAGGGCATTCAACTTAATGAAACCACCTGCATCAGCCTGATCNTATGCACCCGCATCATCCTCGAANGTAACAATATCCGCGTCGTATAGGCTATCTGAAGCGGATTCTCGGCCAACAACCGTCACATTTCCCTTNTAGAGCTTTAGACGAACACACCCATTAACGCTCTGTTGGGANTGATCAATCAGAGCCTGCATCGCCTCACGNTCTGGAGACCACCAATAGCCGTTATATATCAAACTAGCGTATCGAGGCATGAGCTCATCCTTAAGATGCGCCAACTCACGATCCAAGGTAATCGATTCAATAGCTCGATGCCCTTTCAGAAGTAGAGTGCCTCCGGGTGTCTCATAACAACCCCGTGCCTTCATTCCCACATANCGATTTTCGACGATATCGACCCTACCNATACCGTTCGCGCCAGCAATCTCATTCAAGCGGGTGAGAATNGCTGCAGGACTCAGNTCGATGCCATCGATTGCCACTACATCCCCTCGGCGATAAGTTANCTCTACGTATGTAACCTCATNAGGTGCCTCTTCNGGCGAGACGGACCACAACCACATCGCTTCTTCAGGCTCCTGAGCAGGATCCTCCAGAACGCCTCCTTCATAGGAAATATGAAGCAAATTTGCGTCCATAGAATAGGGTGATTTTTCACCTTCATGCTTTTGATCCACCTTGATTTGGTGTGTTTCACAAAATTCCATCAACGACTCTCGCGAGTTCAAATCCCAATCTCGCCAGGGNGCGATCACATGAACATCAGGTTTCAAACCGTAGACTCCCAATTCGAAACGAACCTGATCATTACCTTTTCCAGTTGCTCCATGCGCGATCGCTTGAGCACCGGTCGCGTTGGCAACTTCAACCAGTCGCTTCGCAATTAATGGGCGAGCTATACTGGTGCCTAATAGATACTCACCTTCGTATAGGGTGTTACAACGAAACATTGGGAAAACAAAGTCTCNAACAAACTCTTCCTGCACATCATCAATATAAATTTCCTTGACACCCATGCTAGCCGCCTTCTCCCTAGCTGGTTCCAATTCTTCTCCTTGTCCCAGATCAGCGGTGTAAGTCACGACTTCACAGTTATAAGTTTCCTGCAGCCATTTGAGGATTACCGAGGTGTCGAGTCCCCCCGAGTAAGAAAGCACTACTTTGTCAAATTCGGCCATCGGCCCATACCTAGAAAAATCAAGGCCGATATCTTACCTGTTTGATACAATGTCGGGAATCCTGGCTCGCATCACATAGGCAATGGCGACACTTAAGATTAAAAGACCAGATGACTGGCACATACACCTAAGAGATGACGACTACCTACCACGTACGGTTCGAGATGCTGCCCGATATTTTTCAAGGGTATTGGTCATGCCNAATTTAGTACCGCCTGTAANGGACGTGNCGTCCGCCACTGCATACCATAATCGAATAATGATGCATGCACCTGACGGCTTTACTCCGGTGATGACGCTCTACCTAACCGATAACACCGATCAAAAAACCGTCCTTGCCGCAAAACAATCAAGCATCATCGAAGCTTTTAAACTTTACCCAGCAGGAGCGACAACCAATTCCGCCTTCGGTGTCAGCACCATCAAAGCGATGTATCCACTTTTTGAGGCGATGGAATCGCACGATGTTATCCTGTCGATTCATGGCGAAGTTACAGATCACGACATCGACATTTTTGACAGAGAAGCGGTCTTTATCGACACCATGCTTACCGATATCGTCGCAAGGTTCCCTAAGCTTAGAATTATACTCGAGCACATCACTACGTTAGAGGCCGTTCAGTTTGTCGAATCATCGAGCAATCNAGTCGCNGCGACAATTACTNCACATCATCTCCTCTTCAACCGTAACGACATGCTAGTTGGCGGAATAAAACCTATACACTATTGCNTACCCATACTTAAACGAGATTTACACCGAGAGGCCCTGCTGAAGGCTGCAACCTCCGGCAACCCTTCTTTCTTCCTCGGCACTGATTCCGCACCTCACCCNAGATCAGCTAAGGAAANCGCCTGCGGATGTGCNGCAGGTTGCTANACTGCCCACGCTGCCATCGAGCTTTATGCGGAAGCATTTAAGAGTATAGACCGTCTNGATCGGCTCGAGGGGTTTGCGAGNGAATTCGGTGCAGACTTTTATCGTTACCCAAGGAACGACGATTATATCGAACTAACTGTCGACGAATGGACTGTCCCGGAGAGCCTGGCTTTCGGCAAAGATAATCTGATACCCACTCGTGGAGGAGAAACTATTGCTTTCACTGTCACCCACGGGGCACGTCACCCTTTAAGCGGTGGTTCAGGTTGACGGAAATTAAACTGCCAATCGCTTACCGATTCAGAGGTTACCTGCCAGTGGTTCTTGACCTAGAGACCGGTGGTTTCAATGCAAGCAACGACGCAATATTAGAAATTGCGGCAGTCATCTTGGAAATGGCTGAAGATGGTTCAATGATCAAAGGAGAATCGATTTTCTTCAATGTCGAACCGTTTCCGGGCGCTAACATCGAGCAGTCGGCGCTGGACTTCACAGGAATCGACCCAGCTAATCCGNTACGTATGGCGATCCCAGAGAAGGAGGCTCTCACAAAAACCTTTAAGGCTATAAGATCTGAAGTCAAACGAACNGGATGTAATNGAGCCGTCCTTGTCGCACATAANGCGGCCTTCGATCACGGTTTTATTAATGCAGCCTCAGAACGCGGCAACCTAAAAAGAAACCCTTTTCATCCTTTTTCCAGCTTTGACACNGCAACCCTNTGCGGATTAGCTTACGGACAAACGGTACTTTCTCGCGCCTGCGAGGTTGCTGGAATCGATTTCAGTAATGAAGAAGCACACTCGGCACAATACGATTGCGAAAAAACGGCAGANCTTTTCTGNNGAATCGTAAACCGATGGCGTGAACTAGGAGGGNTCANAATAGAAAACGGGGCTGTTTAGCCCCNTCGTTAATCTAANCCTTACTTTTGCAACGCTTCTCAATCAACCTTCCATCGAATCAAGTGCTTTCTGAAAGCGATTGGCGTGAGATCGCTCTGCTTTCGCCAAAGTCTCCATCCAATCTGCGATCTCATCAAAACCTTCGTCGCGAGCCGTTTTCGCCATTCCCGGGTACATGTCCGTGTATTCGTGAGTCTCACCAGCAATTGCAGCGGCGAGATTATCGGAGGTCGAACCAATGGGTAAGCCAGTTGCCGGATCACCCGTTTCTTCCAGGTACTCTAAGTGACCATGAGCGTGTCCCGTTTCGCCTTCCGCGGTCGAGCGAAATACTGCGGAAATGTCGTTATAGCCTTCTACGTCTGCTTTTGCTGCAAAATATAAGTAACGTCTATTTGCCTGAGATTCACCTGCGAAAGCGTCCTTTAGATTTTGTTCGGTTTGAGTACCCTTTAAGCTCATTTACATCCCTCTGTTGTTTGTTTAACCATCACANACCAACTACTNAGTATACTGCTTTTGCCATTTTTTAAACACGTGCTAAAAAATTAACTCTCAGATTGCGCAGCTTCCTGAATCATCGGCTGCAACTCNCCACTCTGATACATTTCTACAATAATATCGCAACCACCCACCAATTCCCCATCAACAAATAACTGGGGAAATGTAGGCCATTCTGACACTGCCGGAAGATTGGNTCTGATGTCAGGNTTGGCGAGGATATCAATATAAGCAAAGCGTTCTCCGCAGGCCATCAGCACCTGGCTGGCCTGGGAAGAAAATCCACACTGAGGTTGGTCAGGGGACCCTTTCATATAAAGTAGAATCGAATTTTCTGCTATCTGTTGCTTTATCGTTTCCGTTGCTTCTNTAGTTTCCATATAGAGGTCCTTTACGGCATATACCCTTATTCAAAACAGGGTAATATTACACTTTTTGGTTTATCATCGCTTCTTTTTTCGGCTGAAGACCGCAAACTAGGGCTGAAAACATCCCGGAGCTAAATCATGACAGAAGCCATTATGCCCACTTACGGTCGTCAGGATGTCGCCTTCNTCAAGGGTGATGGNACTTGGTTAGAGGACAATCANGGCAACCGCTATCTCGACGCNTTNGGTGGTTTGGCTGTCATTGTCTTAGGTCACGCCAACAAGGCTGTCTCAAGAACNCTAAAAGAACAGTCCGAAACTTTACTACATACATCCAACNTATACCGAATCCCAAAGCAAGAACAACTNGCAGAAGCGTTGAGGCGNCTTTCCGGGATGAAGAACATGTTTTTTGGAAACTCTGGTGCCGAAGCGAATGAATGCGCAATCAAAATAGCAAGGCTTTACGGACACAATAAAGGTATCGAGAACCCCACNATCATCGTTGCGGATTCTTCATTCCATGGACGTACCCTCGCAACTTTAACGGCNACGGGCAATCGAAAAGTACAGGCCGGATTTGAACCTTTGGTAAAGGGTTTTATCAGAGTCCCTTACAACGATATTGGTTCTGTTAATGCGATATCTGAACAGAAAAACAGTGTCGTCGCCGTCATGGTCGAGCCAGTTCAAGGTGAAGGAGGGATTCAGGTCCCCGACAACGACTACCTTCAAAAACTGCGGCAGCTTTGCGATGCCAACNACTGGCTACTTATNATTGATGAAATCCAATGTGCGATCGGAAGAACNGGCACTTTCTTCTGTTATGAACAATCCGGAATCCTTCCCGATGTCGTCACCATTGCCAAAGGTCTNGCCAATGGCGTCCCCATTGGNGNTTGCCTCGCTAGTGGTGAAGCTGCTGAAGTNATGCAGCCAGGNACACATGGCTCGACTTTCGGCGGAAACCCACTGTCCTGTGCTACAGCTTTAACCGTCCTNCAAGAAGTAGAAGTCAATAATCTGGCNNAACGGGCCGCTGAACTTGGNAATAGGATGATGGAACAGTTCAGAGCGAGACTTGAAGGTTTGAATATCGTTAAGGANATAAGGGGCAAAGGACTAATGATCGGTATCGAACTAGATTCGCCTTGCGGGGATCTGGTGGCACGGGCTTTCGATAGAGGACTTCTAATTAACGTAACCGCAGAAAAAGTTGTGCGACTCCTGCCTCATCTAACCACCACCGATGAAGAAGCGGACCAGATCGTGGATATAGTCTCTGAACTTATCGAGACCGTGTGACTTCCTAAAACATTGTTACTAGTCAAATAGAAAACTTCAAAATAAAGAGAAAATAATCAGAAGTGAAANTTTTTGCCGGACCATTTTTTTGAGTTTGCGAAACCAATGATTANNAAGTCTCTGGAATTTCGCTCTAATTTCCGTTAGCAAGAAACCTCAATTTGTAGTGTCGATGAAAGGCATGTAAACAATTTTGAAAAATTCTTAAGCTTCAATCCTAACTCTAGATACAGCATCGAGCCAACCTTTATAGAGATGCGTCGCTTCCTGCNGAGCCATTTTNGGATCAAACCGGTTCTCCAACCGCCAACANTCNGNNATCTCATCGGTGCTGGCAAACAGNCCCGCCTGAAGACCCGCCAAGTANGCAACNCCGAGTGCAGTAGTCTCAATCACTTCCGGCCGATCAACTGATATTTGCAGTATGTCTGCGAGATGCTGAGTGACCCAATCGTTCGCAACCATGCCTCCGTCAACCCTCAAGATAGCTGGTCTCGCCCCGTCTTGAAGCATTGCTGCGAATAAGTCCTTCGTCTGGTAACAGACTGATTGGAGCGTCGCTGTCACTATATCTGCAATACTTGAATCTCGGGTCAGGCCAAGGATTGCTCCTCTCGCTTGAGGATCCCAATAAGGTGCACCTAGCCCAGTAAATGCCGGCACCATGTAAACGCCATGAAAAGCATTATGATGACCTGCTATCTCTTCAGTATCTGCGGCGTGTGCTATCAGCTGCAAACCGTCACGCAACCACTGGACCGCCGCACCTGCAGTAAAAATACTTCCCTCAAGACCGTAAGTCACCTTGCCATCAATTCGATAAGCAACTGTGGTTAACAACCTGTTTGTGGATCGAATAATAGTATTACCGGTGTTGACGATTACAAAACAGCCTGTGCCGTAGGTGCTCTTTATCATACCTTCCTGAAAGCATCCCTGCCCAATCAGCGCAGCTTGCTGATCGCCCGCAATCCCTAGTATCGGTATAGACGAACCTAGCATAGCAGGTTCCGTTAAGCCGAATTTCGCAGAAGAGTCTTCCACTTCCGGCAACATGCTGGAAGGTATATTAAATTTCGACAGCAACTCTTCATCCCACGCCTGTTCATGGATGTTGAAGAGCATGGTACGAGAGGCGTTGGTCGCGTCAGTCTTGTGAGATACGCCACCGGTCAGTCGCCACAGTAAGTATGTATCAATAGTCCCAAACAGGAGGTCGCCTAACGCTGCCTTCTTCCTTGCACCAGTCACATTATCTAAAATCCACATGAGCTTTGTCGCCGAAAAATAAGGATCCAGCAGCAAACCCGTTTTTAATGAGACAGTTGGTTCAAAATTCTCAGCTCGCAAAGATTCACAAAAAGCCGCGGTACGGCGATCCTGCCAAACGATAGCATTATAGACTGCTTCACCTGTATGCCGATCCCAGACAATCGTTGTCTCTCGCTGATTAGTGATGCCGATCCCTGCAACCTCCGTTGCATCAACATTTGTCTCTTCAAGGACAGTTCGGCAGACCTCAAGCGTCGATCTCCATATCTCTTCGGGGTCATGCTCCACCCAGCCATCCGCAGGGAAATACTGCGTNAATTCTTTTTGCGCGATTCCAATCTGTTTCCCTTCTGAAGAAAAAAGGATCGAACGCGAGCTCGTTGTACCCTGGTCGATAGCTAACAGGTAAGTCATGTTTAACTCCCATCTTACTANGCCGCAAACTATCCTGGATTCGAAGCTTNNGATCAATGNTTNAACGNGAGCCACTACTCAATTGANGTTATCCCACCGNATANACTAAACCTGATAAATGCCTGACCATAGATAACGTGCCACGGGTTGAGNCNGGNGAGNAGGACAGGCACAATAGCTAACACTTACGCAAANNAACCCACAAATTAGGGGACAAACATCATGCGAGATGTAGTAATTGTAGACAGCGTCAGAACAGGTTTGGCAAAGTCTTTCAGAGGAACCTTTAACCTAACCCGCCCAGACGATCTGGTCGCGCATTGTATAGACTCCCTGCTGGACCGTAACTCAGGCCTAGATCCCGCTGAGGTGGATGACGTGATCGTTGGTGCTGCTGGCCAAACAGGCGAGCAAGGCGGTAACGTGGCCCGATTGGCAGTCATTTTATCGAAACTACCCGTTACCACCGCAGGCTCAACGATCAGTCGCGCTTGTTCCTCTGGCTTAAATTCTATCGCCGTAGCTGCGAATCAGATAGCCAGTGGCTGCGCCGACATAATGATTGCTGGTGGCGTTGAGTCTATCTCAGCTGGTCAGCGACAAACGCCTGGTAAATCAGATGTCCACCCAACAATTAGGGACATTTCACCCGACATTTTCATGGCTATGGGTAACACGGCTGAGGTCGTAGCCAGACGCTACAACGTGACACGCGAGTACCAAGACGAATTCTCTCTCGAAAGCCAAAAGAGAACCGCAGCTGCGCAACAAGCAGGGCTCTTCGCNGACGAAATCGTACCCATGAAAACCAAAATGCAGAAGATTATCGACAAAGAGACTGGAGANACAGAAATTGTCGATGCCGAATGCGTTGGCGATGAATGTAATCGCCCTGAAACAACCCTGGAAGGCCTGGCTAAACTGCCTCCGGCTTTCGAAGAGAATGGCACGGTTACCGCGGGTAATGCTTCACAGCTATCAGATGGTGCTTCAATGACTCTAGTAATGAGTGCAGAGCGAGCCACTCAGTTANGCCTAACTCCTATGGCCATATTTAGAGGTTGGACCGTGGCAGGGTGCGAGCCAGACGAAATGGGCATCGGCCCAGTGTTCGCTGTACCAAAGTTGTTGAAGGCTACCGGTCTGACAATCGAGGATCTAGATTTGGTTGAGCTTAACGAAGCCTTCGCCTCACAGTGCCTTTACTGCAGAGACACGCTGGAAATTGATCCCGAGATTTATAACGTTAACGGTGGTTCGATTGCAATCGGTCACCCTTTTGGTATGACAGGATCTCGCCTGACTGGACACATCGTTCGCGAACTAAAACGACGTGAGAAGAAATATGGTCTGGTTTCTATGTGCATTGGCGGGGGNATGGGCGCAGCAGGNTTATTTGAAGCCTGTTAGGTCTAGACCAAACCCGGGGATATGTNTAAGCGCACTTTCTGAATTATCCCAACGAAGTTNAAAACGGGTCCTTCGGACCCGTTTTTTTAGCTTCATGCTTTTAACCAATGAGCAAAAGATTCCAGATTGGAATTTAAGCGATCAAGACCAGGCTTCTAGTTGCCCAGTCAATGTTGCGATGAAACTGAGAGGTTGATCAAGAAAAAGATGATGTTGAGCATCTGCCAACTCCGTAACTTCTAGTTGAGGAAGCAGGCTTTTCATAAATTCAGCACTTTTCTGGGAAAAATACTCACTGCTGTCGCCAAATATCAGAGCCGCTTTTATTGCTATGGATTCAAAATCTTTTTGCACGTCTTCATACGGTAGCATTCTCGTTCGATGTTCTTCATCAAATTTCCAGCCAAAGCCTTCATCAATGTACTCAATCGAATGGCGCGCAATATGGTCCAGGATAAACTGATTAGCACATTGCTGAGAAGGCTGGAGTCTAAAACGTGACCGTGCAATTTCGACGCTGGGGTAGAGTTTTGCAGCCGCGAGACGTTCTGGCTCAGGAGGTCTAATATCATCAGGATGTTTTACACCCGAATCCAGCAGAATGAGGCCTTTAAAACGATCTGGATATTCAGCGACCGTTCTTATCGAGACCATTCCTCCGAAGCTATGCGAAACTAAAATGGTATCTTTCGTCATATCGCACTTATCCGCGACCNCGACAATTTCACGCGCATAAAGGTCAGCGGAATACTCATCACGATGATCGCTATCACCCATACCTGAAAGGTCCAACGCAACAGTCTGAAAGGTATCCGCATAACTCGGCGCGACAAAATCCCACCAGTGAGCATGAGCGTTGTGGCCATGAACAAAAAGCAGACCAGGATTACCCGACTGACTCCAGTAGAGATAATTGATATCGCAATCCGCAACCTCGACAAAGCCAGTTTCAGCTTTCCTGTCTATGGCATCCCAGAACCACTGCGGCGTCGNGGANTTAGATTCGTCAGACATTTATCAGGCCGCGCTTGAATATTTCTTTAGATGGAAATCAGCATTACCGAACAGGGTCTCTACCGCAGTAATTCGTTTGAAATAATGACCAACATTAAGCTCATCTGTCATACCCATACCGCCGTGNAATTGAATGGCATTTTGACCAACAAACCTACCACCCTTGCCAACCTGAACCTTCAGAGCTGAAATCGCTTTTATCGCCGCGAGCTCATCGTCTTCACTCATTCGAATAGCCGCCATATATAGCAAGGACTTTGCCTGCTCGTGCTCCATAAACATGTCAACCATGCGGTGCTGCAATACTTGNAATTTACCGATTGGTTGGCCGAACTGCTCTCGGGTCTTGCAGTATTCAACAGTAGTCTTATAGAGAACTTCCATGGCACCTACGGCTTCCGCGCAAACTGCTAGAATGCCGTTGTTAATCCCCACTTCAAGCAATGATAAACCCTCACCGACTTCNCCTAGCACATCGGCTGAACTAACCGCTACCTTTTCNAATGTAATTTCGGAGGCTCTGCCGCCGTCTATTGTTGGATAATCNCGCCTAGAAATTCCTTCNGCATNAGCNTCAATGAGAAACAACGTAATGCCTTCGGAGTCCCGTTGCTCTCCCGACGTGCGTGCCGGTACGACCAAGAGGTCTGCTGACGGCCCGCCGAGGACAACCCCTTTGAAACCACTAACGATATATCCATTGTCCGTAGCTGTTGCAGTTGTAGTCACATCAGCGAGATTAAATCGGGCCTGTGGCTCAACATAGGCGACTGAACCTAGTTTTGTACCTGCCATAATCTCCGCAAGGACGCCTTCTCTATGAGCAATTGAGCCACCTGCTTCGATGATTGATCCGGTCATAATGACAGTTGTCACGTAAGGCTCGACAACCAAACCTTTACCGAACTCTTCCATCATAATCATCGTCTCTACAGCGGTCCCGCCAAACCCCCCAGAATCTTCCGGAAATGGTAGAGCCAACCAACCCAATTCTGCGAAACTCGACCAGTTATCACGACTGAAGCCTTCTTCAGTTTTAATCAGTTTCTGTCTTGTTTCAAACTCATAGCTGTTCTGAACAAAGCGTTGAACACTGTCTTGTAGAAGCGACTGCTCTTCGGTGAAAGAGAAATCCATACGCTACCCTCTTCTTTACTATCGGCTGCTTTTAATAAGTTATGTTTACTTTCTCTAAATCCATGAGTTTGACTTGTTATGTCCTACTACTAAAGAGAATTTTCACCCGGAGGCGAGTACACGGATCATAGGAGTTGTACCCTGACATTTCAATAAATAGCGGTTCAAGTGGCTGTAAGATTTTTTGCAGATTCAAGGCCGCAAGACTATGCTTAGACCCTACACTCACTGTCAATCAGGAACCTATAACATGTCCGAACCTGTCGTAGCCCAAAAAGCTCCCTATCCGGTTGATGTAGAAGAAGGTAAAAATTACTTTTGGTGCGCTTGTGGCAAAAGCACTAAACAACCTTTCTGTGATGGATCCCACCAAGATACAGAAATCCTTCCAATGAAATACACCGCAACCGATACCCGGACCGTTTATTTTTGTGGTTGCAAAGTTACTCAGAACCAACCCTTATGCGATGGCGGCCATAACGCACTATAGTAATAGCAACACCTATGGATCATCGGCGCCTAGACCTGCTATTAAAATTCGTACGAAACGCCAGATATCGATAACAAATTCGAAACCTGCATTCAGCAGTAAAGATAGACGAAATTTGTTGTCAAAATTTATACAGCCCATGATAAGAGAAAAGTGATTTCAGCGAGTATTTAGCTGAGAAACTCGATGTAACTCGTCTAGTTTTACTGTCAGGTTACTATGCTGAGGCATATCTATGAACATCCAACGGGTCAGGCGCTCATAGAATTGAATAAATTCGATGACCTGAGCCTTGTTCATGGTATTACTTGAATTCGTTGCTTCGCGTAATTCCTTTTCCTGCTGCCATCGCCAGGCAAACACTTGTTCCATCGCAGGTGCCTGGAGGTAAACCATGAAATCTTGGCTGAACAACCCTTGATAAAGACTTAAGTGACGATTAACAAAGTGACGCCAGCGCCCACTCCCATCTTGCTCCTTCTCTAATTCATTAATCGGCAACCTCAATGATACCTCAGGCTCAGGTCGCGCACCCCAGCACCATCCCTCGCAAATAATGAGGTCCGTGCTACTCACGTGACGAGTCCAGCTCACACGATCATCGCAGGCCTTGTCAAAAACTGGCAAATCAACGGATCGACCAGCCTGCAATGACTGCAGGGCTTGATAAAAGCCTAAGTAATCATGCGTACCAGGGACGCCACGCGTCTGCAGCAGCGGATGGATCTCGTTGGCCAATCTAAGGCGTTCGTCACGGGTCAAATAAAAGTCATCGAGCGAGAGAACAACAGCCTCCGCACCATACTTTTTTTGCATGAGACATTGTAATGCATGCGCTAGTGTAGACTTGCCAGTGCCCTGGGAGCCGGATATAGCGAAAATNGGAACTTTCCCTGNATTCAATCCTTGGANGGCCGATACNGNAAGGCTCGTGACNAGATTCAAATATCCTTGATCCGCTGGGAAGCCTTGCAGTAGCTCCCGCTCTTCAGCGGACGCTTGCTGATTAATGAAATTCACGACGAAATGGTGGAAGGGCATTTAGNATTACCTTTCCNTATGATTTAGTCAGCAATCTACGATCGAGGATAGTAACAGTGCCGGAGTCNGTTTCTGTTCGAAGCAATCNTCCAGCCGCNTGTATAACCCTTAGGGCAGCATTGGGCAGCATCAAATCATAAAACGGGTTACCACCTCGNCTTTCTATCCACTCTGACAAAGTCGCNTCAACCGGATCATCAGGAACAGAAAANGGCAGCTTCGCAATAANGACATGTCGACAGTANTTACCTGGGAGATCAACGCCTTCAGCAAAGCTNGCAAGACCGAAAATACAACTGGTTCCTCCATCATCAACAAGCTCCCGATGACGTTTAAGTATCTCTTGCTTTGCCAGATCACCTTGCTTAAGCACTCGCCTCTGAAATTTTTCATCTAAATCTTCATACACACGCAACATCTGCCTCCAAGAAGTAAACAGNACCAGGGCGGACTGTTCATCAACGAGNCGTCTCGGAATNATCGCGGCCAATTCTAATGTATGAAGCTCAGCATTACTGGGGTCACTGTCCATAGGCGGGATAACCAAAGTGGCCTGTTCCTGGAACCGAAAAGGACTGGGCAGACTAAGGAAAGACTGATCNGCATCGATACCGGTTTTCGCTTGATAGACCGAGAAGTCACCACCTACCGAAATCGTCGCAGAGGTCAAGACCGCACCTGCACACCGTTCCCAGAGTCGCTTTGACATTTCTTTGGCTACNGACACCGGGTGACTGTTAAGCTGAATTTCCATACCTTCNCGCTGAANAGNACTNAAAAACCGGATCCACCTTGCNTAAGGCGGGTCATGCTCAGAAGCTGCGTAGTTCTCCAAAAGAGNGGCCGCAGCGCGAAGNCGATCCGAGGTCGCTGANACGACGGCCAACCATTGTTCGGCANTTTCACGCTCTAAACCACTTCTGTTCTCCAAAGTATTTTCAATCGTGGGTTCAATACTTTCGAACAGTTCGACCAATCTACGAATTGCAATAGCGAGAGACANTGCAGTCTGGCCAAGTTGATCAGGGACACGACCATGCTCAAAACGCCAACGCCATCCNTCATCTNTAATATCNGCATCGTCCCNNAGCNGCATCANCTCCTTTGCCACTANATCCAACGATCGNACCGCCTCATCAACCTTGTCAGGTANNGCCGCG
The DNA here is from genome assembly GCA_002694945.1 of Gammaproteobacteria bacterium. Classification (GTDB taxonomy): domain Bacteria; phylum Pseudomonadota; class Gammaproteobacteria; order Pseudomonadales; family Azotimanducaceae; genus UBA9659. The sequence continues at coordinate 29,944 of NZNP01000067.1, forward strand.
AACNGTTCACCNTTCGGANNNGCGATATNCNCCATTACCATATCCAGAAGAGTTGNCAGTTGTAGCAACCAACCCCGTGTTGCGTAAAGAGCTAAACTGTAAGAAAAATGATTCCCAGCCTTGTCCGGCAGATGATGACACTCGTCAAAAATATATATAGTTTCTTCAGGAACTGGCAGAACCGCACCGCCACCCATCATGAGGTCGGCCAACACTAGATCTTGATTAGTCACAATGCAGTCGGCCCGATGAATGCTTTCTCGTGCTCTGTAGAAGTAACAATTATCATAGTGACTGCACTGACGCTGGGTACATTGAGCGTGATCCGTACTAACCCGCGACCATGCCAACGGATCTATCTCATCCGGCCAGTTATCNCTGTCACCATCCCAATTACCTCGACTTAATTGATCGATCATATCTTGGTANATNTNTCCNAAGTCATCATCGGTGGTTGATTCANCAAACAACGTCAGTGATTTACTGGTAACNCCTGAGTCCTGNAGTGCGAGATCCAGTCGAGATAAACAAAGATAACGGCGGCGTCCCTTTGCCATAGCGAATGAGAAGTCGAGGCCAGAATACTGCTTAATCGAAGGAAAATCCTGAAAAACGATCTGTTCCTGAAGAGCGACGGTGGCTGTGGCTAAAACTATTTTCTTTTTCAGATGCTTCGCAATAGGAATCGCCGCAAGCGCATAAGCGATAGTTTTACCTGTACCCGTCCCAGCTTCTATCACACAGATTTTGTTTGGCTCTTCATTGACAGACCCAAGCGTGCGAGCAATTTCCGCGATCATGTTCTTCTGGCACTGGCGTGGCCGGAAATTTTGTTGGTCAAGGAGTGCCGTGTAAGCAGTCTGAATCTCTTCCTTGAGAGCGTCATTCAACATAAGCTTGGGCAGAATTTATTCGAAAGTAGCGCTTCATGATCTTAGCACCGCAGTCCTTCCCTTTACTACGTTGGTTAGCTCTTGTTTTGTTGGCCGGTGTTCTACCCGCTTATGGACTTGCCCTACCTCTGGAGAAACTCAACCTCCCGGATGGATACAGAATTAAGGTCTGGGCAGAGGTAATTAATCCACGACAACTCGCACGAAATCCCGACGGTGTGGTTTTTGCTGGCAGCCGGCGTGCTGGCAATGTCTATGCTTTGATAGACAAAGACGGCGATCACCTCGCGGAAACAGAANTTATTATCGATTCAGGCCTGACGCAACCTACCGGAGTCACTTACTTCGAGGGCAATTTGTACGTCGGATCCATCAATAAGCTATTGGTGTACCGTAATATCGACTCATCACTGAATGCTCCACCCGATCCTGAGATCATTTATGACCAGTTGCCCAAAGAGCGCCATCATGGCTGGAAATTNATCGACTTTGGCCCTGATGGAAACCTCTACTTCAATGTTGGCGCACCCTGTAATGTNTGCCTTAAAAACGACCCCCGTTACGCCAGCATAATGCGAATCAATCCTTCGGAGGGCATTCCAGAAGTNTACGCCCATGGCGTACGCAACACTGTCGGATTTACCTGGCATCCTCTTACTGGTGAACTTTGGTTCACCGACAACGGTCGGGACCGTTTAGGCGATGAGGTGCCGCCCTGCGAACTGAATGTCGCCGAACGCCCTGGCCTACATTTCGGCTATCCATTTGTGCACGGTCAGGACATCCTCGACCCCAAGTTCGGAAAAGGAAAAGTTGCAGCCGATTACACACCACCGGCGCTAGATTTAGGCGCTCACGTTGCTCCACTCGGATTGATCTTTTACCGAGGGGATATGCTGCCAGAAAATCTGAAAAATCAGGTGTTGATTGCAGAGCATGGTTCCTGGAACAGATCTGTAAAAGCAGGCCATGTCGGCTATAGGATTAGCGTAGCACGACGACTTGATAATGGAGGAATGAGCTANGAGCCGCTGATTGATGGTTGGCTNCAGGGCAGCGTAGGCTGGGGTCGACCAGTCGATATACTAGAGCTTCCTGACGGCAGTTTACTAATTTCCGATGACACGGGTGACGTCGTTTACCGACTGAGCTACTCAAAGGAACCTTAGACCTGAGTGGTCGCTCTGAACANGCTTTCTTTTGGCCAACCCCCGCAACACGACAGCTCAAAACAAAAAAATTGGAAAANAGTCTAGTGAACGACTAACAGTAAGCTTGAGTGAATCAATAACATGAAANTAAGAGGGAGAAAATATGATAGGTGCGGACGCCGTTGTTAGAGCCATCAAAAAACTGGGTACAGATCACGTATTCGGNATCATCAGCATTCACAACATGCCAATTTTCGATGCGATAAACCGAGATGGCAGTATCAAGATTGTAGACTGTCGTCATGAAGCGGCCGCCACACATGCAGCGGATGGGTACGCCCGAGCAACTAGCAAAATCGGGATTGCCATCGCCAGCACTGGTCCTGGCACCACTAATGCTGTGACAGGATTGTATGAGGCTCAATATGCCTCCTCGCCGGTGCTANTGATCACAGGCCAGGTAGAAACCGCGTTTTACGGAAAAGCGCAGGGCTACGTACATGAAGCAGAACAGCAAATCCCTATGCTGAAGACGGTAACACGACAAGCTGTCTCAATTTCAAAAGCTCAGGATATAGAAACTACAATATTGGANGTAGGTGCNAAAATTTCTCAAGGAAGGCCTTCCTCCGGCGCAGTAGAAATACCNATAAATCTTCAGTACCAGACTGTAGCACCGGTTCCCCTAGAACCATCAGCAGCAGGGAGGAAACAACCCGAAGTCAGTGCGGCTGCTAACATTATATCTAGAGCAGATAGACGTGTGATCATCGCCGGCGGGGGCGTTATCAATTCAGGAGCTAGTAGCGCTCTGGTCACCCTAGCAGAAAATTTGGGTGCACCCGTTTTCACCACCCATAACGGTCGGGGTTCGATACCAGAAGACCACCCCCTATGCGTAGGCAATCTCTATCAAGCAAAAAGTATGCATAGGTCTTTGGCGAATACGGANCTGACCATTGCTATCGGCACTCGNTTCCAAGTTGGCGTGGGTGGGGCAGCAGCCAGCCTTACACCCCCTGGAAAACTGCTACATATCGACATTGATCCAGACGTGATTGGTCTGGTACACCCTGCGGACCTCAGCCTTATCGCCGATGCGCATGAGGCTTTAGACGCGCTGTCCNAGTCTAACTATAAAGCAGGCGATAGAGAGTTCAGCAAGCGTGTTCTCGAAGCGGCTAAAGGGCTAAAGTCACACTTGCTGTCACGACTAGGCAGTGACTACGCTGGAATCATGTCAACAATCAGACAATCACTGCCGAGAGACGGCCAGATTGTTCGCGATACTACAATTCCCGCCTACAATTTCGTAAATCAGCTCCTGGAGATCTACGAACCTCGAACCTTTATAGGTCCAACATCCGCCGCTATCGGTCCAGGGTTACCCCTAGCCATCGGAGCATCTATTGGCACGAGGAGGAAAACAGTGGTTATACATGGGGATGGGGGATTTATGTTTCACGCTACGGAGATTGCAACCGCAGTTCAGTACCAGTTGCCGCTGATAATCTGCGTATTTAATGACAGCGGTTACGGCGTTCTACGAGGACTCCAATCGAACCAGTTCGAAGGTCGATACGGAGATACTGATCTGGGTTTTGTAGACTTTGCAAAGACGGCGCAAAGTATGGGAATGTTCGGCAGCAACGTTACATCCTTGGAAGGTTTCAACGAAGCTTTCACACAGGCGTTGGCCCGGGAAGAACCTTGCCTTATAAATATTGACATGCGTTCCCTGACTCCAATGCAGGGCAGTATTATGCCGAGGCCAGCTCTGTAATCGGGCAGAGATAGCCTATTTAACGATTAATCATTTTAGAAGGGCAGCATNCGCCGGAAAAAGCCTTGCTTNAATCTCTCTTCACATCCATCTAATTGTTTCCTGTAACGAGATGCCCGCGATGCAACTTTGTTTGCAGCATCCTTCAACCACTGCTTCTTCTTGTAGGTACCCTTAGCGTACCCCCCATGACCCTCGTGATAAGCAAGATACATATTGTAGGCGTCGGACTTACTAACATTATTACGACGACGTGTTTGATCGTTATACCAGCCAACAAAATCGATTGCATCAGCAAAATTATTACGATCCGCACCACCTCGACCTGTTGACCGTTTGTATATAGACCAAGTCTCGTCGATTGCCTGGGCGTATCCATACGCACTTGCTGGTCGACGCCCCGGTATAAAGCCTAAGACCTTTTTGCGCGGCGGTTTTGCGCGGGCTTTAAAAGATGACTCTTGATAGATCATCGACATCATGACGGAAATGTCAGTGCCCCAGCGACGCGATGACTTGCGGGCATCCATATACCAGCCTCTTTTCTCTGTAAAAATTTTACAAATACTATCAATATTCGAAGGCGGCTTAGACGCGCAACCGCCTAACCCGATCAGCAAAGCAATAACTATTACTCTAAGCATCATTTTCCTCCAGCAACAACAGTAATTCCTCTTCATTCATCACGGTCAAACCGAGATTCTGAGCTTTGGTTAGTTTAGATCCAGCTGCATCTCCGGCCACCAAGACGCTCGTTTTTGCTGAGACCGAGCTAGAAACCTTTGCGCCCAGCAACTGGAGACGCGCTTTAGCTTCGTTACGTGATAAGACGCTTAACTTTCCAGTAAGTACGAATGTCTTCCCGCTTAGAATATTATTACCAGACACAAAATCTTGGGCCTTCCAGCGCACGCCACTCGCCAGTAAGTCATCAATCACTCGATTGTTAACCTCCTGGGCGAAAAATCGCGCAATTTTCCCCGCCACAATAGGACCTACATCACTGACTGATTGAAGTGTCTCTTCGTCGGCGTTTCTCAATTCAGTAATTCCGCCAAAATGTATCGCCAGACTATTGGCAGTAGACTCGCCGACTTCCTGTATACCCAGCGCATAAATGAAACGCGGTAAGGTAGTCGCTTTACTTTTTTGAAGTGCGGCGAGCAAGTTATTAGCCGACTTAGGCGCCATTCTCTCAAGCTTTACCAACTGCGATTTAGTCAATCGAAACAGGTCCGCTGGACTATCAATCAATTTTTCGTCAACCAATTGATTAACTAACTTCTCCCCCAACCCTTCGATATCAAGCGCCAAGCGCGATGCAAAATGGCGGATGCTTTCCTTGCGTTGAGCAGAACAATCCAGGCCGCCGATGCAACGAGCAATGGCCTCCCCTTCAGGTTGCACTATATCAGAGCCACAAGCAGGACAGCCGAGGGGCAACACAATCTCTTTTACTAAATGAGGACGATGCTCAAATAGAACTGCCGCAACCTTTGGTATAACGTCTCCTGCTCGTTGAATAACAACCGTATCTCCTATCTTCAAACCGAGGCGTGCAATTTCATCCATGTTATGCAACGTGGCATTACTGATAGTCACTCCGCCTAACTTTACGGGTTGGAGCCGTGCCACCGGGGTTATTGCACCGGTACGACCAACTTGGAATTCTACATCTTCCAAGACCGTCGTTGATTCTTCCGCAGGGAATTTATGAGCAATCGCCCAGCGTGGTGTGCGCGTCAACATACCTAATCTGGTCTGCGCTGCAATCGCGTCAACTTTAAAGACAACACCATCGATTTCATAATCCAGGGTAGGACGACGTTCCATCATGGCCTCATAGTATTCAATGCAGGCAGCAACACCCTTTACTGTCACTATCAAAGGATTTATTCGCAAACCCCATTCACCAAGACGGGTAAGGATCTCACTATGGTTGGCAGGCACCCCGCCTCCCGAGACCACACCAACGCTATAAACGAACATCGTCAGAGGACGTCGGGCGGTTTCCCGAGAGTCTAATTGCCTTAACGTTCCTGCGGCGGCATTCCTAGGATTCGCAAATACTTTCTGGCCACGGAGTTCAGCTTCGGCGTTCATCTGCCTGAAACTAGATAACGTAAAATAAATCTCCCCTCTGACTTCCAATTTTAGGGGATACCCTTTCCCTAATAAACGTAACGGAACCGCATCGATCGTCCTAACGTTCTCAGTAATATCTTCACCTGTCGCGCCGTCTCCTCGGGTTGCACCTCGGGCGAGTCTGCCATTCTCGTAGAGTAAAGATACAGCGACACC
>NZNP01000068.1 GCA_002694945.1 Gammaproteobacteria bacterium
CGTGCTATGAAACAAGCGGCGAGATTATTGTGTGATATTGGTAAAACTTTGCTCGTTCAGGGTTCAATATCGCGTTCACAACTTTCGAAAGCGTTTACTGAACAGCCGGGTTCAATTCTTCTTGCGACGCAGAGCTTCTGGGAAGGCGTCGATTTCAAAGGAGCCGATTTACATTTACTAATTATTGATAAATTACCTTTTCCAAACCCAGCCGATCCAATATACGGAGCGGAAGCAAGAAGGTTATCGACAGAAGGAGGCAACAGTTTTGTAGAACTGGCATTACCAAGGATGATTTTTTCACTCAGACAAGGGTTCGGTAGACTGATCCGACAGGAATCGGATCGTGGTCTATTTGTTTTGGGAGACTCGCGATTGTTGAAGCGTGAGTACGGGCGCTTCGTCCTGGGCAACCTGCCTGACATTCAATGGCTTGAGTCAACGGAAGATGCAAGCACTTGGTTACGGACACTATAATGCTGATTTCCCTTAGGAGTAACCTATGAATCTTTTGGCTATCGATACATCGACCACATCGACAGTATTAGGTTTGCTGCTTGGTAAAAAAATTGTGGATCATACGGTTGTTGATGCAAAAAAACATAGTCGTGAAATTCTACCCGCGATAGCGACGATGATGGCAAAGTCTGATTTCGCTCTACGAGACATTGATGCCATCGTTTTTGGTCAAGGACCTGGTTCGTTCACTGGTCTGCGTATAGCTGTCGGTGTGGTTCAGGGATTGGCATACGGAGCTGGTCTATCTGTTATCCCGGTCTCGTCAATGGCTGTGCTCGCGCAGGCCCAAATTACTCATGATGGACCGGTATTCGTTGCATTGTCTGCCCGTTTGGAAGAAATTTACTATGGTAGCTACACCCTGATCGATGGTTTTGTCTCGTCATTAGCTCCCGAAGGAGTCAAGGATGTATCTATTTTGGAGCCACTGCCGGCAGATAACTGGCACTTGATTACTGACGTCCCTGCTTTACAGTCCAAGATTGCGTCATCTTTAGGCGTAGCTTTTTCTTCAGTTAATACCAATACAGTGCCTCAGGTGAATGACCTACTCCTGATTGGTAGGAATCGATTCGAGTTAGGTATGGTGGTGTCTGCTCTCGAGGCTAGCCCTGTATATCTGCGAGAGCAGGTTACTGATACATGAGCCGATTCAAGTTGTATCGTACTTCGGTGGGCCTCTTTTTAGAGGATCGTTATTCGCATCAGAAGCCGTTAATCATAGACTTCAGCCGAATAGAACGACGGTTGAAGCAAGCTGGACGCCGCACTGAGTTGTTGGTGCAGGCGGTGAAACCTCGAGAAGGCCTAAGGATATTAGATTGTACAGCGGGCCTAGGTAATGATGCCTTGATTCTCGCGTACCTTGGATGTGAGGTTACACTAATTGAACGATCTAGAGTTATTTCGTATCTGCTTGAAGATGCGATTCTGAGAGCCCGAGCTCACCATCTTTTATCCCAAACAGCAGAACGCATAGAATTGATATGTGCTGATTCGATATCAGTGCTTGCGAGCCGATCTTTACCGGATGTGGTCTATCTGGATCCAATGTTCCCATCAAAAAAAAGTAGTGCTCTGGTTAAAGGTTCTATGCAAGTGCTTCAGAGATATCTCGGTCCGGATCTGGATAGTGAGAAGCTTCTTGATGCAGTTTTGCAAAGTGGTGTGAAAAAGACTGTTGTGAAACGTCCGCCCCGAACTAGCGACTGGAATTCTCGAATGAGGCCTACGCAGGTTGTAGAGTCGCGCAACGCTCGCTTCGAAATCTATTTTCAGTAGAGGTTTACTATTCGCCAATAGCTTTGATTAACGGTCGGTTTTGTGGCCGACTGCTTGTAAAATGTTGTGTCGGATATCTGAATTCATAGCGATTGCGATAATAGGCTCGAGTTTTGTTGCGGCGGTCTGCATTGATCCCTCCTGGCTCTTCAAGGCGCTAACAAAACTTGAAAAAAGAGACTTTTCAAAAAAATCGGGCGAATTTATGCCGTAAACAGCGGAAAGCTGAGCTGCAGTTTTTGCTGCGGCAGTCTCTAATTCTCTTTGACTTATATTTGGATGACTTTGGATAAGTCCAATCACGATATAAAAACGCTCTATTGTTGCTGATGTGATGTTTGCTATGCGGGTTAGGCTATTATAGGCATACTTCTCCGGAGATGGTGCGCGAAAAAGATTATCTTTTTCAATAACACCTAGCTCGCTGAGGAAATCAGTTAGATCTTTTACGATCGCTATTAAATCTTGCTCCGCCCAGGGTAGGTGCATCTCGGCTTTGAAAAAGGGATATAGGTTGCTAACGTAATCCTCGATATCTTGCAACGCGAGTTGATTGCGTGAACGGACTAGACGACAAATGAGCGAAGGCAGTGAGAAGATATGCGATATGTTGTTCGCATTGTACGTCATGCTTATGGCTTGGACGGGGTCTGCTGAAATGATGGTATCAAAGGCATGTTCGACAGAGGTCAGACCGATAATGCGAGTTGCTTCCTCTATTATTTCATCAGCAGAATCGTTGACAATCGTACAGCCCTTAAATGGGCCGCTCTGCGCTAGAGCTCTAAGTAACTCAATCTGATTTTTTAGATCAGTCTTAGTGATAGATTGTCGATCAGTTGAAAGCAAAGCCAACGCAACTAGGTTTGTTGCTTTGATGGCAACATGGCTGTTGATTCGAGTGACTAGTTCTCTAGCTAAATCATTACATGCAGAATTAATTTCGAGTCTACCTTCTGTGTCTCGATGAGGTAGAGTGATATCCATGAATTGTTTCAGCGCCAGGGGTTCACCAAAGTTAACGGTAACTCGCCCGAAATCGTGTTTGAATAAAGAGAAGACTCTNAAAANATCTAAAATTGACTCCTGTCTCTTCCTTTTGCCCGATAACTCAGATTGGTANGAAGAAGATTCCAGAACGCGTTCNTAACCTAGATAGACTGGTAATAATGCTATAGGCTTTTCNGTGTTTTTGAGAAAACTACGNACTGTCATGCTTAGCATACCGGTTTTCGGTGGCAAGGTGCGGCCTGTTCTGCTGCGTCCCCCCTCAATAAAGTATTCAACNGAGTATCCCCTGANAAACATCTGATGAAGATATTCGTCGAATACTTCCCGGTAGAGGGCGTCTCCTTGGAAGCTACGTCGCATGTAAAATGCACCGGCTCGCCTTAGCAATGACCCGATAAGAGGTAGGTTAAGGTTCTTGCCCGCGGCTATATGTGGTGGCGTTAGTCCGTTATGGTATAGAACATAGGAAAGCAATAGATAGTCGATGTGACTGCGATGGCATGGTGTGTAGACAAGTTCGTNNGATTGTGCGANCTNTCNTACCTCCTCNATACCATTGACNTCGATGCCATNGTAAAGACGATTCCAGAGCCAAGTTAACAGTAGATCGAAGAAGCGTACGACTCGATAAGATTGATCAGAGGCGATTTCTTCGGCATAACCGAATGCTTTTTTTTCAACCGTCCCAATTGCAGTNCCGGAAACCTTTACCTCTTTGTTAATCGCCAGCCGAACGCCTTCCGAGCGAAGAATTGTATTGATCAAAGTTCGGCGATGAGAAAGGTCTGGGCCAATTATTGCTTGTCTTTCTTGATTGAAACGGACTCGAGTTAGCCTAAGTGCTTTTCTGATTTGGCGTGATCGATCCTCTTCAGAGTTAATGATGTTAAAAAGATCAATAGGATGGCCAAATTTTACGAGAATATGTTTTGGATGAAATACGAGTGCAAGAATTTTCTTAAATCCACTGGTTGTTGCCCAGTTTTCTGACAGGATCAGTTTGAAAACAGACTTTTCCCGGTCTGGCTGATGCCCCCAAAATATTGATATTGGAACGATGTTCAAATATTTCGTTTTCGTCTCTTCCCAATTAGTAGTCGTTTCGTGCAGCTCATTTTGTTTGGTAAACAATCGAGTCATTCTTTCCGAGTGCTGACGTAATGTTTTTCTTCCGAATTTACCCTCAGGGTGGCCTAAAAAGAAAAATGATCTTGATTCACCGAATCTTTCTAGTGAGTTTATTGGTTCGGGGAGACCCGATCTACGACATGCTTCATTTGCTACTTGAAGGTCGATAGAAGAGCGAAACGGAAGGACATAACAGATAGACGCTGAATCGTCTAATGAAAGGCTTTTGTAGCTGTTACTGATCAGTGTTGGCTTTATCCAAAAAAACAGAATTTTTCTGGTTAAGCGAAACTGCAAGCTTTTTAGATTATGGAATATTTCCATTGAAGAGCTCTGGAATCGTTTCGGATACATCTCTACCTTCGATTTCCACCTCATAAAGATTTTCGAACTTACGTCGCGTGGATTCAGTAATGGCTGCACGTGATTCAAGAACAGTGGGACGCAGAAAAACCATCAGGTTCTGTTTCTCTGTGGTCGTTGTCTTGCTACGAAATAATGTACCTAAACCTGGTATATCGCCTAAAAGAGGCACGCGGGAATTAGTCGAGGTNTCTTTGTCTCTGATTAAACCACCGATTATGATCACCTCTTTNTCATCTACNAGTATNGTTGTATCGATTGTTCTAGTGTTGGTGATGATGTCNGCACTGCCTTGTGAGCCNATNGCNCCCAGNGAAGCAGGGTCAACTTCAGAGACCTCCTGATGAATCTCAAGTCGGATGAGGTTCCCGTCATGGATGAAAGGTGTTACTTCGAGAGTAAGTCCGACATCCTGCCGTTGAATAGTGGTGAATGGATTAGANGCTCCATCGCTGCCCGTTACAGTTGAACCCGTCCTGAAAGGGACGTTTTGACCGACGTGAATCTTAGCTTCCTCGTTCTGCATAGTTGTAATACTGGGGGTCGATAGAAGATTTACATCGGAGTTCGAGGACAGTGCCCTTATGATCATTCCAAAACTGGTCCCTGTTTCGCTTATTCGTCCACCGGCTATTAGGGGCGCTGTCCCTAGATCGAGATTTGTAGGTGTATCTAGGGCTAGCCCCTGAAGAACTTGTGCTAAGGTGCCCGACGGTGCCGTCAACCCTAAAGGAACATTGCCACTGGCTGCATCCGCAGCAAATAGCTCGGTACCGAGCTGGCGAGTAAAATCGGTATTGACCTCTACGATAGCTGCCTCAATCAGCACCTGCAGGCGTCTTACATCGAGGCTAGCNATAATGCCTTTTAGCTCTAACATATTGGTCGGGTCTGCCCTAACCACTAGGGCATTAAGATGTACATCGGGCTGAATNGTAATGCCGATGTTATTNGAATCTTCCTCGCTGCTTTCTTTGATAATGTTTTTCAATATCTCAGCTATTTCNTCTGCATTGGAGTGNGATAATCGAATGACNTGGGTCGAGCCAGCCCTGTTAGCAGGCACATCTAAACGCCGTATAAGTTCTATCGTCCGCGATACCGATTTTGTATCGCCTTTTATTACTAGTGAATTGGTGCGTTCGCTAGCTACTATCGTGATCCGGTTAGGGCCTTTCGCGCCTGAACCTATCTGGTCTGGCACCAATTCTTCTAGGAGAGCAACCATGTCGTCGACCCACGCTTCTTTCAGGTCTACTATTTCTACGGCTTGATTATCGGCAACATCAATACGCTCAACAATTCCGGCGAGGCGAGCGATATTGTCAGCGTGATCGCTAATAATAAGCACGTTAGGAGAGTCAATGCCCGCCACGTGACCATATTGGGGGATAAGGGGCCTCAATATTTTAACTAACTCTGATGAAGACGAATTACGTACCGCGATAACCGACGTAACTAATTCCTCTGACTCATTTCGAGTCAGAAANTCGTTTGGATTCGCGCTTTGCTTTGCTAGGACCTGCTGAACGATTTTGGTGACATTTCCAGCGGGTACTGCGGCATAGCCGTGTACTCGTAGCACNGANAGGAATACTTCATATATTGCATCTTTATCCATGGCAGAGCTGGAAATTACAGTGACATTGCCCTTCACTCGGGGGTCGATGACAAAGCTTTTGCCAGTGATTGTCGATACTTGAGCTACGAATTCACGAATGTCTGCATTCTTCAGATTNACTTTCCAAGTTTCCTCTGCGACCAGTGAAGCTGACANTGAGNAGAGTATNGCTAAAAGNGCNAGAAGNTTTATTCTGAGGGTTGTCATCTAAGCTCCCCTGCTACGAGTTTAGTCATCATATGAAAACATCGTCTATTTGGGTACCGGAACTGTAAGAAAGAAACGTCGGTTTCCACGTTGCACTTCTACTCTCACCCGTGAAGAATTCATCACTTGGTCGATTAGAGCGCCGTCACTAGAAGCGACNCCCACAGCTTTACCGTTTACCGAAAGGACTACATCTCCNGGCTGCAATCCTGCCTGACGTATCACTTTTTGTGCATCATTACCGACTCTATAGCCTTTGCTTTCGGCGTCGCTAACGGCCGTAAACCCCGCACTCCCTAAAGTCGCTTTTGGGTCAGTTTGNAATTTTTTACGATACGTATCCAGAGTGTCATCGTTTGATTCGGGCATGGTCGTTGAGGACGCTCCATCGGCCTGGTGAATAGGGTTTTGAATTTTTTGAAAGTTCGCCAGGTTTTTTTGGTCTTTGCGTTGATTGGTTCCGATAGTGCCTTGTCGTCCAGATGTGATTTTTTCGATTTGATATTTGTTGTCGGTAAACATAAGTTTTTCCATTCGTGAACCGCGGCGGATTAGTATATGGTCCTCAAATACAGCGGAAAGGATGGCGTTGCCAGGCAAGCGTTCTCCTATCTCGAATAGTTCTCCAGATTTGTTGCGCTCACTTACGATCGCCGTTGACCGTTCAGTGTTTTCAGCAATAAAGACTCCCTGTAACTCCAGATTAAGCTTAGTTGTTGGAGCGTCTACCTCCTGTGATAAGGAACGCAATTCCTGTAGTTTACCGAATAGCTCTAAATCAGAAACCTTGTAAATCGTCTCGTTTTTGGGTTGATTAGGTATGGCGGTCTTCGGATTCGTGGTCGGAGGGCTAGCGGCTTCCAAAATGGTGAGCACGGAATCTGCAACACTTAGACTAATTAGGATGATTAAAATGATGCTGATTGCGGCGGCAATTTTGCGATCGTGGTTTAAAAGCCTGTGAGTTATATTTTGTAATGTAAAGTTCATTTGTATGGGCTAATTTTTTGATATCGAAGTTGCCTATCAAAGGATTTTTTCTTCCAGTACAACGGCCGGATTCTCTCTTTGAGGCTTCTCTCTTCTCTCTGTCGTATCTGCTAATAATGGGATGTCGGTCAAGTCGAGTAAGGCATAGTTTATTGCAACTATGGCCCAGCCGTCAGGTTTGATTTGAACAGACATCAGGTCGAGTTCTGCTCCCCGAACGTCCAGTCTCAAGGTTCTTTCTTGCTGATAGATTTGACCCTTTAGTGGAGGTAGGCTCGCAGTATGTATCTGCTGCGGAGTCTGAATGTGCACGATGCCTCCTTGCCAGGTTAACTCCCCCTCTGAGTCGGTTAACCATTCATTATCGAATGATAAATTAGCGTTTGACAGCTGGATATTACCTGAGAGGTCAAGTCCATAGGCAATAGTGTATTGGTTGAGATAATTGCTTCGAGCCACCGCAGAAAGATTATTGATATCAACTCCCTTATTGCTCAGTGAGATATCCGCTGACCCTGTCAACCCATTGCTGGAAAAACTCAGCGACGATTGGATTCGGGCCTTGAATAGAGCTAGTGGGGAGATCTTCCAGGTGCTCAAGACGACAGGGAAATGCCTGATCTGGACGTAACTCTTACCAGACCAGACGGTGCCTTCGAAGCCGTTAAATTTGACATCAGGGATAACTCTTGAAATCTTATCTTGAAAAAAATTGTACACAAATGCAGCGGGCATCATGGCGACGAAGAANGCGAGAAAGGTTATCAGGGCAATGAGCGCTCCTACTGACTTTCTCATGTTTGCCAGTTCACCGTCTNGGTGATTCCATGGTTTATTTTGTGCCAAGCGTCATCGTCTTTGCTGTTTTCTGACCAATTTCCAACGCTGCATCTTATTTCTATCTGAAGAAAACTATGAGCATCGTTCGCACATTCCAGATCATTCAACCAGGGAGTATGGTTATTTTTGAACCAGATAGAGGCGTAGCCGCCTTTCACGGCTTGCTCAACCAAAAGACATTGCAGCGGTTTGTTTTCGAAAAGGAGATCAAGCACCTGTCCTGTGGAAGTTCGGTTAATACTTACGATTGTGAAGTGATTTTTAAGCCAATCAAGTATGGAGTCCCAGTCGGGGCCCTTTAGATAGATTTCAAGATCTTGCTGATGATCAGTCATCGGTCAGCAAGCTGTAGATGATGCGCTCGTAAATATCGGACAACTGATGTAATTCTTTGATAGAGGTCTGTTCATTGACTTTGTGAATAGTTGCGTTGCACGGGCCCAGCTCTATAAGCTCAACTCCTCGCGGAGCAATAAAGCGACCATCGGAGGTTCCACCGGAAGTCGAAAGCTCTGTTTCGATATTGAGCATTTGCCTAATAATTTCTTGAACGGCGGGAATCAGATTACCGCGTTCGGTCAGAAAAGGGGGGCCCGACAAGTGCCACTTTATGGAAAAGTCAGAGACCGAACGGCCAATGATAGCTTCAGTTCTGGCTTTTAGCTCCGCCTCGCTGGATTCTGTAGAGAATCTGAAATTGAAATCAACAGATAACTCACCGGGCACTACATTACTGGCGCCAGTTCCAGCATTGATGTTTGATATCTGAAAGCTGGTGGCAGGAAAAAAGTCGTTACCGTTGTCCCAAATTTCTCGTGCTAGATCTCCTAGCGCGGGTGCGAACTCAAAAATCGGGTTTCTCGCTAGCTGAGGATACGCGACATGGCCTTGGACTCCGCGAACAGTGAGGCATCCATTTAAGGAACCCCTGCGGCCAACTCTAATTACGTCACCTAATTTCATAGTGCTCGACGGTTCGCCCACCACGCAATAGTCAATCTTTTCACCACGTCGCTGCAACTCGTCCATGACCTTTACGGTGCCGTCAACAGCTTTATCCTCCTCATCTGAAGTAATTAGGAAGCCCAATGTGCCGCCATAATCAGGACATTCATCGATGAACCTGGCTGCGGCGGTAAGCATTGCAGCAAGAGAACCTTTCATATCAGCAGCGCCACGTCCATGTAAGGTATCACCCTCAACCACTGCACCGTAAGGATTATGCAGCCATTCTTCGAGCGGTCCTGGTGGCACTACATCGGTGTGCCCGGCGAACACTAGTAAAGGACCACTGCCGTTATTTCTGCTTGCCCAGAGATTCTTAACAGGGCCAAATGGCATGTGCTCCACGGTAAACCCGAGAGCTGAAAGAAAGTCATCCATAATCTGCTGGCAATTGCCATCGGCCGGTGAAACTGATTCTTCTTGGATTAGGCGTCTTGCAAGCCCCAGTGTATCGTATCTGAAGTTCATTATGATTGAGTGGCGCTAGTTGTGACTGTGCAAAGCTGAGTTCAGGGCAATGGCCTGACGATTTGTTCGGCATTCAACTACACCAGTCCGAGAATTACGGATAAAGAGCATATCGTTTTGACCAGCCAGTTCGCGGGCTTTGACTTGTTTGACTGGATTTCTTTCTTCATCGATTAACTGCACGACCGTGCCGGGCGTGATATATAGTCCAGCTTCGATGGTGCAGCGATCTCCCAGTGGGATGCCTGTCCCTGCGTTGGCTGACAATAGGCAGTCTTTTCCGATGTTTATAACTATATTGCCTCCGCCCGATAAAGTTCCAGCAGTTGACGAGCTGCCGCCCAAGTCTGTCCCGGATTCCACTGTGACACCTTGTGATATACGACCTTCTATCATGTTTGGTCCGATGGTCCCTGCATTGAAGTTAACGAAACCCTCATGCATCACCGTGGTACCGTCACCTATGTATGCACCCAGTCTAACTCTTGCAGAGTGCGCAATTCTTACCCCGCTTGGAACCACGTAGTTAGTCATCTTAGGAAACTTGTCTACTGCTGAAACTTCTAGGACGCGTCCCTTTAGTCTCTCAGCGATTTGCATTGCCTCAAGTTCGTTAAGATCAACTGCACCTTTCTCTGTCCAGGCGACATTGGGCAACAAAGGGTAAATTCCTTCAAGGTTCTGTTCGTTTGGAAGAACGAAGCGATGTGAAACTAGATGCAGCTTGAGATAAGTTTCAGGTGTACTCTTTAATGCTGAGTCAGTGTCTATGAACGTCAGCACTATAGGTCGTGTAGCTCCCATGAGCTCGGCTAGCAAATTGCGTTGAACGTCATCAGTTACAGTTTTTGCCAGCGCTGTAATTTCAGTATTGGTCAGCTCGATTTCATGGTTGCCGCCTGTGTACCCCGTAACGGCAGCGAAGCTATCGATTAGAGCTTGATCCGGTTTAAATGCAGGTCTTGGAAAAAAGACCTCAAGCCATTGATCATTTTTGTTTTTTGTTCCAATTCCAATCGCCAGGGCGTGCATCATTTTTTCTATAGTAGTGAGATGGTTCCAGTATAATCGCGACTGAAGTGGCTTAACAGCTTAGTTGCTGACAAGCTTTGGCCAAGCTGTGACGACGCGTTCAGCAGCCTCTATGCACTCCGCTTTGGTAGCGACCAGAGCAATGCGGATTCGGTTTTTGCCGGGATTACCGAATTTCGTGTCTCGTGAAAGGAAGGTGCCTGGTAAAACTTTTGTGTTGGTGTATTTCAACATGCGCGTGGCAAATAATTGGTCGTCGACTGGCGTCTCTGGCCAAAGATAGAATGCCCCGGCCGGTGCTTGGACTGGCCAAACTGACTTCAGAATCTCTGTTACTGCTGCGAACTTTTGACGATAGTCTTCTCGGTTAGTTTTGACATGCTTCTGATCCTGCCACGCTGCGCTGCTAATCAATTGGTGATGAACGGGCATCGCGGAGCCATGATATGTTCTGTATAGAAGAAAGCGTTCAATCAATTCGGAATCACCCGATATATATCCAGACCGAAGGCCCGGTAGATTGGATCGTTTCGACAATGAATTGAACGCAACGCAGTTTTTATAGTTTTTGTGTCCCATTTTGTCAGCGACTTCAAGCAAACCAGGAGGAGGTTTGTTCTCGTCTGCGTAGATTTCTGAATAGCATTCGTCAGAGGCGATCACGAAATTAAATTCCTGAGATTTTTCGATCACGAATTGCAGCGTGTGACGATCCGCTACGGCCCCTGACGGATTAGCTGGGCTGCAGATATAGAGTAACTGACATTGCTGCCAAACTTCAGCGGGAACTGACTTGAAGTCAGGCAGTCCTGACTCGGGGAGGTTATTCAGATACCAAGGTTGGCTGCCCGCCAGCAACGCCGCTCCCTCATAAATCTGGTAGAAGGGATTTGGCATTATCGTGATTGAATCACCTCCTGGATCAATTATCGTCTGAGCGAAGGAAAAAAGGGCCTCTCTGGTGCCATTCACGGGTAGCACTTGGTGGTCTGCATCGGGAGCTTCGTGCAATTGGTAACGGCTATGAAGGTAGCTGCTGATGGCTGTACGTAGTTCTGGCAGTCCTTTGGTAGGCGGGTATGAACCGAAACCGCTTTTGATGAAGTCTGTGTCTTGCATTAACTCGACGAGGAAATCTGGTGCTGAATGTTTTGGTTCACCCACAGACCATATAACGAGCGGCGCTTTTGATTCGGGTTCGATTTTGTTGAGCAGAACGTTCAATCGCTCAAACGGATAGGGGAAGAGCTTTTCCAAGTGTCGGTTCATGATGCGAGTTTCTCTAGGTGTTGATCCAGTGCTTCGCGGATGGTGGTTTCGAGTTTTTTTATGGTTGATTGGTCGACAATGGGTTCAGCTTCATTATTGGTGACATAAAAGATATCTTCGACGCGTTCACCTAATGTCGTAATTCTTGCGGAATGAACATTCATTCCAAGTGCAGAGAAAGAATTGCTAATTAGAGCTAACAGGCCAGGGCGGTCAGGTGAAATAATCTCTATAGATGTTTGTTTTCCTTTTGGAGCCTGATTAATAGATATTTGACTTGGCATTTGGAAATTTTTGAGAATGCGAGGCGTTCTTCGCAGGCTTTTTGGCTTAGTTCTGTGTTCCTGGATAAATTCTTGTAATGTGGAAACGATCGTCTTTGATCGGGAGTTGTTTTCGCCTACAGGTTGACCATCCGATTCGAGCACTGTAAATGTGTTGAAAGTAAATTCGGCCGATGTGGCCAGACCTGCGTCAACAATATTTAAACCAAGTTGATCCAGTGCACTAGCGATCGATGCGAAGAGTTCAGGGCGATCAGCAGCATGTATAAATATTTGGGTAAACCCGGAATCACCGCGACGTGATTGGTCATCTCGAATAAGAACGACAGGACCGTGTTGGGTGTTTCGATGGATGATGCCCTGCGTATGCCAGACGATATCAGACACGCGTTCACGGACAAAGTAATCCTCATCAACTTGGTTCCAAAGTGATAGTACGGCTTTTTCATCGATTTCTTGCTCAGCAAGTCTCCGCAAAGCTTGTGAACGAACATCTTCAATGTATTCCTTCCTGTCGACTGGTTGCTCTAGACCATGCCGAAGCGCCTTTTTAGTTTCTGAATAAAGCTGCCGCATTAGAGAGGCTTTCCAACCATTCCAGAGAGAGGGGTTGGTGGCGTTTATGTCTGCTACGGTAAGGGCGTAAAGATAGTCTAGTCTTACCTGTTCCCCTATCTCTTTGGCGAATTCACGGATAATTTCGGGGTCGTGTATATCTTTTCTTTGGGCGGTTGTCGACATAATCAGATGGTTTTCAACCAGCCAGCAGACCAGATTAGTGTCCCAGGTCGGCAGTTGATGGCGTTTGCAAAATTCCCTTGCAATGCTCACTCCGAGTTCTGAGTGATCGCCGCCCATGCCTTTGGCGATATCGTGATAGAAACCCGCAATGTAAAGAAGTTCGATTTTCGGAAGTCGAGGATGAATGTGTGCTGCGACTGGAAACTGCTGTTCGTTGTTCTTGTAGCGGAATCGGCGCATGTTTCTAATAACTTGAAGAGTGTGCGCATCGACGGTGTAAATATGAAATAGGTCAAATTGCATTTGACCAATTACTCGACCAAATTCAGGCAGGTAACTGCCCAGAATACCCCATCTGGCCATACGTCTGAGCTGGGTAAACAGGTGGTTGTTTGACCCTAGGATTTTGAGAAAGAGCTCCGTGTTTTGTGCATTTCTACGGAAGTCATCATTGATCAGGTGAATATGCTCTCTAGCCCGCCGAATAGTTGCGGCTCTGAAACCCTTGATGCTTTCATCCCCCCCGGCGATGACAAACATCTCGAGCAACGCGGAGGGATATTTGCGAAAGACATTTTCGTTCGTAGCTTCAAGCTGATCGTTCGTCACTGCAAATCTTTCGTTAATTACCCTCCTCTTATGTCTAGAACCCTCGTGGAGTATAGCTTCATCAAAGTTCTGAAGGAGAATGTCATTGATGGTGTTTACGCGCTGCGCTGTTCGGTAATAGCCCTGCATGAATTGCTCGACGGCCAATTGATCGCCATCCCTAAAACCGAATCGCTGTGCCAGTATCTGTTGATGTTCAAACAATAATCTATTTTCGTCCGCATCTTTGAGTAAATGCAGTGCGAACCGAATTTCTGTTAAATGTTGTTTGGCTTCTTCAAGATCCTGTCTCTCAGAATCAGTAAGAATGCCACGCTTGACCATCTCTGAAGTATGCAAAGAGCCCCAATTTCTCAGCATGATCCAGTCTATAGTTTGAATGTCTCTGAGTCCGCCAGGCGAAGTTTTGACGTTGGGTTCGAGGCTGTATTCTGTATGGTCACTTTTAGCGTGTCTATCCAGCTGCTCTCGGCGTTTTGCCTCAAAGAATGTTTTTGCAGGCCAGAGCTTGCGTTGATTCAGCTGTCTTTCCATCTTTGCCATCAAATCTGGAGCCCCGACGATAATCCTGGCCTCGAG
Organism: Gammaproteobacteria bacterium; assembly: GCA_002694945.1. Lineage (GTDB taxonomy): Bacteria > Pseudomonadota > Gammaproteobacteria > Pseudomonadales > Azotimanducaceae > UBA9659. The sequence goes on from NZNP01000068.1 coordinate 13,948, forward strand.
CAGTGCAGTCATTACGGTGACGTCTGATGCTGCTTGGGAACGGCAATCTTTCACTGACCTTACCGAATGACCCACTTTCAGTCCGATATCCCACAAAAGAGTGGTGAAGCTCTGAATGTTAGAACGATGTATGTTTTGATTCTGTCGCTCGAGGAGAATCATGACGTCGATGTCTGAGTGAGGTAACAGTTCTCGGCGACCGTAACCACCAACTGCAACCAGTGCGATGCGTGACTTGCGCCAGGCGTTGTTATTTTCGTTCCACGTAAAGCGTTGCCAAGCGAGCCTAAGGATTTCGTCCATGAAGTCACTGTGCTTTGCTATGAGTTGGATAACCGGTTTCTCCGATTCGAACTCCTCTCTAAGCGCTCTCTTTGAATCGTGTATTGCTTGCTTGAATAGCGGTATGACGTGTGACGACTGTCTCAGTTCATTTGCAAGCGTGGTTAGTATCTGGTCAAGCATAGCCAGTCTCGAATATTGACTTAAAAAAATAGTCACCCGCAACGAGCGATCGTGTCGTCGTTTCGATAGGTCAGAATTTCATAGCCGGAGTCGGTCACGAGGATAGTATGTTCCCATTGAGCGGTCAGCTTGTGATCTTTAGTGACGACCGTCCATTGGTCGGGCAGCAGTTTCACGGCGGCTTTACCTGCATTAATCATTGGTTCTATGGTGAAAGTCATGCCTGGCTGCATTTCTGGGCCAGTTCCCGGCTTTCCATAGTGAAGGACCTGTGGGTCGTCATGGAAAATGGTTCCGATGCCATGACCACAATACTCCCGGACGACAGAG
>NZNP01000069.1 GCA_002694945.1 Gammaproteobacteria bacterium
CACCTATAGCGCCAACCAGAAGTCCAATACCTTCAAAGAATGATCCCATTGACGCAAATCCAAGAAGATATATACCGATACCAACGAAAAGTGTTATTACTCCGCCTCTGCGATAATCTATCGGTTCCTTTTTCCTTTCATCAAAAATACCTAACAATTCCTCTACTTTAGATGCGTCGTCCATATGTTTGGCTATCTCTAGAATAGTTTGCCTCTTGCCCTTTTCTTCAAAATAAAGCCAGACAAATGTCGCTAGAGGGATAATTATTGCTACCAACATTCCTAAGAGAGGAATCAGTTCGTCCATAATTCGTTTAGGTTAACTGTGTAACGCAAACTTACCATTTCGGTAACGAGAAGTAAAGGTTACATTTAACCAAANGGGGGGGNAGGGGGTATTCCTGGTTTTATTATGAAACAAGTTTGCTGCGCTCTCGATGCAGCTTATTTATTTGACTAGCATCAGAATAAACTGCTAACTCCATGCACTACAAAAACAGTGCAAAGTAAGTTTCACTGCGGTTTAACACAGATACTTTCTGGATTTGAGTTTGAGTAGTTATTGATTGGGAGTGAAGGTAGTTGCTGAACTTTTTTCCCGGTTAAGGAGGCGTAGTCATACATACTTCATACACACCATGAAAAAATTAATAAAAACAATAATTTATAATGCTGTTATTGTTGAATGGGAGTAATACCTAATCATAACAGTATGGTGACGACTGAGTGATCCATTGACGTACGTGCTGATAAACTGAAAGCTGTTGTGAATCCACTATAGGAATTTCTGACTCTGCGCGTACTGAAGCTGATATAAAAATTAAGAAGTTCGGGTGTTAGGCATTCAATGTTGTTAAGCTTGCCGCTCCATTGGGCTCAGACAGCAGTGCGCTCGCCACTGATAGGTTCTTTTCTAGATAGCGGGTACTGAAATATAAGTTCGTTAAGGGCAGCGCCTTATCTCTTATGTGAAAATTTTAGAGTCTCAAATCTGTCCTTGAGAGTATGGCGTCCGATGTCAAAGCGGGTGATAATGCTTCTCACGCCAAAATAAAGAATAAACCTACTGGAGATACGGTTATGGCTGATAGTAACGATTACGAATTTTATGTCGGTAGTGAGTCAATCCTTGAAGGAGCAGCTCTCGAAATTAACGGGACTGCTCGCATCGATGGGACCTTAATTGGAAAAGTTAAAGTAAAACATCTCATTGTNGGAAAGCCTGCAAGAGTCCAGGGTGATATTCAAAGTGAGACCGCTGATATAGAGGGTACTGTTGAAGACAGTATTGAGGTGGACGGTAAACTTACNATCAGGCAGACCGGCCGCGTCAGGGGTAAGATATCTTATGGTTCTCTAGAGACCGAAGAAGGCGCAAAACTCATTGGAGAAGTAAGTACTACCTGGGATGCTGATTATGATTCGGAAAGCGCGGAAGAGACAGAAAGTAACGATAGGCTTGGTTCGCTTGTAAGCTCGATAAACGATGATGCAGGTGGGCCTAATTCTGACGGCGACGATCTGTATTAGGCTCTTTTTGTTTCCATTACTATTGGCGGAGCGTGAAAAAAGTCACATTTATTAATCCGAAGGGCGGCGTAGGCAAGAGCACGCTTGCGCTAATGTCTTCTATTTCTTTGGCCTCTCGTTTCACTGATAGCGATGTATTAATGCTTGATCTGGATATTCAAGCCACCAGTAGTAGGTCTTTGAAGCGATTTGAGAATGATAGATTAAGAATTTACGGCTCGGCAGAGTTCATGGTCGAATCTGGCGCTCCTTATAAGAGTGCAATAACATCTTTCGTCGTCGAAGCTAATAATGATGATGGTCAATTCCTTGTNATAGATACGCCAGCGGGCGTTTCAGTTAGAGATTATCCGTTTCTCTCAGTATGTGATTATATATTTGTTCCTACATCATGCTCAGATGCTGACCTTTCCGCGACCTATGACTTTTTAGATCAGCTTGATAGTGATGGTCTTTTCGTTCACTCAAGGACNAGAAAAAAACCACTTGTCGTTCTTCTTCCCAATCAGGTCTTCTCGAAGAAAGACATAAACGAAGTAAGGCTAGCATTCGATAAATTTCCAGCTCTTTTTGGCAAGTCTCTGCCTTACTCAATAAAAATGCGCAAAGCCTTCAGACCAGATTCGGATGATAAAACCCTAAAACAATTGTTGAGAGCGACGCGAGGNTATTTCGATTGGATGACTACTTTAATATCGGGAGACTTGCGGTTACCAGATAAAATCGATCGGCTATATCAACTTTGAGGGGATCAACCTTCTAATTTAATGATCTAAAAATAAAGCAGAAAATNCTAGGGTGCTTCTAAAAAACTTCTATTTTTCCGTAAATGTATATGGATTGCCTCTTTAAGGGATGTCGCAGATGTGAGTTCATAGTTGTTGGTCAGAAATTCCTATTAAGAACATTTCTTATCTTAGTATTGGCGATAATAGTGTACTGTTTCCGCTGATGATTGACCGTTTNTTAAATTGGTGTTTTGAGAATCCAAAACTATTCTGGACGATAATTGTCGTTGGCGGGATTGGCGATTCGATTTTCGTTTGCTGGTATTTTTACTAGAAGAGGGGAATAGGTGGAGCCTAATTTTGATGCATTTCAGTTAATGGGCGAGATAGCGCTAGGTATTATAGGCTTTTCAGCGATTTTAATCGGTTTAAGTAGAAGCGCAGATGGGTTTTCAGANCCAGACAATTTTCGTATTCAGCTTTTAACATACTCTGCCTTCGGCGCTATGTTTGGATCTATTGTTCCTTTCGCGATATTCGGTGATAAGAATTACGAAATTTCTTGGTTGATTTGTTTCTGGATTATGAGTCTTTACTCTGTTGTAGGGTTGTTAATCTTTCCGAGGAAAATGATTCATCTCAGAAAACTAGGTCATGAAGAAATTTTTCCAGTAAAGCTATTTCTATTTCAAACAGGAATCCTATCAATCATATTTACNCTTTCACTATTGATGATAATCAGCAATTTTTATAAGCCTTCTCAAATATACGTGACCTGTCTGGTCCTTTATTTAGTTCAAAGCTCAGTAGCTTTCATAAGAACCCTTTTTGTCAGAGTTCATTGAGTAAATCAAACAAACAGTGGTCGGAAATTCAGAAGCTCTNGTATGTTGATACTTTAAAACTTTTCAGCGAAAACCTTTAAAAAATCTTAGTTAGTCAATTAAATTAGAACTGTCTTAAAGTATCAGCTGCTGGTTTTAAGCACTGGGCCGATTTGTTCAGCAATTGAAGACGATAACCTTTTCTTTATTCGTGTCTTGAATAACTATTTGAGGCACTAGAATCTTAAGAATAGTAAGCTATAAACTAATCATGAAGCTTAAGAATTCAACTGCATATACCGATGAAAAATTCAATGACTTGGATTTTGTCAATGGTAAGCTTGAGCAGAGCGAGTTTCTAGATTGCTTATTCGTCGGCTGTAANCTCTCTGAATCCGCTTTTGTTAANTGTCGATTCTCCGAATGTACGTTTAAGCAATGTAANCTCAATCTAATTAAGTTTGATTCCTCGAAATTGATCGAGACTCATTTTAAGAATAGTAAACTGACAGGAATTAACTGGACGGCATTAGATTGGAGTAGCTTTAGATTAATGGCTCCGATGTTCTTCGAGTCGTGTGACCTTTCGTTTTCGCTATTCAATGGTCTTGAGTTGCAGGAACTGGGCATGCAAGATTGTAAGGCTCATGATGTTGATTTTTCTGAGTGCGATTTGCGTGACTCCGACTTTTTCAGGACTGACTTTCTGGACGCACGTTTTGCTTTGACAAGGTTGGACAATTGTAATTTTCTTGAAGCGGTAAATTATGCCATCGATCCATTAAACAGCTTTATTAAGGGAGCACGATTTAGTTCTCCGGAAGTGCTCAGCTTGCTTAGTTGCTTCGAGGTCAAAGTGGATGAATGATAATTCTTCTGGCATTCAAGACTCGAATGACTGGGTAGTTTACGACTTTTGAGCAGGTACTGGCTTTATAGAANNCACAAGCTTTCTCTGCATGGAACTATTTCAGATAAAGTCAGGTTTAGTGGGAAGATATAAAGTGGTGATTTTTTGTCAGTTCGATTACGACTCCTTTGCCTAGCCATCGAGTCATTTTTGATGATGCCTGGAAACATCAGAACTTTGCTCATTCGACTAGCATCTCGACTTTCTGACCTGTCGCTTCGCTAAANTGGGCGATTAGACGCTNATCGGACTTCNAGCATCCTCTTTGCGAAGAGTTGGGTGAGCAGGGCTATGTTTAGTTTAGATCGATTAATACGAAGTGAGGTGCTAAAAGTCATTGATGGGAAATCATTTGNATGAATCATGGATGCGGGAGGCACTGCGAATGGCTGCTGAGGCCCNAAAACTTGGCGAGGTCCCTGTCGGTGCNGTCGTGGTAATTGATAACGAGATCGTTGGTAGNGGCTCAAATCGGCCAATCAACCGAGTTGATCCGACGGCACATGCGGAAATTGAGGCTTTACGTGATGCAGCGCAGCAGATTGGTAATTACCGTTTGCCAGGAGCTAGCCTTGTTGTCACCGTAGAACCCTGTACGATGTGCGCCGGTGCGCTCGTTCATGCGCGTGTTGAACGCTTAGTGTTTGGTGTACGTGAACCGCGTGCGGGAGCCGTGGTTTCTTCGGCCTCAGTGCTAGCTAATCCGAAGCTGAATCATAGGGTCGGCGTTACCGAGGGTGTGTTGGCGGACGAATGCGCCTCTTTGCTTACCGAGTTTTTTAGGTCGAGGCGCGGTAAATAATGTTGATCATTCCCGGTGCGCGAGCTCTATCTCCCTTTCGTCTTCNTAAACTGGGAGCCGATATTGAGGCTAGTGGCCTCGATCTTGCCGTTCTGGAAACGCGCTATATTCATCTGGTGGATTTTGCTGCACAGTTGTCAGCAGACGAAATCGAGTTGCTGAANGAATTGNTGCAGTATGGCCAAGTCAGCAGGCAGGACAATTCGCTTGAAATTCCGGATGACAGCTTCCGGCTAGTGGTGCCCCGTCGTGGCACGACCTCGCCTTGGAGTTCCAAGGCGACGGATATCGCCCGAATAGTGGGGATAAAAAAAATCAGGCGCATTGAACGCGGCATTGGTTATTGGTTGTCCGGGGCTGCTAACGAAAGACTTTTGCCGCTTATTCATGATCNGATGACCGAAGAAGTGCTGAACTCCACCGACGCTGCTTTTTTATTTAATCATCATGAATATGGTCCACTAAGATCGGTCCCCTTGCTTGAGCAAGGTTCTTCTGCATTGTCAGCGGCCAATATGGAACTTGGTATGGCCCTGACCGACGACGAGATTGACTACTTGCAAACGGCCTTTGCGGAGCTGGGCCGTAACCCTACGGACGTAGAGTTGATGATGTTTGCTCAAGCCAATTCTGAACATTGCCGTCACAAGACCTTCCGTGCTGACTGGGTTATTGACGGGAAGATTCAGTCCCGTTCACTGATGGACATGATTAGGAATACTTACCACGCGACTAANGCTGTGGGGGTNCTCAGTGCTTATGAGGATAATGCTGCTGTCATCGAAGGTACTCAGGCAGAACGCTTCTATCCGGACCCAGAAACTCGNGAATATCGGGAATATCGGGAAGCGGTTCATATGCTNATTAAGGTCGAAACCCATAATCATCCGACAGCCATTGCACCCTTCCCTGGCGCAGCGACTGGCTCGGGTGGAGAAATCCGGGATGAAGGTGCGACAGGATTGGGGGCGAAACCTAAAGCTGGACTGACGGGATTTAGTGTGTCTAACCTACGGTTGCCGGATCTGCCTCTTCCTTGGGAGCAGGANTACGGCACTCCGGACCGGATTTCAACGGCATTGGAAATCATGATAAACGGGCCGGTTGGCGGCGCGGCGTTCAATAATGAATTTGGTCGCCCTAATCTGATGGGTTACTTCAGAAGTTTCGAACTGCTGGTTGATNAACAAGTCTGGGGTTATCACAAACCCATCATGATCGCTGGTGGCATGGGTAATATCCGTGAAAATCACGTGCAAAAGGGCGCTATCGATGTAGGTTCGGCACTTATAGTTCTAGGTGGTCCTGCGATGCTGATAGGTCTTGGTGGCGGTGCAGCCTCGTCTATGGCGACCGGAGAAAGTGATGCTAATCTCGATTTTGCTAGCGTGCAGCGAGGTAACCCAGAGATGCAGCATCGGTGCCAAGAGGTAATTGATCAATGTTGGCAGTTGGGTNACGACAATCCGATCCAATTTATCCATGACGTCGGAGCCGGAGGGCTATCCAATGCACTTCCTGAATTGGTCAAGGATGGCGGCGTCGGCGCTGACTTTGAGTTACGTGATATTCCTAACGATGAGCCTGGTATGACGCCGCTGGAAATTTGGTGCAATGAAGCGCAAGAGCGTTATGTTTTAGCCGTTACGAAGGTTAACTTGCCAAAATTTGCTGCTATTTGCGAGCGTGAACGCTGTCCATATGCCATAGTGGGGGCAGCTCAAGATAGCGAACACCTCTTGCTATCCGATCGAGAACTTGACCAATCTCCAGTCGATTTGCCGATGTCTGTACTTTTCGGAAATCCCCCTAAAATGAAGAAAGATGTGGTACGCAAGGAGTTGAATCTGTCACCTCTGGTTATTGACCAGGAGCTTAAGGAAGCTGTTTGGCGCGTTTTGAAACACCCGACAGTTGCCAGCAAAAAGTTTTTGATAACTATCGGTGACAGGACGGTGGGTGGCATGGTGGTTCGGGATCAGCTGGTCGGCCNCTGGCAACTGCCAGTTGCTGACGTTGCTGTGACGACGAATAGCTACTCGGGTTATGGCGGTGAGGCGATGGCTATGGGGGAACGCACACCGCTCGCTCTCATTTCCAGTCCGGCGNCGGCGCGTATGGCCGTTGGTGAAGCTATCACAAATATTGCGGCCGCACCTGTTGCGCGTCTTCAAGACATTCGGTTATCTGCGAATTGGATGGCAGCCTCGGGNGTCGAGGGCGAAGATGCTAAGCTTTATGATGCTGTTAGAGCGGTCGGTATGGAGCTCTGTCCCGAACTCGGCATATCTATTCCTGTCGGTAAAGATTCGATGTCCATGCAAACGCGCTGGCATGGTGGAAAGTCGGTAACCTCGCCGTTGTCTCTCATTATTTCTGCATTCGCGCCGCTTGTTGATGTTCGTAATACGCTGACGCCCGAACTCAAGACGGACGTGGAATCAGTTCTTGTGTTGTTAGATTTCAGCCAAGGTCAAACTCGCTTAGGCGGTAGCATCCTCGCTCAGTGCTATGAGCAAATGGGCGATACGTCACCCGACCTGGATGAGCCTAGGCTCGTACGTGCTTTCTTCGACTTTTTGGCGCATCGACGAGAGTCTATTCTGGCATACCACGATCGTTCCGATGGCGGCCTTCTGGTTACGCTTCTGGAGATGGTTTTTTGTTCTCGCCGTGGATTGAACATCGAAATCCCAAGTGATGTTGCAGTCCTTGATTACCTTTTTAATGAAGAGTTAGGGGTCGTAATTCAGGTGTCCGCATTTGACCTTGAAGCTATTGTGACTGAGTTNGTCGATCTAGGTTTGTCTCCAGTTCAAGTTGCTAGGNTGCGCGANGATGATTTNATCAAGGTTTNTCAGAATGGCTCAGCNCTAATGTCCGNAACTCGAACGGAACTGGAGCAGNAATGGAGTTCTCCAAGCCACCAAATACAGCGAATGAGAGATAACCCAGATTGTGCAGATCAGGAATTCGAGACGATAGGTAATTTAGAAGATCCCGGACTCAATGTGTACCTTAGTTTCGATCATGATGAAAATATTGCGGCACCTATGATAGCGACAGGGCTTAGGCCAGAAGTTGCCATCCTGCGTGATCAAGGAGTTAATAGTCAGGTTGAAATGGCCTTTGCTTTTACACGTGCAGGATTTTCTGCGATAGATGTGCACATGTCTGATCTCTTTGCTGGCCGTGAATCTTTAGAGCGATTCAAAGGCCTAGTCGCTTGTGGTGGGTTCTCATACGGAGATGTGCTCGGCGCGGGTGAGGGTTGGGCTAAGTCCATTCTCTACCATCCTAATATGCGCGATCAGTTCCAAACTTTTTTTGAGCGGCCCGATACGTTCACGCTTGGTGTCTGCAATGGATGTCAGATGTTATCAACTTTGAAAAGTCTTATTCCTGGTGCAGCGCAATGGCCAAAGTTTGTTCGAAATTACTCTGAGCAGTTTGAAGCAAGATTATCTTCAGTGATTATAGAGAACACATCGACTNTGTTTTTCAAGGATATGGTAGGCACTAGGTTGCCCATTGCGGTAAGCCATGGGGAAGGTCGTGTGGACTTTTCCAAGAGCGATCAAAAGACTCTAGAGAACGACGACCTGGTTGCTCTGCGCTATACCGACAATGCTGGCCGAGCAACTGAATCCTATCCCTACAATCCTAATGGCTCGCCAGCAGGGATTACTGGTGTAACGACATTGGATGGACGAGTGCTGGCAATGATGCCTCATCCAGAAAGAGTCTTTCGAACTCTGCAGATGTCATGGCATCCGGAAGACTGGANTGAAGATTCGCCCTGGATGAGGATGTTTATAAATGCCAGGGTCTGGGTCAACTAGGAGAATGAAATGCGAAATCTGAATCAAACAGTATCTTGCATGATGGCATTGTTATTATGGTTTAGTACGNCGGTTGCGTCTGTCGCAGCCGAAACCGCGCTGTTAGCNGACCTACAGAAAAAAATGCGGAACAGCCCTGCTTCGAGCGTTCTGTTTTTTTCGGAAGCAGAGAGACGCGTTGCTTTCAAGTCATCGGACCTGCTCTATCCTACGAGGGAAATCAAAGCTGGTTCCGCTGTCTATCCGCTTGGGGAACGTCCAACCGATATTTTGAGCATGGATTATGAGCTNAANAACAGAAAATACACTTTAAATGATTTTTTCAAGATGCCTTACAGCATGGGATTCTTGGTAGTGCAGGATGGTAATGTATTGTTCGAGTACTACGCTGCTGGCAACGATCGAAACACGCGATGGATTTCGTTTTCGGTTGCCAAGTCCGTTACCTCAATGTTGATTGGCGCTGCGATAAAAGATGGATACATAGCTAGCGTTGATGAACNCGCTTCAAACTATCTACCGCGTCTTCGGGGCACTCCCTACGAGACAGTGACGATCGAAAATATCCTCCAGATGTCCTCCGGTGTAGGATGGAATGAGGATTATGAGGACCCCAATTCAGACGTGGCCAGGGCCGGGTCAGCTAATGGTTTGGAGCTGGTAGATTACCTTAGTCAGTTGCCACGTCAGGCAAAACCTGGGGAAGTCTTCAATTACAATACTGGAGAAACAAATTTGGTTGGGGAGATCTTGCGCGCCGCGATTGGTAATAACGCGTCGACCTACCTGACTTACAAAATTTGGCAACCCTATGGAATGGAGAGCGATGCATCTTGGATGACCAACGTCCCTGGTGGAGTGGAAACCGGTGGATGTTGTATCAATGCCACTTTGAGAGATTATGCGCGGATTGGTCTATTCGCGATGAGCGGTGGGGTACTAGCTGATGGTACGGCTGTTTTGCCTGATGGCTGGATGATGGATTCAATTACTCCGTCGAAGGGATATGTAGGGTATGGTTACCTCTGGTGGCCACATGGAGATGGGGCCTATTCTGCTAGGGGTATTTTCCAACAGCAGATTTATATTAATCCTGCCCAAGATCTGGTAATAGCAGTCCATGGTAATGCTCCAACTGCAGTGGGCAGTGAATATAGTCAGCATCTGTCGCAAGTGATTCCTGCTATTGCTCGTCAGCTCAAGTGAAGNTTGAAAGGTAAGTGCTAAGAAAAGAATTAGCAGAAAAGTGCTAGCCTGTCTGTTTAGCCCACAACTGGTGAGCGAAAATACCAGTTTCATCTTCAATAACCTGCATGGCGTCGAGAATTAGATCTTCGCGCCACTTCTGACCGATTATCTGGACGCCTGAAGGCATACCCTCGACCAAATTAACGGGTATATTGCCAGCCGGCACGCCAAGGTAGTTTACGCCAAAGCTATAGATGGCGCTGTCCATCAGATCCTTGAAACCATCAAAAGTTTCGTCATAGTCAGTGGGGTAGGACGGTCTCATTAGGAAGGGTGTCAGTATAAGNGGATATCTATTGAGCAGAACGTTCCAGTCCCGAAGCATGCGGGTACGATCAGCGATGCCTGCCATATAACCGGTGGGGTCAACCATTTTGGAAAGGCGATAAAAGTAATCGAANATAGNCTGAATAGTGCTTGAACCATGTTCTCTCACGAGAGGGTCAATTGTGGCTTTGATCTCAAGTGTCGCGANATTAAACCATGCTTGGGCTGGTTCGTTNATAGATGGTGTATGAATTTCTTCGACCCGGTAGCCCGCCGCCTCCAGGATTGATGCTGCTCGATCAAGGTTGCGGACGATGTCTTCGTGAATTGGGTAGCCATGAGTCTCACGGCAGTAGCCTATGACTGGCTGACCGATGTCTGGACCTGTAAAAGGCATCGGCACATGCCAAGGATCGCGAGCATCGGGTTGAATCATNGCTTGGGTGGCAAGCCTCAAATCCCTTACTTCCCGGCAGACTGCTCCTTGTACAGACATCAGTTGCGCCAGCAGGCCTCGCTCGGCGGTTGCGGANGGGTTATAAGCAGGTATTCTTCCCTGTCCTGGTTTTACAGTCGAGACCCCATTTGCNGTTGCTGGGAAGCGGAGTGAACCACCGATATCGTTTCCTTGGTGGATTGCACCATATCCGTTAGCTGCGGCAGCGCCGGCTCCGCCAGATGAGCCCCCGGGNGACATGCTGAGATTCCATGGGTTTCGGGTCAGGCCGTAGAGTGGATTATCGGTTGTCCCCCGCATAGAAAACTCGGGAGTGTTGGTGCGACCCGCAATCACGGCACCGGCATTCACAAGATTCTGCACCACTGGCGAATTATCGGTTGCGACCATTGTCTGGAATGCGGGCACCCCGTTATTAGTTGAGAGACCNCTAACATCTACGTTGACCTTAACCGTGAAGGGTACCCCGTGCAGTGGGCCCAGCGGATCCCCGCGGCTGACAGAGATGTCAGCCGCGGCTGCGGCCTGCCTGGCTGCCTCGGGATTGATGTCAGCGATTGCATTCACATCCTTGTCAGCANTGGCGATACGCGCGAGTACAGAGTCCATAACATCTGCTGATGTGAAAGCCCCTGAAGAGATTCCGATTGCCTGCTCGGTTGCACTGAGTTGCCAGAGGGGTTGCATCAATTGNTCTCCTGTCTGATGGGNTCTCGTNGTTTGATAATGATGTCTTGGCTTCGAATCGGATAATGATCNTGTTGCCGATCATCGAAGTAATGCTTGAGTGTTTCGGTGACAACTGGGAAGGCTAACTCATCCCAGGGAATTTCATCCTCGTTAAATAGTCGTGTTTCATGCGACTCGATACCAGGACTGAAGTCGAGGTTTTTTAGGCGGGCGCGATAAAACATGTAAATTTGAGAGATGTGTGGAAGGCTGAAGAGTGTATAAAGGTCAACGACTTCCGCATCAGCGTTGGCTTCCTCCCTTGTTTCACGCAATGCTCCATCCGCTGTTGTTTCGCCATTCTCGAGAAATCCTGCGGGAAGTGTCCAGTAGCCCTCGCGAGGGTCAATAGCGCGTCTGCACAACAGAACTTTGTCCTCAAAAAACGGTAGGCAGCCTGCTATGACTCGCGGGTTTTGATAGTGAATGGTCTTGCAGGAGTCGCAGATGAAACGAGGCNGATTGTCTCCGGGAGGAATTTTGCGAGAAACAGNCTCTCCACATTGGCTACAATATTTCATNNTTCNAGTATAAACGTTTTNTTAAGGGAGTGNCTTTGATTCAGTCGATCCGTCAGACACTGCANTTGCATGAACCGACTCCAGCGGCACCGAGAAACCGTAATAGAAGCAAGGCAGCAGTGCTAGTACCGTTGATTGATGATGACTCGGTTAGACTTCTTCTGACTCTTCGTGCTGGAAAACTTTCTGCTCATGGTGGCGAAGTGGCCCTGCCTGGCGGTCGGGAGGATATCGATGATCTTTCAACTCAATATACTGCCTTGCGGGAAACGGAAGAAGAGATTGGTGTCAGTGCTTATCAGGTCGAGGTGATCGGCGAACTGCAGTCTTTTGTCTCGAAATATGGTTTGTTGGTTACTCCAATTGTCGGAGTTATTCCCGCTGGTTTAACCTATCGGNCCAATCCGGCTGAAATTGACTCGATATTTGAAGTGCCTCTCGACTTTTTTACCACCACGCAACCGATCAGAATTGATGATTTGAATCGGCAGGGTGAATTTAACCGTGTACCGGCCTACNATTTTGATGGCTATGAAATATGGGGTNTGACTGCGCTTATCATCGGTGAGCTTCTGCGGGTGATTAGCGCAGCGGAACCCTAGTCAATCTGCTAAAGTGCCGCAAAATTTTAATAGGAGCGGGACGTGTTATACGCACTTGGGGATANCAGGCCGCAACTCCGGGGTGACTGCTGGATCGCAGAGAATGCGACATTGATCGGCGACGTCGTTTTAGAAGATCAATCTAGTATATGGTTCAACGCGGTGCTCAGAGGGGATGTGGAGCCATTGCACATCGGAGAAAGGTCCAATATTCAGGATGGTTCGGTCATTCATGCTGATCCTGGTATGCCTGTCATTATTGGTAAAAATGTNACGGTAGGCCATAAAGTCATGCTGCATGGCTGCTCGATTGGCGATAACTCGCTCATTGGTATCAATGCTGTTGTGCTTGATGGTGTTGTTGTCGGCAAGAATTGTTTGATTGGCGCCAATTCCCTGATCCCTCCAGGCAAGACAATTCCCGATAATTCGCTCGTCATGGGCTCGCCAGGCAAAGTAGTGCGTGAACTTGATGAAGCGGCTATTGCAGGTCTGACCCAAAGCGCTGATAACTACGTTGAGCGGTTCCAGCGCTACCGGAATGAATGTCGCTTGCTAGCTGAGTGACGTGAATTTTGTCCAGAGAACTATATTAACGCTGGTCTTTCGATGGGCTGAAAGGTCGCTAGAATCTATGNGCTCTTGCTGCGCTGAGAACTCCTTCTAAAGTGGTTGAAACAAAGCCGCTTATTGAAATTTACCATCGGTACAGGCTATAGTCTTTGCCCGACTGGGGAATCCACAACGTAAATGAACGGTCGACAAAGCCANAATNTCTNNACTAGCGGGTTTTACTTGCCGANNTCACCTGCGTGTCATCATTCTCAAAATTCTACAGTTTTTCTACTACTANGACTGCCGTTGTAGGCGGCCGTTTAAATACCTGCATAGCAAGCATCCCTGCGTAAGACAGGCAGAAAAATTTTGAGAACTGAATCATGAAAAGCAAAGAGAGATCAAGCGANANCCNTCCAGGNGCNGCAAAAATGATGCCGNATCATAAATACAAGCCTTTTCGGCCGTTGAACTTGCCAGATCGGACCTGGCCCGACAAATTTATTACTTCAGCACCCCGTTGGTGCAGCGTTGACCTCCGAGATGGGAACCAGGCGCTCGTCGAGCCCATGACTCCCAATGAAAAGCAGAAGATGTGGGACCTCCTGGTAGAGCTTGGTTTTAAGGAAATCGAGGTTGGATTTCCTTCTGCATCACAGACTGACTTTGACTTTGTTCGTAAAATCATCGAGGAGGATAAGATTCCCGACGACGTCACTATTCAGATCCTCTGCCAAGCTCGTCTTGAGTTGATAGAACGGAGTTGCGAGGCTGTAGCAGGGGCTAAGAACGTCATATTTCATCTTTATAATTCAACTTCGACGCTGCAGCGCAAGGTTGTCTTTGACATGAGTCGAGATGAGGTGACCCGTCTTGCTACTGATGCAACCGAAATCGTGAAACAGCATACTCAACCGCTTGTCGATGCTGGAACCAACCTGAGCTTTGAATACTCGCCGGAAAGTTATACTGCCACGGAAGTTGATTACGCTGTTGAGATTTGTGCCTCGGTCATGGAAGTGTGGCAGCCGACTTTAGAAAACAAGATTATTCTCAATTTACCGTCAACGGTAGAAATGGGTACGCCCAATCTCTACGCGGACCAGATTGAGTATTTCATTCGTAATTTGCCTGATCGCGATAAGGCTGTCATTAGCCTTCACACGCACAACGATCGAGGCACTGGGGTTGCAGCTTCTGAGATGGGCCTGATGGCTGGAGCGGAGCGAGTAGAGGGTACGCTCTTCGGCAATGGCGAACGAACAGGGAACCTCGACATTATCACGATGGCTATGAATCTCTTCTCTCAAGGCGTTGATCCTCGGCTTTATCTCAGCGACATGGCGAAAATCGTCGCCGTCTCGGAAGAGTGCACCAAGATTCCCATCCACGTCCGACAGCCTTATGCCGGTGAACTAGTCTTCACTGCATTTTCCGGTTCGCATCAGGATGCGATTAAAAAAGGTATGGCATTTGTAGAGGCGGGCACCGAATCTGCCTGGGAAGTACCTTATTTGCCAATCGATCCCTCAGATGTTGGCGGTCATTATCGAGAGACAGTTCGCGTTAACAGTCAGTCGGGTAAAGGTGGTATCGCATTTATCTTAGAAAACTACTTTGGTGTGACTCTGCCGCGTCCGCTTTTGCTTGAATTCAGCCCGATCGTGCAGGCCTTGTCAGAAGCCGATGGCGGAGAGTTGAAGCCGGACAATATATGGAAAGCGTTTGTCAGGGAATACATTGAGGTGGAAGGTCCTTACCAGTTAAATGACTACCATGTTCAGTCTGAGCCAGACGGCTCGGAAAGCTGTACCGGAAGTGTTCAAGTCGCTGACAATGAATTAAATGTCAGTGGTCGTGGTTCGGGTCCTATTGAAGCTTTTATTAATGCAATGGTGGAAACTCTCAATGAGCCACTTAACGTCACAGATTATCAGGAATATGCGCTTAAAGAAGGGTCTGAGGCACAGGCCATCTGTATCCTTGCGCTTAACGATGATGATGGGAATAAATATTACGGGGTAGGCATCAGTCAGAACACAACCACCGCGGCGTTTACCTCGATAATTGCTGCGATCAATCGGAAGTGGAGTTAGAAGGTCTCAGGTGGTTCAGAGAGCTTGGCTGTCTTGATCATGTTTTCCTGAATTTGCACAATTTCGATGCGGTACCCCTCGATTGTCAAACAGATATTAGACTCAGGAATGGTTTCTAGGTATTCCGTAATCAGGCCGTTCAAGGTTTTTGGACCGTCTGTGGGCATATTCCAGCCCAATGAACGATTGATCAGCCTAATGTGCGTGCCGCCGTCGATGAGGTAGGTGTCATCCGCCTGAGGGTGGATATCAGTGCTGGTCGCGTGTATGTCAGTGGTGAAGTCCCCCACGATCTCTTCGAGGATATCCTCGATAGTGACTATACCCTGTATGTCGCCGTATTCATCGACCACAAGTGCAATCCTCTCCTTCGCCTGTTGGAAATTAATTAGTTGAATTTGCAATGGTGTATTTTCGGGAACAAAGTAGGGTTCCGAGGTTTCTTGAATCAAAGCCGCTTTCGTCAGTTCCCCGGCGATAAGGAATTTAGCAGCATTACGTACGTGCAAAGTTCCAAGAATCCTATCGATATCCTCCTTGAATACCGGAATCCGTGTGTGTTGCAGAGTTCGTAGTTGGCTGACTATATCTTCCATCTCGTCATCCAGATCAATGCCGACGATCTCATGGCGAGGAACCATTATGTCATCAACCGTCACCTTTCCCAGATCGAGCACTCCAAGCATCATATCTTGATCGTGTCCTTCGATTTGAGATCCTTCGTCAACGACAGTGCGCAGTTCTTCTACGCTAAGGTGATCCTCTGATGCGTCCCCATGCTGCACTCCCAAAAGCTTCAGTAATGCGTTTGCGACACTGTTAACTAGCCACACAAGCGGGAAGGTTATTAGAAGAAGTAGTTGCAATAGGTAGGAAGAAGGAAGGGCTACTTTTTCTGGATAGATTGCAGCGATGGTCTTGGGCGCGACCTCAGCGAAAATAAGGAAAATAATTGTGCAGACAATTGGTGCCCACGCTACACCCTGATCTCCCAGCAGATCAATCGCGAGGACAGTCGCAAGTGAAGCAGCGGTGAAGTTCGCCAGATTGTTGCCTATTAAGATAACGCCCAGCAAACGGTCCGGCCGTTCTAGCAGCTTTTCAGCCCGTTTGGCTCCCCCATGGCCTTTCTTTGATAGATGCTTCAGCCGATATCGGTTGAGTGCCATCATGGCTGTCTCTGAGCCAGAGAAATAGGCTGAGACGATGATCAGCAGTATGATAGAACCCGTCAGGGTTACTATCGATGGATCGTCCAAATATGGACACCTCTCGAAATGCAGGACGCTCTTTGTAGCAAAAAAAGGCCTGAAGGGAAATACTAAGACAGTAGAATGATTTCTAGAACGAGTTTGCTGCCGAAATATCCCACAGCCAGTAAGACAAAACCGGTAAGGGCCCAACGAGACGCGATTTCGCCACGCCAGCCTAGGTGCCGCCTACCCCAGAGAAGTACGATAAAAACGGTCCAGGCCATCAACGTGATGATGGTGTGGTGCCAGAGACCCGGCCCCGAAATATCCTTGAGAGAGATAAACCCGCTTGTAATTGACAGGGTGAGGAAAATTAGCCCCCAGGCAACCATTTCGAACATTAGAGATTCCATTGTCTCCAGTGAAGGCATTTGCTGCAGTATCTTCAGTTTGCGACTGCGCAATAGATTGTCTCCAAGTGAAAGGAACAAGGCTTGAGCGGCAGCGATGGTCAGTAGACTGTAGGCGGCAATAGAGAAGATGATATGGCCGACTGTGCCGATTGGCAGATGCTCGCGGAAACTAGATTCTCCCTTCAGGGTAAGTTCTATAATCAGAGTTAAGATGGCCAGAGGGAAAATAACTAAAAATAGGTTGTCTACTGGTCGGCGGAAACTGCTTATCACTACGATAACTGCAATGGATAGAGCCATTATAGACAGCATGGAATAGATGCCGAGATCGATGCCCGTCCCTGAAAGAAGATCTGAAAAGGCAGTCCACGCGTGCAAGAAGACCGCCAAACAGCCAAGCCACTTAGGCCATTTGCCGCTGGCTCTATTGTTGGTGACTGTCTTGATTTGCATCACCGTTGCGGTGATGTAGAAAATGGCAGCTATGATGCCTGGCAATATCAATGACACCGTTTATCTCTTATTAAGGGGGTTCGTATATAATGACACAGCGAAAGGCTTTCAGGTAAGACCGTGTTTCAATCATTGACCGAGCGTCTCAGCAGCACTCTCGCTGTGCTGACTGGGAAGTCGAAGCTAACAGAAGATAATATTCAGGATGCGCTGCGAGATGTCAGGGTCTCGCTGCTAGAGGCAGACGTGGCGTTGTCCGTCGCAAAAGATTTCATTGAGCGGGTCAAGGCGCGCGCGCTGGGTACAGAGGTTTCTACCAGTCTTTCGCCTGGTCAAGTCTTTGTCAAAATTGTTAATGATGAATTGACCACCCTAATGGGCGGGGGCGAGAGTGCTCTGAATCTAAATGTGCAGCCTCCAATGGTCATTCTAATGGCTGGTCTGCAGGGTGCGGGAAAAACGACCTCAACGGCGAAACTTGGCCACTGGTTGAAAACTCGCGAGAAGAAGTCGGTGATGGTGGCCAGCACTGATGTTTATCGACCAGCAGCCATCAGTCAATTAGGACAATTGGCTGATCAGGCTGATCTTAATTTTTTTATATCTTCTGAAGATCAGAAGCCGATCGATATCGCTCGCGATGCGTTAGCGGCGGCAAAGAAACAGTTCGTTGATGTCCTGATAGTCGACACCGCGGGTCGGTTGCATGTTGACTCGGACATGATGTCTGAGATCAAGGACTTACACGGTCTTTTAGTGCCAAGTGAAACATTGTTCGTAGTGGACGCGCTCACTGGTCAGGATGCGGCTAACACGGCCAAGTCCTTTGGTGAAGTGTTGCCGCTGACAGGGGTTGTTCTCACGAAAGCCGACGGCGACAGCAGGGGTGGTGCTGCGTTATCTGTCCGCGCAGTGACGGGTAAACCTATCAAGTTCATGGCTGTCGGTGAGACTATTGAGGCCCTTGAGGCTTTCCACCCCGAACGAATTGCATCGCGAATCCTCGGCATGGGTGATGTAATGTCGCTGATTGAGGAAGCCGAGCAGAAAATTGATAAAAAGAAAGCGAAGAAGCTCGCTCAAAAAATTACCCGTGGTAAAAAGTTTGATCTGGAAGACTTCCGGGACCAGATTCAGCAGATGAATAATATGGGTGGAATTACGAACATGCTTGGCAAGATGCCAGGCATGGGGCAGATGGCGCAGACAGCGCAGGAAAAAATGAACGACACTATGTTTGTTCAGATGGAAGCGATCATTAATTCAATGACACCAAGTGAGCGTCGTTATCCTGACAGTATCAACGGCTCGAGAAAAAAACGTATAGCGGGCGGCTCCGGTACTCAGCTTCAGGATGTCAATCGCTTGCTAAAGCAGCATAAGCAAATGCAGAAGATGATGAAAAAGCTTGGCAAGAAAGGTGGTATGGCGAACATGATGAGAGGCATGGGCGGTATGCAGGCGCCACCGGGATTGCCACGCCGTTAGCGACTTGGCCTAACAAACCNAGTTAGGCTAAAAGNTAAGGAAATGATGANGAGCGACCNGCTTTTATTTAAGGGTTCATTACCGTACAATACGCNCCCTTTAATCGCCCGACCGGCGAAANGAGTAGATTTTTTTAAGGAAAACAATGACATGGTAACTATTCGCTTGGCTAGGGGTGGCAGCAAGAAGAGGCCGTTTTACCACATAAACGTGGCCGACAGTCGGCGCTCCAGGGATGGACGTTTTATTGAGCGACTTGGTTTTTTTAATCCGATCGCGCGAGGTGCTGAAGAAGGCGTTCGTCTCGATCTAGAAAGACTAGATTATTGGGTCCGTCAGGGTGCCCAGGTTTCCGATCGGGTAGCGAAAATAGCAAAGGATTACCATAAGGCTACTGCTGCTGCAGCGTCGGAGGCAGCTGCGTAGCTTAACGTGGTTCGATAGTGATCGTGTTCTAGTGACAGAAATCCGCCTCGGAAGCATTACTAGTAGTCACGGCATTAAGGGATGCTTTAAGGTGTTTTCTTATACAGATCCCATCGAAAAGATTTTCGATTACTCACCGTGGATTCTTCGGAAAGGTAACGAGGAACGCAGGGTAGAAATTAGAAACGGTCAGCAACATGGTAAAAGGCTGATCGCTAGTGTGGCGGGCATCGAAAACCGCACACAGGCGGACGAGCTGGCAGGGTATGAAATTCATGTTGCCAGGGCTTTATTACCGGAACTTGGGGAAGGGGACTTCTATTGGTTCCAGCTTGAGGGGCTTAGCGTCTTCAATCGCGAAGGACTGAACTTAGGAGAAGTCAGCCATATGATTGAAACAGGGGCCAACGANGTTATGTCGGTGCGGCCTACGAAAAATAGTATTGATAATCAGGAACGACTAATACCCTACGTTGAGCATGATGTGGTTCTTAGCGTAGATCCGGAAGCGAGCACAATCGTGGTAGATTGGCGAGCCGAATTCTAAAGCGGGACGGTGGTCATGTGGATTGGAATCGTGTCTTTGTTCCCGGAGATGTTGCAGGCGGTAATGGGATTCGGAATTACTCGTCGGGCGATTGAGAGAAGGATTCTCGAAGTCGAAACCTGGAACCCGAGGGACTTTACTACAGACCGTCACAAGACTGTAGATGACAAGCCCTACGGAGGGGGTCCTGGAATGCTTATGAAAGTCGANCCCTTGTATAAGGCGATACAGGCAGCTAAAAGAGGGGCAAAGACGGAATGCCAGGTGGTGTATTTGTCGCCTCAGGGTCAACGATTGACGCAGGATAGGATGGACCGACTGGCGGAGTGCAAGGAATTGATTCTCGTAGCAGGTCGGTATGAAGGCATTGATGAACGGCTTATCGAGTCGATAATCGATGAAGAGATTTCCATTGGTGACTTTGTTGTCAGTGGTGGAGAATTACCTGCGATGGTGCTTGTTGATGGCATTACTCGGCTTTTGCCGGATGCTTTAGGAGATAAAGAATCGATTGAGAGGGAATCCTTTAGAGATGGATTGCTTGATTACCCTCAGTATACTAGGCCGGAAGTCGTCGCGGGCCAAAAGGTACCCGACGTTTTGCTGAGCGGTAATCATGAAATGATTGACCGTTGGCGGAAGCAGCAGGCGCTGGGGAGAACGCGAGAGCGTCGCCCCGACCTGTTCGCTCAGCGTGAGTTAAGTGAAAAAGAGAGTATACTTTTGGACGAATATGATCGGTCTCGACTAAGCAGTAGTGCTGAAATAAAAAGCTGAATGTTTTGGAATGAGAAATTAGCGACGTGTACCGCATTTCTGGTTTAGATTAAAAGGACAANCCCATGAGCAAAAATAAGATTATTGAGAAGATTGAGAATGATCAACTTAAAAGCGATCTTCCGGAGTTCGGAGCTGGCGACACGGTAATTGTTCAGGTGCGAGTGCGCGAAGGTAATCGAGAGCGGCTCCAGGCCTATGAAGGTGTGGTGATCGNTAAGCGTAACCGTGGTTTGAACTCATCGTTCACGGTNCGGAAGATTTCTCATGGGGTTGGCGTTGAGCGATCCTTTCAGACACATAGTCCTCAGATAGACACCATCAGTGTCAAGCGGCGGGGCGATGTTCGTAAAGCGAAACTTTACTACCTGCGTGAGCGAAGTGGTCGGTCTGCCCGCATCAAGGAAAAGCTGAATTAACGCTACGTGCTGTATGAGCTTTGACTGAAAATTCATGAGAGGTCTGCGTAGCGCCTGCATCCAAGGAAGGTGTATTAGGCATATTTTTGTTAAACTGGTTTTATGTCTACTCTCAGTGTTCAGCCTCTGATCGAAGCTTTTTTGGACAGTTTATGGTTTGAAAAAGGACTGAGTCAAAATACTCTCAAATCCTATCGACATGATCTGCAGGCCTACGCCGATTGGCTCGAAACAAAGAGTCANACGTTTACGCAAGTCAGTCGAGCCGACATTAACCAATACCTGTCCCACCGCCTGCAGAAAGGCCTTAAGGCGCGCTCGACGGCCCGGTCGCTATCTTGTCTACGTGCTCTTTATCGCTATCTCTTGCGAGAGAAGCTGATAGCGAACGATCCGACGTTAAGAGTAGAAAATCCGAAGTTGGGGCGCCCCTTGCCAGACACCTTAACCGAANCCGACGTCGAGAAATTGTTGGCAGCACCGAATATTGAAACACCGCTNGGTCTGCGAGATCGTACGATGTTAGAAGTGCTGTATGCCTGTGGTTTGAGAGTCAGCGAACTGACGGAATTAAGACTTGGACAGCTCAATTTGCGTCAGGGTGTGATCCGAATTGTTGGGAAAGGCTCGAAAGAACGCCTCGTGCCATTGGGAGAGGAAGCCATCACCTGGCTGATACTCTATTTCGATGACGCCAGAAGTGAGCTCCTGAAGAAAAAT
Organism: Gammaproteobacteria bacterium; assembly: GCA_002694945.1. Lineage (GTDB taxonomy): Bacteria > Pseudomonadota > Gammaproteobacteria > Pseudomonadales > Azotimanducaceae > UBA9659. Next base: position 21,548 of record NZNP01000069.1, read on the forward strand.
CTTGGCGAGGACATCGTGTTCCCCAGTAATCGAGGTGTTGCCATGTCCCGGCAGACCTTTTGGCACCGCCTAAGGAAACTTGCGATTGCCGCGGGCATTCGAAAGAAGCTGTCGCCACATACGCTTCGGCACGCGTTCGCCACGCACCTATTGAATCATGGTGCTGACCTGCGCGTTGTGCAATTGCTCCTTGGACATTCGGATTTATCAACTACGCAGATTTATACCCACGTTGCGCAGCAGCGAATGAAAGAGCTGCATCAGCAGCATCACCCTAGGGGCTGATATCAGGGGTTGCTATTTATTTATCTTCGACATTCGTTGCAGATTTAGGCCGTCTGTTGCAAAGTGCTAGCTCTATAAAAATTGTGCTGAATATCTTGTCTAATGATTAGAACTCTTAGAACACTGTCATCCTTTTTCATTTTTACCCTGATGATATCCTCGGGAAGCTTGGCGGATGATGGGGTTTCCGTAGGCTCTGAAATTAAGGCGATTGAAGCGAGACTCAAACGGTTTCAACCACCCTTGCCTATCAAGAAAATCGAAGAGACCGAGGTTGATGGTTATTATTCCGTCTATTTGCCCGATGGATCGATCCTCTACGTCGATAGGAATGCCGAACATTTCTTTTTTGGTGAGCTGTTCCTCGTCCAAGGATCGACCTTCTTCAACGCGACGCAACGTGCTAAGAGTGATGAGCGTCGACAACTGCTGGAAGGGCTAGATGATTCTGAAATGCTAGTCTTCTCGCCTGCAGCGGAAAATATTAAAGCAACGATTACGGTCTTTACGGACATTGACTGTGGGTATTGCCGTAAATTACACCAGGAAGTGCCGGCCTTGAATGATATGGGCGTGGCAGTGCGTTATCTAGCTTATCCGAGAGCTGGAATTGGCTCACTCTCTTACGATAAAGCAGTATCTGCCTGGTGCGCAGAAGATCCGAATGATGCGCTGACTCGCGCAAAAGCTGGCGAAGAAATTAAACCTGCCATCTGTGCTAATCCCGTGGCGACTCACTTTGCCTTGGGTGATCAGTTTGGAGTGACCGGCACTCCTGCGGTGATTTTTGAAGATGGTCGACTTCAGCCGGGGTATCTGCCCGCCGATCAAATGGTTCAGCGACTTGGCATCAACTGAATAACTCCTTTGCCTTGCAAATATCGGCTGCCAACGCACGCCGCGCGGAGCGGCGCTATGAAATATTTATTCAGCGTAATCTTACGCGCAATTTCATGGCGCATCTCTTTCATGGCATGTTAGGTCAAACTGGTTTCCGCTTTATAAATGCGCCTACTTTCATCCCAGCTTATCTTCTTATGTTGTCTGGAGGGTCTAACCTTTTAGTTGGAACAGCTCTTGCTTTGCAGGGCTTGGGACAGATGCTGACGCCCTTGGTTGGTGCGAACTTGATCTCGCATAGAGCACGCGTGTTGCCTATTGGCTTTATCACTGGGACATTGATGCGCTCTTGTGTCCTGCTTATGGGATTGGCAGGTTTCTTTCTGGAAGACGATCTTTTGCTGGTAACTATGATGGTTTTGTTGATGTTCTTTGGTCTACTGGAAGGTATGCAGGGAGTTATCTTCAATTATCTGATGTCGAAAGTCATCCCGGTAAGTAAACGTGGTCGATTAACCGGATTCCGTAACTTTCTCGCCGGTACAACCGCCGCCGCGGTAGCCTATATTGGTGGTGCATACCTAATCGGTACTGAACCCAGTATCGCTGGTTACTCGTGGATGTTTATCTTGGCTTTTGTGCTTACTGCGATAGGCCTGTTGATGTTGTTTGGTGTCCGCGAACCTGAACCGCCGGTGGTTAAACCCCGCTTGTCATTGGTCTTGCAACTTCGCGAAGTTCCTAATCTACTAAGAGCAGAGAAAACTTTTCGGCGTTTCATAGTGGCTCGAACGATTGCTACAACGGGCCGAATGGCTATGCCCTTTTATATTCTCTATGCTGGACAGACGATCGGTCTTTCTGGGGCAATCCTAGGTATTTTAACGTTCGCATTCACGATCTCGGGCACAGTATCAAACCTCTTTTGGGGGTATATCGCCGACCAGCGAGGCTTTCGTCGGGTGATATTGCTAACTGGCTCTCTCTGGATTATTGCAACANTAATGTTGTTGGCAAGCAACNGTTTGACAATGATTATCCTGGTGTTTGCAGGAATCGGAGCAGCTGTTCAGGGTTTTGAACAGGCGGCCCGCAATATTGTCCTGGAGTTTGGTGACCGGCAGAATCTGCCAGTCCGTATCGCGCTTGCGAACAGTGTATCGCAGCTTTCGGGAAGCCTTGGCCCCTTAGCAGGAGGTGTGATGGCGAGTTTGCTGGGTTATGAGTATGTGTTCATGACTTCCGTGCTTTTCCTGGCAATGGGTGCAGCCTTGATTTTGTTCCGTATCCCTGAGCCTAGAGACGAGGTAGGATCGTTGTCTCCAGTTAATCCTGTAATGAATAACTCAATCAGGTAAGATTGACGCCGCTGGCGGCCTCNTTAAAAGGTTCGCCCGACTATAGTGTCTTATTTTTTCGGCGTTTCAGAGAAATGGAAGAATTTCCGCGTATAAAGCGGCTGCCACCATACATCTTCAGCATTACGGACGCTCTGAAGCGGGAGGCGCGCGCNCGCGGTGAGGATATCATCGACTTCGGTATGGGGAANCCAGANCAGGAGACCCCACAGCATATTGTGGACAAATTGACCGAAACGGTTCAACGCGGTGATACCCATCGTTATAGTCAGTCGAAGGGTATTCCAAGACTAAGAAAAGCAATCTGTAACTGGTACAAGGACCGNTTCGAGGTTGAACTGGATTTCGAGACAGAAGCTATCGTAACTCTGGGGTCTAAAGAGGGTATCGCGCACCTTGCTATGGCAGTGCTGGGTCCGGGCGATGCTGTCCTGGTGCCTAATCCCTCATATCCTGTTCATCCATACGGGTTTGTTATAGCAGATGCCGATGTGCGACATGTACCACTTACGAAAGACGTTGATTTTTTTGAAGAACTCGAACAGGCAATCACGAATACATGGCCAAAGCCTAAGGTTTTGGTGCTTAATTTCCCGGGGAACCCGACTACCGAATGTGTCGAACTGGAGTTTTTTGAAAAGGTTATTGCGACTGCTAAAGAGCATGGTATTTGGGTTGTCCANGACCTCGCTTACGCCGATCTGGTCTACGATGATTATGAGGTTCCAAGCATTCTGCAGGTCGANGGCGCTAAGGACATCGCCGTGGAGTTTTTTACCATGTCGAAGAGCTATAATATGCCCGGCTGGCGTGTCGNTTTTTGTGTGGGTAACCCCACACTGGTAGGTGCCCTGGCGAGAATCAAATCGTATCTTGACTACGGTACTTTTACCCCAATTCAGGTAGCGGCTATTGCAGCGCTCGAAGGCGACCAGTCATGCGTCGTTGAAATCCGAAACATGTATCGGAGGCGGCGCGACGTGCTATGTGAAGGTCTTAACACGTTGGGTTGGGAGGTTACACCACCCAAAGCCACAATGTTTGTCTGGGCAAAAATCCCACCGCAGTTCGAACATATGGGCTCGTTAGAATTCAGTAAACTTCTGCTCAAAAAAGCAAAAGTTGCAGTCTCGCCGGGAGTTGGCTTCGGTCAGTACGGTGACGACCATGTCCGCTTTGCCTTGATCGAAAATGAACACCGTACTCGACAGGCGTTGCGTGGCATCAAGAAAATGTTCAGGGACCAGGTATAACTTGGCTATGCGAGTCGGTATTTGTGGACTTGGAACCGTTGGCTCAGGATTGTTTAAGCTGTTTGCAAGTAATAGCGACGAAATAGCTCGTAAGATTAATCCTGCACCGGAGTTAGTTCAGGTAGGTTGTCGTCGCGATCCTCCGGATTGTGATCTCTCCGCCTTTAATGTGACTCGTGATGTATTTGATGTTGCGAGGAGTCCCGATGTAGATATCTTGGTAGAACTGATAGGTGGCGTAGACGCCGCTCGGCAGCTTGTGCTTGAAGCGATTGCCCATGGCAAACATGTTGTCACGGCTAACAAGGCGCTCATAGCATTACATGGCGATGAAGTTTTTAAAGCTGCCGCGGCCATGAGTGTCAGCGTCCGTTACGAGGCTTCGATTGCCGGTGGAATTCCAATCGTCAAGGCGATAAAGGAAGGACTGGCTGGGAATCATATCGAGTGGCTGGCCGGGATTATCAACGGTACAAGCAACTTTATTCTAAGTGAGATGGCCCGGCCTGGCAGTAGCCGTTCTTTCGATGAAGTACTTAAAGAGGCTCAGGAACTGGGGTATGCGGAGGCTGACCCAACCTTTGATGTTGAAGGAATTGATGCAGCGCATAAATTGACCATCCTTGCGTCTATTGCCTTTGGCATACCGCTAAACTTTCCGGCAATATATACCGAGGGTATAACAAAGATAACGAGCACAGATATCCAGCTAGCTAATGAACTGGGCTATCGGATCAGACATCTCGGTTTGGCCCGAAACCTNGGGGAAAGTGTTGAATTGCGTGTGCATCCGACATTAATACCTGAGAGTCAAATGCTCGCCCAGGTTAACGGCGTCATGAATGCTGTCATGGTCGGAAGTGATCAAGCTGGACCAACGCTGTATTACGGCGCGGGTGCTGGTGCAGGGCCTACAGCTTCGGCAGTAATGGCTGATATCATGGACGTTGTCCGTTCGGGAAACAGCATTGCAAATCTTGGATTCTTGGAGGCCGAACCTGTTCCGATCAACTCGATGGAATCTATAGTCAGCTCTTACTTTCTTCGTCTAGGAGTCAGGGATGAGCCAGGTGCTTTGGCACATGTTTCTTCAATATTGGGTGAGCATGAGGTGAGCATTGAGGTATTGAACCAGAAAGATGCTCGCCCGAGCAATGCCCAGCTTGTTATTATCACCAACGAGGTCGCCGAGGCTTCTATTGATGCGGCAGTCGCTCAATTGGCTGCTCTTGAAGAAGTGACATCCGATGTGACAAAGATCAGAGTTGCTGATCTCCGATGACTGGCACGATGCGTGGCATCGGCAAGCGAATCGTCCGTCGCGATTCTGTCAGTCCTATCGATTGCGAGTCACCTCTCCTTGGCAGGTTGTTTGCAGCACGTGGCCTTGAGTCTGCCATTGAATTGGACCATTCTCTTCGCGGACTCCTCCCGCCCTCTGGTCTAAGAGGTATTCACGAGGCGGCAGAGATAGTCGCTACCGCGATCGAAGCTGAGTCGACAATTCTCATTGTCGGCGATTTCGATGCTGACGGCGCGACGAGCTGTGCACTATTGGTTTCGTCGCTAAAAGCGATGGGAGTAGTTTCAGTATCCTACTTGGTGCCAGACAGATTTAAGTTTGGTTACGGCCTTTCTCCTGAAATTGTTCAGGTAGCTGCTGAATTTGGACCTGATCTATTAGTAACGGTCGACAATGGCATTTCCTCACAGGCTGGCGTGGCTCTTGCCAACAATACCGGCATGCAAGTTATTATTACGGACCATCACCTGCCTGGTGCTGAACTTCCGGCAGCCGCTGCTATCGTTAATCCTAATCAACCGGACTGTCACTTTGAAAGTAAGCATTTGGCGGGCGTCGGCGTCGCCTTTTATCTCTTATCCGCAGTGCGCGCAGAGCTGCGTGCACGTGGCTGGTTCGATTCGAGGACGGAGCCGAATCTGGCTGAGTGGTTGGATCTGGTTGCGCTCGGGACGATCGCAGATGTTGTGCAACTGGATCAGAATAATCGACGACTGGTTAGCGAGGGCTTGCGTCGTATTCGGGCTGGTAGGGCCAGGCCAGGCCTGAATGCCTTGATCGAAATCGCTGGACTTGACAGGGCTAATTTACTTACTAGAGACCTGGCATTTTCGATCGCGCCTCGACTTAATGCCGCTGGTCGACTGCAGGATATGACCTTAGGCATCGAGTGTCTTCTGGCGACGGGGAGCAGGGCCGAGGAACTGGCTTACCATCTTGATGAGCTGAATAAAGAGCGTCGAGACATCGAGAGAAACATGCGTGACGAGGCGCTTGAGGTAATTGACGCCTTATCACTAGAGGGTGAAAAATCTGCAGGTCTCTGTCTTTACAGGTCTAACTGGCACGAAGGAGTAGTGGGTATTATTGCTTCTCGTATCAAGGAGCGGACGTACCGTCCTGCTATTGCATTTGCACCAGTATCGGATGGTGAGTTGAAAGGTTCTGGTAGGTCTGTGGCGGGTTTCCACCTGCGTGATGCGCTCGATGCTTTAGCCACAGAAAACCCTGGCCTGCTGCTGCGTTTCGGTGGTCATGCGATGGCAGCTGGACTGTCCATCAAAGAAGCTGATTTCGACCGATTCTGCCATGCTTTTAATAATCAGGTAACTAGAGTTCTTGGCAATGCCGGTCTTGAACAGGTTGTGACGACTGACGGTTCTTTGGATGAAGAGATCACCCTTGAGATCGCTCGTTTGCTCGAATTGGCCGCACCTTGGGGGCAAGGCTTTTCGGAGCCGCAATTTGATGATGATTTTGAAGTACTGGAGCANAGAATTCTTGGGGGCAGTCATTTGAAGCTGTTACTGCAACCATCNAGAGGTCAGCCTGTAGATGCGATCTGCTTTAATCATCCCGGTCTGCTGGAGGCGCGCCATATACATTGTGTTTATCGAATCGAGGTCAACCGCTATCGTGGTCGAGAGCAGCCACAACTTGTTGTTTTATTATTCGCCTAAAGTGCTCCGGTGCCGTGAGTCTTAGCATACTGTCTGTCCGTCAGGGAGGTGGTAGTCGAAAAACACTTAGAGTGATTCAATATTTGTGGAAATGTATGGCCGTAAGCATTGACTCCCGCGCACCGAAGCCGACGTTGGTGGCAGGTCAGCAGTCATTCCTTTAAAATGCGGCGGCTGCTGTTGGCCCTGATATAACTTAAAAGTAGTGACGATGTTAGAAACGAACGCGATATTGACACAAGTAAAAGATTTGCAGGCACGAACAGAAGTGCTGAGGGGGTACCTTTGACTATGAAAACCGGAAAGAGCGTTTAGCGGAGGTAGAGCTCGAACTAGCTGACTCGGGTATTTGGGATGAACCTGAATACGCGCAGAAGATGGGCAAGGAACGAGCGAGCCTGGAAACAGTTGTTCTGACTATCGACAGATTGGACAAAGGTCTTTTCGACGTTGCCGACATCGTTGAGTTGGCGGCGGATGAACAGGATGAATCACTGCTCGAGGAAGCAGTTGCTGACCTCGTAGAACTGGATGCTCTGTTGGAAGCGATGGAATTCCGTCGGATGTTTTCTGGCGAGATGGATCCCAACAGTGCTTACTTGGATATTCAGGCAGGCTCTGGTGGCACGGAGGCCCAGGACTGGGCTGAAATGCTGTTACGTATGTATCTGCGCTGGGGCGAATCGCACGGCTTCAAGACAGAAGTGATGGAAGTGTCTGAAGGCGAAGTCGCTGGTATCAAAGGTGCAACGATTCGAGTGGAAGGAGAGTACTCCTTTGGGTGGTTGCGTACTGAAACCGGTGTCCACCGGCTGGTCCGTAAGTCTCCGTTTGATTCAGGTAATCGTCGCCACACATCATTCGCATCTGTTTTCGTTTCACCGGAATTAGACGATGATATTGATATTGAGCTTGATATGTCCCAGGTCAGGGTTGACACCTACCGAGCAAGCGGAGCTGGTGGGCAGCACGTGAATAAGACTGACTCTGCCATCCGTCTTACACACGAACCAACTGGTATCGTTGTCCAGTGCCAGAATCAGCGTAGTCAGCATAAGAATAAGGATCAGGCTATAAAACAGCTAAAGGCTAAGCTTTACGAATTGGAAGAGCAGAAACAGAAAACAGAAATGCAGGCAATTGAAGAAAGTAAATCTGATATAAGTTGGGGCAGTCAGATACGTTCCTATGTGCTCGATTCAGCGCGTATAAAAGACCTACGAACGAACGTGGAAACTAGCAATACACAGTCCGTGCTTGATGGAGACCTAGACAAATTTATTGAAGCCAGCTTGAAGATGGGCCTGTGACTATGACCGATGAAAAAGACTTGAATGATAATGAAATTATTGCGCTGAGGCGGTCCGCTCTCGAAGGTTTACGTAAAGCTGGTAATCCCTTTCCTAATGACTTTCGCCGTGAACACTTAGCGTCGGAGCTGATTGAAAATTATGCGGGCCTAGCCAAGGAAGAGCTCGAGGCAGAATTACCCGCAGCATTAGTGGCCGGCCGCATAGTGTTGCGTCGGGTTATGGGTAAGGCCAGCTTTTTGACATTACAGGATGTTTCTGGCCGGATCCAACTCTATGTGCGTCAGGATGAAATTGGTGCTCCGGCCTATGAGACCTTCAAAGCCTGGGATTTGGGTGACATTGTCGGTGCTGGTGGCACCATGATGAAGACGAACAAGGGAGAATTAACAGTTAGCGTCAAGGATATCCGCCTCCTGACCAAATCTTTGAGACCCTTGCCTGACAAACACAAGGGTTTGACGGATACTGAGACTCGCTACAGGCAACGTTATCTTGATCTCATGGTTAACGAAGACAGCCGGGAAGTTTTCATCAAGCGCTCGAAAATCGTTGAAGGTATCCGGCGTTTTCTTGCCGACCGTTCATTCATGGAAGTTGAAACGCCGATGATGCAGAGCTTGCCGGGCGGCGCCACTGCAGCGCCATTTACCACGCATTACAATGCACTGAGCAGAAATATGTATCTAAGGGTGGCGCCTGAACTAAATCTAAAACGCCTGGTTGTGGGCGGTTTTGAACGCGTCTTCGAGATCAATCGTAACTTCCGCAACGAAGGCATGTCGACCAAGCACAGTCCGGAATTTACTATGCTGGAGTTTTATTGGGCTTACGCGGACTATAGCGACCTTATGGATCTGACGGAAACAATGCTGCGTACCCTTGCCATGGACGTTTTGGGAACGATGTCACTGACCTATGATGGTATTGAGATCGATCTGAGTCAGCCTTTCTCTAGGATGACCATGAGTGAAGCCATTATAGCTTTTCATGAGTCGATTGAGGCTGAGCATTTGAAAGATTTGGAAAGTACCCGAGCGCTTGCAGATAGGTTTGGGCTAGCGAGCGAGGAGACCTCGGGCCATGGTAAATTAATCATGGAACTGTTTGAAGAACTGGTCGAGGATAGGATTGAGCAACCAGTCTTCATCACGGCGCATCCGACCGAGGTCTCGCCCCTAGCACGTCGCAACGACGAAAATCCAGACGTGACTGACCGCTTCGAGTTGTTTGTCATGGGTAAGGAAATCGCCAACGGTTTTTCTGAGTTAAATGACGCTGAAGATCAAGCAGAACGATTTCGGCAACAAGTTGAAGCAAGAGATGCTGGTGATGATGAAGCAATGCATTTTGATGAAGACTACATTACTGCACTGGAATATGGCCTCCCACCGACCGCTGGTGAAGGGTTAGGTATAGACCGGTTAGTAATGTTGTTCACGGACTCCGCTTCTATTCGTGACGTTGTGCTCTTCCCGCATATGCGTCCGAAAACGTAGTATCTAGCTGTCGGATAATGTGGGACAAAACTTCAGAACCAGACTTTTGGGCTGCGAGCAAAGAGCCCTGCCTACCTTGAGTCAATCCAACCAGTCGTTGAATTGCGGTTGTCGTTTCTCTTGAAAGGCTCTCACGCCTTCACGAGTGTCCGGGTGATGGTCAGAAACGGCCGTTTTGGATGCAATATCCTCGCAGGCTTGCTCAAAACTTAGCTCTGCGGCCGCATAAATTGAACGTTTCATTAGACGCATCGAGACTTGCGGGCCGTGAGCGAGTTCCCTGGCCAATTCCCTCGCCCTATGCTCAAGATTTTCATGAGGAACTACCTCGTTCACTAGCCCCAATTCCATAGCTTGGGTGGCTGAGACGATTCTTTTACGCATAACGAAGTCTATGGTCTGCGCAAGCCCCAAGTGCTGGAGTAACAAGAAATGACCACCTTCGTCGGGTAGTAAGCCGAAGCGTAAGGTGGCGCTGCCCATTTGGGCGGTCTCGGCGGCGATTTTGAAATCGCAGGCGAGTGCCAGGGACAGGCCAGTCTGAATAGCAACGCCATTAATGGCTGCGATACAGATTTTGTCTAGGCGCCGAATCGCAAGGTTAAGTGCCTGGGAAATATGACGCAGACCGTTATAGGTTCCGATGGGAGAATCATGCCCCGGGTGAATAGGTGGCATCAGGGTGTCATTCTTTGAAGGTGTGCTCGTATATGCTTTCAGGTCATCACCTGCGCAGAAAGCGCGGCCTTCCCCGGTAAAAACGACAACGCGTATGCCGTTGTCCATCTGTGCCTGAGTAAGAGTCTCTATCAAGTCCCGTTTTTTACCGGCATGCATTCCATTGAGCTTTTCGGGTTCGTTGAATCTAATCCAGGCGATTCCTGGTTCCTCAACAGCAACATAGAACCCTCTAAATTGGCCTTCATTCATTGGTTATAATCCTGATACTGATGCTTACATCATCCGTCCCGAGCAGATCGAGATCAAGCCCGGGCGGGGTTCTAAATTTTGTATATTGGTAGCGTGATATGAAAATCAGCGTCCGGTTGTAGATGTGGTAATCTTCCAAAAGATGTCCGCGACCCATAATGTGCAACTCGAACCTGGCTGGTTAAACCAGCTCCAAGAAGAGTTCGAACAGCCCTACATGCAAGATCTCAGGAAGTTTCTTGTCGCTGAAAAAGCCCGCGGAAAAGTTATTTATCCGGTCGGCTCAGAGTATTTTAACGCGTTGAACAGTACACCTTTCGATACTGTTCGGGTGGTAATTCTCGGCCAGGATCCTTACCACGGCCCAGGCCAGGCACACGGCCTATGTTTTTCGGTGCGTCAAGGTGTGGCTCCGCCGCCATCACTGGTTAATATCTTCAAGGAAATACAGTCTGATCTTGGTTTGGTAGCATCTGACTTTGAATATGGCTGTCTGCACCCTTGGGCGGAGCAGGGTGTTCTGCTGCTGAACAGCGTGCTGACGGTAGAAAGACATCGAGCGGCGTCACATCGAGGTAAGGGTTGGGAGACGTTTACTGATCGTGTTGTCGAATGCTTGTCGGAGCGTGATAAGCCATGTGTGTTTCTGCTCTGGGGTGGTTATGCGCAGAAAAAAGGAGCCTTCATCAACGCGCTGAAGCACCGAGTTTTGCTTGCACCTCACCCGTCACCGCTTTCGGCACACCGCGGTTTTTTTGGCTGCAAACACTTCTCAAAATGCAATGAGATGCTAGAGGCAATGGGCGAGGTGCCCATTGATTGGCGTGTCCTGCCTGGCTAGGCGTCACTCTGATGAGTCACTAGGGCTTCCATGCAAATGCTGAATTGCAGGTGCTTGATAGTTCATAATCAACGATTCAGGCAGCCTAAAATTGAAAATTCAGGAGTATGGTAAGGATGGAGAAGGTAATCGAGTTCAGTCGCCTAGGTAGTAGAATTGGACGGGCGACTCTGGTGCGTGAAAAGTCTTTGAATAGCTTGACGCTAGAGACGATTAACCGTTTGTTCGCACAAATTGAAGATTGGATCGATGATGATGATATTGCCTGTATCTTACTCGACTCCAGCAGTGACAGAGCATTCTGTGCGGGAGCAGACATAACTGCTCTCTATCACGCTATTAAGTCCGATGATTTGGCGCACGCTGATGCCTTTTTCACCAATGAGTATCGGCTTGACTTCATGCTGCATAAGACAGAAAAACCTGTTTTGATCTGGGGCAATGGCGTAGTGATGGGCGGTGGCCTTGGTCTGCTCTCAGGATGTTCCCATCGAGTCGGAACCCCCGATAACCGAATTGCCATGCCTGAAATTACTATCGGTCTGTTCCCGGACGCGGGGGCAACCTGGGTGCTTTCTGGCTTGCCCGATAAACTGGGCACCTTCGTTGGGATGACTGGTTGTCAGTTGTCTGCTGGCGATGCGCTTGAGCTTGGTATTCTTGATTACGTGATTGAACACGAGAAAAAAACTGAGGTGATAAACTCTCTGGCAGCGTTGGTATGGACGGATGAAGCGTCCGGCAATTCCATGATGCTGTCGGAACTTCTAAAACAGTTCGCCATAAAGGAGTCGCTGCCTCATCAACTTCTAAAGCATCGTTCTGCGATTGTTGGTTTGATCGATCGGGCTTCAGACGATGACGATTTTTTTGATGTTTTTGAAGCCGGCATGTCTACTCTCGAAATAGATGAATGGCTGGTAGGAGCGATTGAAACTTATCAGCGAGGTTCGGCGACGACCGCCAGAATTTTTCATGAGCAGTTACAGAGAGCTCCAGACATGACTCTGGCAGATACCCTTCGTATGGAACTGGACATCGCGGGTCAATGTGTCCGGCACCCTGACTTTTCGGAGGGTGTTCGTGCGCTTCTCGTAGATAAGGATCGACGCCCAGCCTGGCAATTTGCTTCGACGAAGGAAGTCCCCAAAAGCTATGTCGATGAACATTTCAGATCGCCGTGGTCGGGTGACCACCCGCTCGCTGATCTCATCTGACTGGGATACACTGCAAAGAAATCAAGGAGCTATTATGCAATTACTGCTGATTTCGTTACTGTGCTTTACGTTGATTTTCTCCCTGCCGGTCCATGCGGATGACTACTCTAGTCCAGTAAAAAGTGATTACCCGAAAAATGTTTACTGGGGTGACACTCATTTACATACGCGGAACTCGGCCGACGCTTATTCAATGGGTAACATGAATATGACTCCCGCACAGGCCTTCAGATTCGCTCGGGGTCAGGAAATGATTGCCCACAATGGCATGCGGGTGCAGTTGCGGAGGCCGATGGATTTCTTGGTTGTATCGGATCACTCGGAATACCTTGGAGGTTTTTATCGCTTCAANGTAGATGATCCCNTAGTCACAGGAACTGCTGCAGGNAAACAATGGACTGAGTATGTTGCGGANGGGGACTACGCGAGTTTATTCGGNGCATTCGTAAATAGCATGCAGGATCCGGAGAATCATCCGCNGTTTCCGAAAGNGGTTCANAAAATCATTTGGGAAGATGTTGGTCAGACAGCGGACGAACACAACATACCCGGTCAGTTTACTGCGTTTATCGGTTACGAATGGACCTCGATGATTGAAGGTAACAATCTACACCGGGTAGTTATTTACCGCGATGGAGCGGATAGAGCAACCCAGCTGCCCCCGTTCACGTCTCAGGAGAGCACGGACCCCCGCGATCTATGGCGAGCGCTGGATACTTATGAGACTATGACAGGGGGTGAAGTCATGGCGATTGCTCACAACGGCAACCTTTCGAATGGCATGATGTTTCCCAATGAGTCGGTCGACAATCAAAAGTTAAACCTTAGTTACGCCGAGACCCGAGCTCGCTGGGAACCGATTTATGAAGTTACCCAGGTCAAAGGTGATGGAGAGTCGCATCCAACACTCTCTCCTAGTGACGAATTTGCGGATTTTGAAAGCTGGGATTGGGACAACATTGGTCGATCTGCGCCTAAGGAGGATTGGATGCTGGCCCATGAATATGCCAGGGGGGCGTTGAAACTTGGTCTTGTTCATCAAGCAGAACTGGGGGTTAACCCTTTCAAGTTCGGTATGATTGGCAGTACTGATGGACACAACACGATATCGACACCCGAAGAAGATAATTTTTTTGGTAAGTTTCCAGAGTCCGAGCCCAAAGCCGGCCGTATGACATCGGGTCTTGCACTTGACCGACTCTGGCAGAATTCTAATATTGTTGCGTCCGGCTACGCCGCAGTCTGGGCCGTCGAGAATACTAGAGCCGCTCTATTCGATGCGATGAAGCGTAAAGAAGTTTATGCCACGACGGGTTCGAGGATTCAGGTCAGGTTTTTTGGTGGCTGGAATTACCAGTATGATGACGTTGAGCGTCCGAATTACCTGGATATCGCCTACGGAAATGGTGTGCCGATGGGTGGGGACTTGACCAATGCACCACNCNATACTAGNCCTAGTTTCATTGTAGTCGCTGCAAAAGACCCAGATGGAGCCAATTTAGACCGTGCACAGATTGTCAAAGGCTGGCTTGATAGCGAGGNCGAGTTGCAGGAGAAGGTTTATGATGTNGCTTGGTCCGGNAACAGAGTTGTGGANCTAGAATCTGGGAGGCTGCCGGCAGTGGGAAGTACTGTTGACCTTGAAACTGCGACTTATACCAACACGATCGGTGAATCAGAATTGGCAGCCGTCTGGACGGATCCAGAATTCGATCCTCAAGAACGAGCTTTTTATTACGTCCGTGTGTTGGAGATACCTGTCCCCCGTTGGTCGACAAAAGACGCCGTTTACTTTGATGTTGAGGTGCCTGAAGGTATTCCTTTCAGTATTCAAGATCGTGCCTACACCTCGCCCATCTGGTACACCCCCTAATGCGCGCGGGGTGGGTCAANGAGCCCATCCTAATTTTTTGCGTTATTGGGTNTCTGCTCTTTGCNTTGCCATCATCTGAGGTTGACCCTCACACGATTATTGTTGATCGGGCAACACTGATTAGTTTCATTGAAAATAGGACCAAGAACTTTACTGGTAGCGTAGAGGCNGGCTTTGATGAGCTGTCGGCAGTGGCGGTTCAGGATGCGCTTAAGCAATACGTTAGGGAAGAAGCGCTATACCGTAAAGCACTGGCGCTTGGTCTGGATAATCAGGACTATGTGATCCGGCAGCGACTTGTACAGCNTGTCGAATACCTGTCGGAAGGAGAGATCGTTTCTGAACCCAATGAAACTGATCTTAGAGCTTTTTATGAATCGAACACTTACCTCTTCGAAGTTTCTGCGAAAGTTACTTTTACGCACGTCTTTTTTTCTTATGGGGGCAGTGCTGAAAAGGCTAAGGACCGCGCGATGTCAATGTTGTCGCTGCTGCGCTCAGACGGTGTGCGCTTCGAACAAGCACCCAGTTATGGTGAGCGATTTCTTTATCAGCGTAACTATGTTGAAACGAGCCTTGATGAGATTGATAGCCATTTTGGCGATGGAATGTGGCAATCTCTCTTTAGCATGAAACCCAGTGAGGGCTGGCAGGGTCCCATCTCGTCGGAGCATGGTTATCACTTGGTCATGTTAATCGATAAAAGAGAAGCTTTGGTGGAGAACTTTGAGGCCGTTCGGTCGCAGATCAGGACTCGTTGGTTGGTAGAGAATGAGGAAAAAAATCGTGATAAACAGATCGAGGACACAGTCGCGGAATACCAGGTAATTTTGGATGGTTTGCTTAAGAACCGCATTGGTGAGCATCGTCCCTAGTACCTCTACGAGTTTCCGTGGCACTAGATTTTTCAGCATGGATAAATCCATATGGCCGATTGTCCTGGGTTGCTCTTGACTGATGCTCAGCTTGTCGGCGAGGACTAGCAGGGTTTAGCCTCTACACATTCTCCGTCTTTGAATTTTGCAGTGATGGGTTGGTTTGTAGTGTTTTTCAGGACAGCAAGTTGACCGGAGGGGGCTGTGGCCACTACAGAGCCGCAATCTAGTTCTTCGCCGATATCGCGAGCCTTCGCTGAAGTCAGGCGATGCAGTCTTCGTTTCAGTTCCCCACGATACTGGGTTCGGGCGATGATTTCCTGTCCGAGGTAACAACCCTTCTCAAAATCGATACCATCTTGGTTATGGTAATTGAACATCTGAGGCAGATATTCTGCTTGGCTAGTCTCGGAAACCCAGGCGATTCCGGCGGAATATTCCGCATCTTGCCAGGGACCGATATTGGTCTCCGCGGAAAAAACTGAGGGGCTCCAGATTTCTTTGCGATTATGGAGTTCGATAATGAAACCGTCTGATAGAGTCTCTGTAGAATGATCTANTGAACCGTAGCAGACGTACGAATCAGAAATATCGTGCAACTCAGCTTTAGAAAAGACAATATATTTCTTTAGAAATTCAAGGGTCGAGGGAACGAGGGAGCGCTGCATTCTGAACCATAGGTCTTGGCCAGACCTTAAAGCGAGGAAACTTGTGAGCATCCGACCTTGAAGATTGCAGACGGCTCCGATTGTTCTGCCACCATCTTGCAGTTTAGTCAGGTCGCAGGTCACGTAACCCTGCATGAATTTAATGGCGTCTGTTCCTGTAATACAGAGTAATCCCGTATCGGAGAGTTGATAAAGTGTNGTCATTCGCTGATTTTACATTAAAGCAAGGTTTAAACACTGATGACTTTTACTGAATTCGAACTCAATCGCCTTCGATGGCGTTCGCGGCGTGGTATGNTGGAACTGGACCTNCTGCTNTTACCTTTCTTTGATGATGTATTTCTCGAACTTTCANATGCTGAGCAGCAGGCCTTTGTGAGGTTGCTGGAGCATGATGATCCAGACNTNTTATTTTGGTTCTCTCAGAAAGGCAAATCAGCTGAGCCCGAGCTTCAGGCGCTAGTCGATAGAATCCTGCATCGTGTCCAGCCTGTTTGAACTTTGCTTTTGTCGTCTCTTGAATTTCCCAACCCATCTGCATCAGATCACTCTCCCAAAAAATAAGACTACAACCCAATTTTCTTAAGCCGGGGATTTGTTGTCCGTCGTTTTATTTTTGCGCGGCTTCTTGTACCCTAAATCTTATAAAAGAAGATATGGTTAGCGAAGATCTTGATGTTGTTTTTAGTGGTTTCGTTACTATTGATTTAGCGGCGAGCTATAATTTTTGAATTAGCGGAAGGGCGTGATGACAGAAGAGTTGACAAAATTCAGGCAAGAAGTAAGGACTTTTCTGACCAGAGAGCTTACACCTGATCTCAAGGCCATTGCCGAACTTAATTTCAGTCAAAATCGTGCAGATAATGCGCGTTGGCACAGCAAGCTTTTTGAGGCGGGTTGGGCCGCACCGTCTTGGCCCGTGGAGTTTGGCGGTACCGGTTGGAGCCTAGAGGAGCAACGTATTTTTTCTGAAGAACTGACGCTTGCGGGAGCGCCGATGTTGATGCCGTTTGCGCTCGGTATGATAGGTCCTGTGTTATGCGCCTTCGGCACAGATGAACAGCGTGAGCAGCATCTTCCGGGCATTCTCGACGGGACTGTTTGGTGGTGCCAGGGTTACTCTGAGCCAGGCAGTGGCTCTGATCTGGCCTCACTAAAAACAAGAGCAATTAGAGAAGGCGGCGATTACCTTATTAACGGGCAAAAGATCTGGACAACGAATGCCCATCGATCCGACTGGATGTTCGCCTTGGTCCGTACCGATTTTGATAGTAAACCGCAGCAGGGCATTACATTTCTGATGCTGCCAATGTCGACACCTGGAGTGGAAGTAAAACCGATTTTTTCAATTGACGGATTACATCATCTTAATGAGGTTTACTTCACGAATGCTCGTGTTCCGGTTAGTCAGCGAATAGGTGAAGAAAATAAGGGCTGGTCCTACGCGAAGTATCTTTTAGGTCACGAACGAACCGCGATTGCCAATATCCCAGCCAACCGAATGCTTATCGATAACCTGCGCCGCTTTGCGGAGACGGCGGCCACCGGTGATGGTTGCCTGCTCTCTGAAAATACAGTATTTAGGAATCGCTTAGACCAACTTGAGATTGAATTGGATGCGTTGGACTGGAATCAATCGCTTGTTCTCGCTGCGATGGAATCTGGCGGTAGCGCAGGTGATGCAGCTTCGATGTTGAAGATAGTCGGTTCAGAGCTGCAACAAAAGTTGGAGGAACTGCGGGTGGAGGCGGTGGCTTATTACGCTCTGCCGTTTGACACTAGGCAACTTCGATCTGAGACTAATGAAACAGCATACGGACCTGATTTTTCGTTGCGTGCAGTTAGTGATTATAACTTCGGCAGAGCTTCATCAATTTACGGCGGATCTAACGAAATTCAAAGAAATGTTCTAGCCAAGTCGATGCTTGGCTTTTAGGGAAACGGGTTTAGAGGAAAGCGTATCAAGTGCGGCTGGTGCCAGTGGTCGCTAATCTTCGACAAAAGGTTTGTTAATCTTGTTCCATGGACCAGGTTTTGCTGATGACCCTTGCAGCTTGCCACTCAGATAAGTTTTCCTCGATTTCGTGGTATTGAATGGGTCGTTTCATTTCGGTGCTTTCTGCGAGGTTCCGGGGAGATATGACAGGCTGTGGATTTTTCACTTTTCAGATCCTTATTAAATGTACCCTGGATTAATTACGAAGGATTAAGAGGAAATTTAGCATCTGTGTTTGATATCGATTAGAGAATAATTAGCAATCAATAATTTCCTTTTTGGAATAGATTTTCAAAGGGGTCAAGTCAAAATCGAAAATCTTTCGATATGGGTCAGCCGAAGCTGGGGGGCGCTAGGATAGTATCTTTCACTTGGGATTGGGTGTCTGGGTAATCCAGTGTGTAATGCAGACCGCGGCTCTCTTTGCGTCTTAAAGCGCATTGAATAATCAGATCGGCTACTTGGATTAGATTTCTCAGTTCAATCAGATCGCTGCTGATTCGATAATTGCTGTAATACTCGGATACTTCTTGCTGGAGCAATTTGATTCTACGCCTTGCGCGTTGGAGCCGCTTGTCGGTTCTCACAATACCGACATAATCCCACATGAAGCTGCGGAGTTCATCCCAATTGTGCGAGATGATGACATCTTCATCGGAATGAGTTACCTGCGATTCGTCCCAAGTGGGAATACTAGGTAGTCCGGTAGCTTGAAGCCCTGTCTCATTTATCTTTTGTGCAGCCGCATGAGCGAACACCATGCACTCGAGCAGGGAGTTGCTGGCCATTCTGTTGGCACCATGGAGGCCTGTAAAACTGCATTCGCCGATTGCATATAGATTCGGCAGATCGGTTGCCCCGTTAATATCCGTCACGATGCCGCCACAGGTATAGTGAGCGGCCGGGACAATAGGTATCGGCTCCTTTGCCATATCGATACCCAGCTCCAGGCAGCGGGCATGGATATTAGGGAAGTGACCACTAATAAACGACTCATCCTTATCACTGATATCAAGATAGACGCAATCACAGCCAAGTCGTTTCATTTCGTGGTCGATTGCGCGCGCTACAATGTCTCTTGGTGCAAGTTCTGCTCGCTCGTCAAATGCTGACATAAACCTTTTCCCGTCGGGCAGCAGGAGTTTCGCTCCTTCACCTCTTAATGCTTCACTCACGAGAAACGATTTGGCATCGGGGTGATAAAGGCAGGTTGGATGGAATTGGTTGAACTCAAGATTAGCGACGCGACACCCGGCTCGCCAAGCCATAGCAATACCATCGCCGGACGCTGTATCTGGATTACTCGTGTATCGATAAACTTTTGAGGCGCCACCGGTAGCGATAACTACGGAGTCAGCGCGAAAGAGCTCGACGTCACCTCTAGCAACATTTAGTGCATAGGCGCCGATCACATCGTTACCGCGAAGTCCAATNCTGTNGCGAGTGATCAGATCGACTGCAACATAATGATGCTTGATTTCGACGTTGCTTTGTTTCGCGAGTTGGCCACTTAAAGTTTCGGCGATTTCTCGGCCTGTAGCATCCGCNGCATGAATAACGCGGCGGATGCTGTGGCCACCCTCCCGTGAAAGGTGAAACTCGGTTGAACCATCTGACTGCACCTTAGTGTCGAATTTGACGCCTAAATCAACTAACCAGCCTATAGTTTCTGCGCTGTTCTCGACGGCAAACTTTACGACATGCTCGTGGCATAGGCCGGCGCCAGCAGNTAGTGTGTCTGCAATGTGTGAGTCTACAGAATCATAGTCATCGAGAACTGCAGCTACACCTCCCTGCGCATAATAGGTAGAGCCTTCTGTCGGTTCATCTTTGCATAGCATCATGACGCTAAAGTGGCTGGCGAGTTTTAGAGCGAGGCTCATCCCGGCTGCGCCACTGCCAATAATAAGAACGTCACTGCGATGCTCGATATCGGACATTAATTGGGCTCCAAGGGACGAACGCGGGAGATTACTATCATTGTTCTGCACCGTATAGGGGTTTTGNTCATGCTAGAATGTCNTGGAAATGAGTGAGCAGAGCGACAAACAACTTGTAGAGCGTGTTCGGCAAGGTGANAANAGAGCCTTCGATATTCTTACGTTAAAATATCAACATANGATCGTGGGTTTGGTCTCTCGCTACATGCAGGGCTCAGATGAGGTTATGGATGTTGTGCAGGAAGCTTTTATCAAGGCTTACAGGGCTCTGCCACGTTTTCGAGGTGATAGCGCTTTTTACACTTGGCTCTATCGAATTGCGATCAATACTGCCAAAAATTACCTGNTTTCTCGCTCTAGGCGTCCGCCAGATACAGATATTGATGTAGATGGGGAATTTCAGGGCGATAATGTTGTCTTAAGAGATGTCANTGGTCCTGAAAACGCGATGGCAAAGGACCANTTAGAGNATGTTATCTTCATGGCGATTGACGAATTGCCAGAAGAACTTAAAGTTGCCTTAACGTTGAGAGAGTTCGAAGGTTTTAGTTACGAGGAAATTGCGGAAGTCATGGAATGCCCTGTCGGTACAGTAAGAAGTCGTATATTTCGGGCGCGCGAGGCNATTGAAAAGAAAATTGCAGNGATAGACGAATGATCTTTTANTTCAATTTGAAGTGCGCAGACGAAGCGATACTGATGTGTTACAACATAAAGTTCGCGGAACTGGTTGAGAGAAGATAATCGAAATATCTCAACANACATANAACCGGAAAACCATAGAAAGACCAAAGACATAAATAAAGACCAAAGATAGAAAAAACAATGACGAATAAAGAATCTNTTTCTGCATTAATTGATGGTGAAGCNACTGAAATCGAGGTGCATCGGCTGGTTCGAGAATTCGGCAANGANGCTTCNTTGTCAGTCAGCTGGTCAGTTTACCAGCAAATACGTGCCACTCTGCGGGGGGAGACGCCTATGGCATCAGGAAGAGGTTTGGAAATCGAGCAGCATCAGCGGCTTTTTTCTAAGATTAGTCAAGCTATTGAGGNAGAGGATAATTATCAGCGTGCAACGATGCCAAAGTTAAACGCAAGCGCCGCAGTTGGGGGTTCCATTGCTATAGCAGCNTGCCTTGTTGTTGCGGTATTTTTTGGCATCCGGACAGACAAACAGGAACAGATAGAAAATCAGGGTGCGGCAAATGTGACCATTGAACTCGTTGATGTGGCAAATGATTCTGTCGATGGTCAAATCGCAGANCTCGTCGAACTCGATGAGGAGAAGCAGCGTCAATTGAGAGCATATCTCAAGCAGCATGACCGCATGTCGCGCATGGATATTAAACCGCAACTTGTGAAATATAAGGAACACGCGGGGAACTGAATATTTATGACGAATATTACCGCTAGGAGTGTTATCTCTATTCTGTTGATCTGGACCAGTGCTGGNGGCTTCGCTGCAGGTTCATCGAACGAGGCGGTTGGCTGGTTGGGCAAAATGGCCGAAGCCATGCGACANCAGAANTATCAGGGNATCTTTAGTTATATTCGTGGGTCNAACTTCGATACCGTTAGAATTGTGCACCNTAGCGAAGANGGTATTGAGACNGAGCGCTTGATCAATATGAANGGTGAGGTAAGAGAACTTTATCGGNAAGACGATGAAATTCTCTGTTTCCTACCAAAAGGGAATGAGGGTACTGATTGTTCTTTGCAAATAGGGCCATTTACACCAGCCTTCCCTGAACGGGTGATTGCTACCCAAAATCTTTATCGTTTGTCGATGCATAAAATAGATAGGATTGCCGGCAGACCAGCTGTAACTCTTTCAATTACTCCGAAGCTTGACGATCGTTATGGATACAGAGTTTGGTTAGACAAAGAAACTGGACTCATGTTGCAATCTCATAAGGTTGAGCGAGGCCGTATCAGGGAAATATTCCAATTCACTATGTTGGAGATCGGAGTTGATATCGAAGAGATAGATCTAGCTACCTCCATAGAGGGGGAGACTGTGTCTTATCCTCTAAGCTTTGAATTTAAGAAAGAGCAGCGTGGTGAACCGAAGTTAAGGGTCAGTTGGGTTCCTGACGGTTTTAAACAGGTGAGAAAAAGTGGNGATAGGCTNCATTTTTCTGATGGCGTCGCTACTTTTTCTGTATTTGTCGACAGCTCCAAAAAGAGTGCTTTGTCCGATATGTCGACCCGTGTGGGTGGTACAGTGGTGATTAGCCGCCGTCTNAATCAGGCCGGCCCGCAGATCACGGTCGTGGGTGACGTTCCCATGACTACAGCCAGACGAGTAGCAGAATCTGTCGAACCTCTTATCTACTAAGNATGGCGGTCACTAAAATAAAAGGGCCTTCGGATGGGGCCATGGTTAACGGTCTTCAAGGAACTTGTGGAGCGTGCTCGAAGTGTTTTCCTGATGAGTCAGTGGAAATCCAACCTGCNTGGCAGCAAGAANTTGAATGNTCAGTCAAATCCAGAAATCTGTNTANACTTCTCTGGAACAGTCTAGGTAAGCCAATTTTGGGAGCAGTCGGCGCGGCTTTGTTGGCCGAGCTGGCTGGTTTGGATGAAACTCTCAGTATAGTTTTCGTATTATTTGGCTTCTCCGCCGGATTTTGTTGTTGTTATGCGCTGCCTTTATCAGTGCTGGAGGAAAAACGTGTTAGTTAGATTTTCTGGACTTCTACTGCTGTTGATAGTCAGTTCGCCGCTTGCCTTTGGTGATTTTCCGGACTTCACAAACCTGGTTGAAANTGCATCGCCGGCTGTAGTGAATATTCGTGCGACTAAGATCAGGACACGTGAAAGGTCTGGGCAGAATGATGAAGAAGTCCCAGAAATCTTCCGTCGATTTTTTCGTCAACCTGATCGCAACGAGCGNCCAGGAGTTGGTTCTGGTTTTATTATTGAAGCTAGCGGCTACATCCTGACGAATAACCATGTTGTCGAGAATGCTGATGAGATTATCGTTGCCCTGGCAGATCGCAGGGAGCGCGTGGCGACCGTTGTTGGTACTGATCCACAATCTGATCTGGCATTATTAAAAATTGATGAAAAAAATCTGCCGGCGGTTGAAATTGGCGATTCTGANAATTTGCAGGCGGGCCAATGGGTTATAGCNATTGGCTCACCATTTGACTTTGAGATGAGCGTTACGGCCGGGATAGTTAGTGCCACTGGGCGAAGCCTGCAGGGTGAGGGGGCTAATTATGTTCCTTTCATTCAAACCGACGTCGCCATAAACCCAGGTAATTCCGGCGGTCCTCTGATTGATCTCGATGGTAAGGTTGTGGGGATCAATTCCCAGATATTTACCCGCTCCGGTGGTTACATGGGGCTGTCGTTCGCAATTCCGATTGATGTGGCCATGGAGGTGGTTGCGCAGTTAAAGGAGAAGGGTAGCGTTTCCCGTGGTTGGCTGGGTGTATTGATTCAACCTGTTGATCGTGACCTCGCCGAATCGTTTGGTCTGGATCGACCCGCCGGTGCTCTTGTTTCGCAGGTTTTTGCAGACAGTCCGGCTGAATCTGCGGGATTGAGAGAGGGTGACATTATCACCTCATTCAACGGCAAAATGATTGATCTTTCGTCGGAACTACCACATTTAGTCGGGCGAGCCCGAGTGCAAAGCAGCGCAGAACTGGTTATCGTCAGAAACAAGGAAGTTCAGACAATCGCAGTGGTTATCGGCACGCTTTCGGGTGACGAGCAACGAGTTACTCAACGGACAAATCCTGCAGCCCCTAAGGGTAATCGACTAGGAATCATGGTTTCTAATTTGGAGCAGCAGGAGCTTCGACGGTTGAAGCTCGAAAGGGGTGTAGTCGTGAGTCAAACTTTTCAGGGACCAGGCGTAGACGCTGGTATCGTTCGTGGTGATGTCATCACTGATTTCGATGGTGAGCAGGTAGAAACAGCAGATCAATTAGATCGGCTGGCGGAAGCAATCCCAGCGGGGACTACAGTGCCGATCAGATTGGTTAGAAANGCNAGGCCTCAATTTTTGGCTGTCAAAATACCTNGTGAGTAATAGCGAATAAANGAGGTTTGCTATAGACTTCCACGGTTTTTCTGAGCCTCCCCAGTGACTGACCCCAGCCGTATCAGAAATTTTTCAATCATCGCCCATATCGATCATGGAAAGTCGACCCTGGCTGATCGTTTTATACAGCTTTGTGGTGGGTTGTCCGAGCGCGAGATGAATGATCAGGTGTTGGATTCGATGGACATCGAGCGTGAGAGGGGTATTACGATTAAAGCCCAGAGCGTGACGCTGATGTTCCAGGCGCGTGACGGCGAAACCTATCAGCTGAACATTATTGACACGCCTGGACATGTAGATTTTACCTACGAAGTTTCCAGGTCTATGGCAGCGTGTGAAGGGGCCTTGCTAGTAGTCGATGCCGCGCAGGGAGTTGAAGCCCAATCTGTAGCAAATTGTTACACGGCGATTGAGCAGGATCTTGAGGTACTACCGGTTCTAAATAAGATCGATCTACCTCAGGCTGAACCTGAGCGTGTGGCTCGGGAAATTGAAGAAATCATTGGCATTGATACGACTGACGCGCTTGAGGTCAGTGCGAAGAATGGTGTGGGTATCGCTGATNTNCTCGATAAAATTGTGGACGTTATCCCTGCTCCGGAAGACAGACGAGACAAACCTCTGCAAGCTCTAATCATAGACTCATGGTTCGATAACTATTTGGGCGTGGTTTCGCTTGTTAGGGTTGTTCAGGGTCGGATCTCTTCAAAGGATCGTATCTTGGCGAAATCAATCGGTCGTACTCAACAGGTTGATGCCGTTGGCATTTTNACGCCACATCGTCAAGAAACGGGTGTTCTNAATACCGGTGAAGTNGGTTTTGTCGTTGCGGGCATCAAAGATGTAAAGGGAGCCCCGGTTGGAGATACTATCGTGTTGGCAAATGAGGCAGAGTCGGTTTCGGCTTTACCCGGATTTGAACAGGTTAAACCTCAGGTATACGCGGGTATGTTTACGGTGTCTTCCGATGAGTTTGAGAGCTTCCGGGAAGCCCTTGAAAAACTGACTCTAAACGACGCATCTTTGATCTATGAACCCGAGAGTTCAGACGCTCTAGGTAACGGGTTTCGTTGTGGGTTCTTGGGCATGCTGCATATGGAAATTGTGCAGGAACGTCTGGAACGCGAATACGGTCTTGACCTAATTACTTCAGCGCCTACTGTAATCTATGAGATTGTTACCAAGAGTGGTGACATCGTCCGTGTCGATAACCCATCGCAGTTGCCTGACCCGTCGACTATTGATCAGATGCGCGAACCTATCGTGCAGGCTAGCATTCTTGTCCCGTCGGAACATGTGGGTAACGTGATCAGCCTGTGCGTAGAGCGACGTGGCGTTCAAAAAGATATGCAGTTCATTGGACAACAGGTTTCTATCGCTTACGATCTACCGATGAGTGAAGTGGTTCTAGANTTNTTTGATCGACTTAAATCAGTGTCNAGGGGATTTGCCTCNTTGGATTANTCATTCGATCGGTTTGAGATGGCCGATCTGGTTAANTTGGATGTGCTCATTAATGGCGATCGCGTTGACGCTCTGGCGATNATCGTCCATCGGGACGATGCTCGATCCAAGGGTTACAGTTTGACAAAAAAAATGAAAGAATTAATTCCCAGACAGTTGTTTGATGTGGCGATTCAGGCGGCTATTGGCGGACAGATTATAGCTCGTCAAACGGTCAAGGCTCTGCGNAAAAACGTCACTGCGAAGTGTTATGGCGGTGATATTACGAGAAAGAAAAAGCTACTTGAAAAGCAAAAAGCTGGTAAGAAGCGCATGAAACAGGTTGGCAGCGTCGAGATACCCCAGGAAGCATTNCTTGCNGTGCTCAAGGTGGAAAAATGAGCGTCNATTTTCCTCTTATNCTTGTTCTAGCAACNGNNTTCACAGGAGGCGTNTGGCTGCTGGATTGCCTGTTGTTTCGTTCGAAGCGTCGAGAAAAGTTGAACGACGTTGGTGAACTTAATGAAAGCGAAAGGGAACGTATTCTTGCGGGACCCTTGCTGGTTGAGTACTGCGCGTCTTTCTTTCCTGTTTTTGCGATCGTTCTCGTCCTGCGTTCCTTTCTTTATGAGCCGTTTCAGATCCCGACTGGTTCGATGATTCCTACTCTAGAGGTCGGAGACTTTATTCTTGTGAATAAATNCACTTATGGNGTTCGACTGCCNGTGATTGGCACTAAAGTAGTATCAATCNATGAGCCAAAGAGTGGTGAGGTGATGGTTTTTGTTCCTCCTCACCAAGATGANTACTTTATAAAGCGTGTCNTTGGTACTCCTGGTGACATAGTTCGATATCAAGATAAGACTCTCTATATTAATGGCGAAAAGCAGAATCAAACGTTCATTGCCCAGATTCCGCCAGTTAATCCCAGATATCTCAGATATCGGGAAAGGCTCGGTTCTACTGAGCATATGATTCAAAGAAACCCTTACCGTGATACTAGTGTCGAAGAATGGATTGTTCCAGAGGGGTTTTACTTCATGATGGGCGACAACAGAGATCAAAGCAGTGATAGTCGATCATGGGGGCTTGTCCCTGAAGANCAAATTGTTGGCCAGGCCTTTGCAATCTGGCTGCACAAAAAACCGGGGTTACGTTTGCCTGAGTTCTCAAGAAATCGGTGGATTCAATAAGAAGATGCTATAGGCAATCTTAACAAGAATCGGTAATGTCTTGTCTTAGGCGACCGTTGTGTCGTTTTTTAACAAAGAAATTGAGAGATTAGAGCCCTTAGCTAAAAGATTGTGTCAAAAATCCTGAAATTACAACGGACAATTAATTACTCATTCTCCAGTGAAGAANTGCTNACTCTGGCACTGACTCATCGAAGCTTCAGTAGCCGAAATAACGANCGACTNGAGTTTCTTGGCGATGCGATCTTGAACTACGTTATTGCNGAGNCGCTTTACCAAAAATTTTCGTTCGCAGCGGAAGGAGAGCTGTCAAGNCTGAGGTCTGGACTGGTAAAACGACAAACCTTGGCTGAAGTTGCTCGGGAAATTGAACTGGGTAGTTACCTGCTGATGGGGAGCGGTGAATTAAAGAGCGGTGGATTCAATCGGGAATCAATATTGTCGGATGCTTTGGAAGCTGTTTTTGGCGCGATTATTATAGATTCAAGTACGGATGCTGCGACTCAGTGCATCCTTTCACTATTTAAAGACCGACTTGCTCGTGTATCCCCGAGTGACTTAAGAAAAGATGCCAAATCGAGACTTCAGGAGTTGCTTCAAAGTCGAGGAAAGCCAGTCCCTNACTATGTGCTTGTCCGACAGTCCGGAAAATCGCCGCATCAAAAATTTGAAGTTGAGTGCCGTACCGAGGAGCTTGAACCTGTGAGTGCATCTGGATCTTCGATTAGGAATGCCGAACAGAGCGCGGCTGAAAGCACCTTGACAAAACTTGAGGATAAGGTTTGAACACCCGTTGTGGCTACGTCGCCATTATCGGAAGACCTAATGTCGGGAAGTCAACTTTATTAAATACCCTGCTACGACAGAAGGTAAGTATAACGTCGAAAAAACCTCAGACGACTCGTCAAAATGTCCTGGGCATTCGCACCTCAGACGATTGCCAGATGTTGTTTGTTGATACNCCCGGACTGCACCTGAAAGAGCACCGCGCCATTAACCGTTACATGAATCGTAGTGCCCGAANGGCACTCAGAGACGTTGATATCGTACTTTTTCTAATAGATCGAGATCGTTGGAATGAGGAAGATGATTATGTTGCAGGTTTATTCGATGGATTAGTAGGCCCGAAGGTCCTGGTAATAAACAAGATTGACCTTATCCGAAATAAGGCATCGATTATATCATTGCTGCAAATTATGCAGGATCGATTTCCAGACGCAGAAATTGTACCTGTATCAGCGGAAAAGAACCGGAATATGGACGCTTTGCTTGGTGTTATTCGCGACCAGTTGCCTGTGTCCCCTTTTTACTACGAGACTTCCCAGGTCACTGATCGCAGCGAGCGTTTTCTNGTTTCTGAAATAATTCGAGAAAAAATCATGNGGCAAATGGGCGAAGAGNTNCCCCATGCTGTAACTATTCAGATAGATCGATTTCAAGAAGAGAANAATTTAACGCTAATTGAAGCGACAATTTTCGTAGAAAGAGATGGACAGAAAAAGATTCTAATTGGGTCTGGGGGTGAGAGACTTAAACGTATTGGGTCGGATGCTCGAGTAGAAATTCAAAAACTGTTGGAAAGGCGGGTCGTTCTCAAAACTTGGGTTAAGATCAAGACGGGTTGGTCTGATGATGAGCGAGCAATAAAGAGCTTGGGCTATGATGAACATTGATAGTTTGCAGCTTAATGCCTTCATTCTTCATGGGCGAAACTATCGCGACACCAGCCTTATCCTTGACTTGTTAACATTGGAGGCAGGCCGTTTTTCAGTTNTTGTGAGAGGAGCGAGATCGACCCGATCNCGGGTTCGAGANAGGCTTCAACCGTTCACNCCGGTNNTGCTTGGCACCGTTGGGCGAGCTGACCTNAAGACGGCCACCGCCNTTGACTTTCCCGGACGGGCTTTCGACTTGAGGGGTGATCGATTGTTGCTGGGCTTATATGTNAATGAGCTCCTGTATCGTCTATTGGGNCGTCATGAGCCGATGAAAAATCTATTTAATGAATACTGTNNGTTGTTGGGTAAATTAGAAAGTGNTTGTCAGGGTGTCGATGAGATTCGGATTTTCGAATTAAGGTTACTNGAGGAGCTTGGTTACGGAATCAATTTTGAATTCGACGCAGGGACAGGCAGCCGAATCGAAGGTAATTTAACCTATCGTTATGTGCTGAATGAAGGGTTCTATCGTGTCGAAGAGACACGCTCGGAGTTTTTTTCGGGTAAAGAGTTGTTAGCGATAGCGAATCGGCGATTGAANAATGTTGATCGAAATAGGCTTAGGAATCTTACTCGGAGCTCGCTTTCGGTGCTTTTGGGCGATAAGCCGCTAAAGAGTAGAGATCTCTTTAGGGAAATATCGCGGTGATCATCGGAATCGGTGTTGATATTGTTGACGTGAATCGTATCGCACGATTGCTGGATAGATTTGGTTATCGTTTTTTGAGGAAAATTCTTGTCGAGCGGGAATTTAAAGCTGAACTAAGTGAGCGCCGTCTGGCAGCGTATCTCGCTAAGCAGTTTGCGGCTAAGGAGGCGGTGTCAAAAGCGTTAGGNACNGGGATGANGGCAGGTGTGGGCTTCAGATCAATTAAAGTGCTGCGTGATNCTTATGGTAAACCTTANGTNGAACTATCGGGTCAGGCAGCTGAGCAAGCAGAAAAGTTAGGCGCATGTTTTATTCACATTAGTCTTTCAGATGAGAGGGATTTCGCAATAGCCTATGCAACAGCTACTAGCACTATTTAACGGCGTTTGCTTTCGCCCGATGACGATTGGTTAGAGACTAGCTTTATCTATTGTATGGACGACGTTAAACGTGGAAAAGAGTCGAGGTTGATAAATTGGACACGGCCCATCTTATGCCTGAAACGAATTTCTATATATGATCCTGATATTACAGGAATCCCTGCTTATTAAATAAAATACAGCGTCAACTTAACTCGAGTTGCAAATGAAACACTACCCCACCATTGAGCAGTG
>NZNP01000070.1 GCA_002694945.1 Gammaproteobacteria bacterium
TAAGAATATTTTTAAGATTAAAGCAATTCCTCTGCAAAAAAGCGCAGCGTGTCTCTTTCTGCGGCCCCAACGTTCAAATGAGTTACGGGACTGTTTTTCCAACCTTTGAGTAGTTCCTTAATTCGTGCCTTGGGACCACATAACGCGATTTCGTCGATTAGTTCATCTGGTACTGCAGCAAAGGCTTCTTCTCGTTTTCCTGACATGAACAGATCCTGGATTTCTTGAGCAGCGTCTGCATAGCCCATTCGTCCAACGTGATCTTTATGCACATTAAATGTTTTTGCGCCCATTCCCCCGACATAAAAACCGACGTTCTGCTTGATTTGGGTCCGAGCCTTGTCGATGTCATCGTCAATCACAACAGGCACGGCAGCGGCAATCTCGAAATCCTGCGATTTGATTCGCATTGCTTCGGCATATTGATCATTCATACGTTGCGGCGACAAGAACATAGGAATCCACCCATCACAGATTTCAGCACTTAAAGCTACGTTTTTTGGTCCTTCGGCACCTAGGTACAAAGGAATATGATCACGGATTGGATGCTGCATGAGCTTAAGCGGTTTGCCTAGACCAGTCCCACCCTCGAGTGGTAGCTGGTAATGATCTCCTTCGAAAGAAACGGGTTCCTGCCGCGAGACGATTCGACGGAAGATAGAAACCCATTCACGGGTTCTGGCAAGAGGCTTAGGATAGGGTTGTCCATACCAGCCCTCGACAACTTGTGGACCAGAGACACCAATACCTAGTATTAATCGACCATTAGACATGTAATCCATTGCCACAGCGTGCATCGCTGCGCTTGCCGGTGTTCGTGCAGAGATCTGCATTATTGAGGTGCCTAGGTTGATACGTGAGGTGTGAGCGCCGATCCATGCGAGAGGTGTAAAGCAGTCCATACCATAAATTTCGGGACACCAAATTGTGTCGTAACCGAGATTTTCAGCCTCTTGGGCAAGAGAAATAACGCGTTCACCCCCCGGAGGGCCCATTGGTCCTATACCAAGTCCTAGTTTCATGTCTATCTCCTTTAAGTTTGCAGGGTAGTAGCCCGTCGAAAATAATTCCGTTAGAGGTCAACTCCAGAGAGGCGATGAATTCTTCATGAGTCGATCCATTTTAAGCATGCTGGCAATAGGTTTGCCATCTTTCAGTAATTGATTTTCGCGCCATAGGATTTCGGTTTGAGGACTGTCACTAAGTCCTACAACCTTGCAGGTTGATTCGTAGTCTGTTTCCTCCAGCACAGGACCGTTTTCAAACGCGATTTCAATACCACCATATAATCCGACAAAAGGCTGAATCGCAGACTCTGCAATTTGCTGCTCTGCCGGATCAAAGATTCTTACAACCTGCGTGTTAGATAACACACGCTCGCCATATGCCTCATCGGAAACAAAGTGTTCGTGCGATTGAGTAATCACTCGCAACTGCTCGTCCATAAATCGTCTCTCAACACGAGTCTTTGCCGACGCCTGGTGCCCCAAAGACATGTCTTTCAATATTCTTAATTCATCAGCTGGCCTGACTGCCGCCAATCTTTCTCTAAGCGCTGAAGATTTCGGGCAATCTGAAAGGTTCGCACTGCCTTCCATAATAATCTGCTGATCTTCGTTTTCCATCCATACCTTTGCCTGACCACTATCGCTGGGTGTGAGGAAGCAACGGACGAGCTGTCTGTCTACTGTCGCCTGTCTGAAATACATCGACAAAACACCATTGCGCCACCAGGCTTCACTAAAGGCGTCTAACAACAGTGGCAGAAACTGTTCCATGTGAATCGAGCCAGCTACCGTGCCTCCCCTAAATCCTAAATCAGTCGCAGTGTCGTCGTCGTGGATACCACCCTTCTGATGGGCTGAAGTATTCACGGGTGTACCCCACTCCCCCGCTAATGTTGCACTCATAAAAGACCTCCAGAACTGGATCTCGAATAAACCATGTTCGGCTATAGTTTCCAAGTATGTGGCGAGTTTTTTCGAAAGGCACTATATCGTCAAGAACACTATTAACGAATAGGTCTGCTTGCTCTGATAAATCTTGTTTGTTTAACTCGATCATTACGGGAGTACTTTTATGGCAAGCATAACCAAGGTTTTGATCGCTAANAGAGGCGAAATTGCGACACGTATNGCGAAAGCAGCGGCCACCTGCGATATCGAAAGCGTGGCAATCTATGCTCGTGATGATGAGCTATCTCTTCACACTCGGCAGGCCGATCAGAGTTTTGAACTCGATGAGACAGCAGATCCGATNGAGGCTTATTTGAATATTGAGAACATTATCGCTATTGCGAAGGAGCATGGTGTGGATGCCATTCACCCCGGGTATGGTTTTCTGTCTGAAAACGCTAATCTCGCAGCAGCCTGCGTTGACTCCAACATCTCCTTTATAGGTCCCGATGCTGACACACTAAGCCTGTTTGGGGATAAAGTTCGGGCAAAGCAACTGGCTTCAGAACAAGGGATTCCTANTATTCCTGGCATGAATCTGTACGGTATAGCGGATGCTGAAGCTTTTGTCCTTGAGCATGGATTTCCCGTCATGATCAAGGCTTCGGCTGGAGGAGGCGGCAGAGGAATGCGTGCCGTTTATCGCGCTGAAGAACTAGAAGATTCACTAGACCGGTGCGCTAGTGAAGCAGGTAAGGCATTTGGTANTAGTGACCTATTTATTGAAAAGCTAATCGAGAACGCTCGTCACATTGAAGTTCAGATTCTAGGTGATAAGTTTGGGAATATTGTTCACCTCTTCGAACGAGATTGCTCGGTCCAGGAGCGGCACCAAAAGGTCGTCGAAATCGCGCCCGCACCGAATCTCAGTAGCAGCTTGCGTGNTCAGATGCTAGAGGCCGCAGTAAAGCTCGGTGAAGCGGTAAATTACCAAAATGCAGGGACAATTGAATTTCTTGTAAAGCCGGAGACTGACTCATTTTTCTTTATCGAGTGTAATCCAAGGATTCAGGTAGAACACACTGTTACGGAACAGGTGATGGGTGTCGAATTAGTCGAAGCGCAGTTTCAGATCGCGCGTGGAGAATCCCTCGAATCAATGGGGATGCATGAGCTGAGAAACCCACGCGGTACCTCAATACAATGTCGTGTAGTCGTTCAAAGCACCGGTACTATTAATGGGTATAAAGAGCCTTCGGGTATTGGTGTAAGAGTTGATTCAAACGGCTANAACGGTTATTCNCCCCCTGCTTACTTNGATCCACTGCTAGCAAAGCTCATCTGCACTGCACCCAGCTATGATGCAGCCCTCACGAGGACTCGTTCAGCGATAAACGAATTTCATATTCATGGCGTGTCGACCAACCTTAATTTACTGCAAGCTGTCTTGGACAATAAACAGTTGCGCGCTGGTAACGCCAGAACCACATTGTTGCGGGACATATCCGACACATCTTCATCGCGACCAGGCCCGAGCGCCTCATTAGTGCTGCTGCAGCAACAAGCACGCACGCTCGGTATTGGTCTCTTACCGAATAAGCCCGTCAATCAGGGTGCAGGGCTGGAGGTCGAGGAAGGTACGCGAGGCGTAGAGTGTCCAATGAACGGGAGTCTCGTTGATGTAAGCGTAGCGCTTGGTCAGATTGTAAAGGCCGGCGAATCGTTAATGGTGATCAGTGCTATGAAAATGGAAACAGCAGTCTCCGCTCCTTGCAGCGGAGAAATATCAGCACTTGCCGACTTAGAAGCTGGTCGAGGCGTCGTTGCNGGAGAAGTCGTGGCGCTTATTACTCCTATTTCCGGCGAGGTCACCACGCAAATTGATCGCGCTAATAGTTGGCTGCCTACTCTAGATGAAGTATCTACCTTAAAGGCGATGGCCGAGAAACGATTGGCGAAGGTTTCCAAGGATCCCGGTGTTGTCAGACAACGCTCGCGCGGTAAACTTACGTGCCGTGAGCGTATTGAAATCTTACTGGACGAAGGCTCATTTTGNGAGGTAGGNAGTATCGCGGGCTTTGCCTCCTACCGTGAATCAGGTGAAATCGAGGCCTTTACACCAGCCAATATGGTCGGGGGCTGGGGAGATATTGATGGACGGCAAACTGTAGTTTGTGCCGATGATTTTACATCCCGTGGAGGTCATGCAGACGGTGCGATCGCAACGAAAAGTACTTATCTAGACAGGTTATCTATTGAATTACGAATACCCTCTGTTCGTCTACTGGANGGTTCATCGGGCGGTGGAAGTGTTGCAGCGATGGTTCCTCAACAGACAGCATCNGGTAAAGGTAGCGCTAAAGAAAGTTCTGGAGCAATCAAAGCTGGACGGCCNAGGGTCGCGGGCTCTGGCGGCTCATTTCTCCCGGGTCATTTGGGCAGTAACCTCTACACTAAACAATTAAGTACTGTGCCGGTGGTCAATATGCTGCTTGGAAGTGTTGTCGGCATCGGTGCAGCAAAAGCCGTGCTNGGTCATTTTTCGGTAATGGTTCGNGATGTCAGCCAGTTGTTCGTTGCCGGNCCCCCCGTAGTGAGTCATGCGATGGGCTATGATNTAAGCAAAGAGGATCTCGGCGGTTGGCACATCCACTGTACAAATGGCAGCGTCGACAATCTCGCTGAATCGGAAGAGGAAGCGATACTCATGACGAGAAGGTTTCTGGCATTTTTGCCGGCGAGCGTCTATGAATCACCTCCTGTCATATCAAGCGATGACCCCGTTAACCGGGGCGAAGAAGAACTGCTCTCCATTATTCCTCGAAGCAGAACCAGTACTTTTGATATCCGAAAAGTCATCCGCCTTATCGCTGATCAAGAATCTTTCTTCGAGATAGGCAAATTGTGGGGTTCTGATCAGGTAACAGGTCTAATCCGAATTAACGGTTATCCTATGGGCGTGATAGCCTCCGACTCTAGGCATGAGAATGGGGGAGCTCTTACTGCCGACGGTTGCGATAAATTAAAGCGCCACCTTGATATCTGCGATACTTTTCATCTTCCACTCCTGAACCTCGTCGATAATCCTGGTTTTGCCGTAGGTGTAGAACACGAAATTAAAGGTACTATCCGCAAAGGTGGAGAATGGATGGTCGCATTTGCACAATTAAATCTTCCCGTGTTTACGGTTTTATTGAGAAGGAGTTTTGGTGTTGCTGGCAATAACTATGCAACACCACAGAGTACTCCAAGCGTTCGGGTTGCTTGGCCTGCTGCCGATGTTGGGGGTATNCCGCCGGAAGGTGGTATTGAAGCAGCTTACAAGCGTCAGCTTTCAGAAGCAGAGGATCCCATTGCTCTAAGAGCAGAACTAGAGGCTAGGATTGAAAGCGCTCGTGGTCCAGTGGGACCGCTTAACAAATTCCAGATTGAGGAGATGATTGATCCTCGAAATACTCGTCAGTTTATAGCTAATTGGTTGCCGCAGGCATATCGCGTGTTATCCCATCATGACAATTTGGGCCCGCGTGCTATCCAGTTCCGGCCATGAGAAAGTGAAAACCACTGCTAACCTTCGGGATTAAGAAATTTTGACTCTGAGATCGATTGCTGATGCAATCTTTCCGGAACGGCTTAATAGTTTAATTAGCAAAAGGTACATGTATGAGCTTCACGGGAATGCATCACATGGTTGTAAGGGTTAAAGACTTTGACCAAAGCGTGTCAANTTGGCGGGACAGTTTCGGCCTCAACCTTGATCGCGTCGATCAAAATGAAGCCCTTGGCATTAAGCAGGCTTTCTTCAATTTAGAAAATGGAGGCTTCATCGAAATCGTCTCGCCAACGGATGACGACTCGGCTGTTGGTAAAGCCATTGAATCTCGCGGTGATGGTATGCATACCATGGCGTTAGAAGTCGAGGATCTCGAGGCTACTGTNAAGCAACTTCAAGATAATGGGGTCTCACTANTTGGTGTTGGCGGACCGCANGTGTTTATTCATCCTAAGTCAGCCAATGGCATACTTGTCCAGCTGACGCCAAAAAGCTAACACCAGAGTTTTTTATGACTGAGANGTCTTATCTCGCCAGTCATCAGCAAGGCGGGCATCGGGGTTGATGACACCACCGTCTTGTAAAACCGCGATAGGGTCGCGNCCATCGACTCCAACACCGAAACGGTGGTAACCGAGTAATTTCTGTAACTCGCGNGGCATTTTTTTAGCTATTTCGCGCGGGACGGCAATCAGCTGAGATTCCTGAGGTCTCAAATAAACCTGACCGTGACTCATAAAAAAACCTAGTCGCTCACGATCTGAGGTGTTCGCTCCTCCTGCATGCCACATTGCGCCAGCCCACATAACCATTGAGCCACTGCTCATTTCGACTTGGATTGTATCGACATTCTGATCGACGTCCCTGTCATGCCAAGTATGGCTGTAAGGTACAAGGTGCGTAGCACCGTTTTCAGTGTTGAAGTCATCGAGGGCAATCAACGCGTTACANAGGAAATGTGGATGCGGGCGCGGGACTGGCCAAAGACCGTCGTCCTGATGCAGGAACTGCTTGGTTTCNCCNGGTAGGGTGTTGAACAGCGTTGTGATATTGATCTGCCCGCGGTGCCCGAGCACACCTTCGACAATCGCTCGCAAACGGCGGTCTAGGAACAGGTAATCGACGGCCCGCGTTTTGGCTAGTAAGTTGTGCGCTCGCCACGTTTTTCCTGAGGTGGTTCCAATCGCGGCCATTTGGGTAATCATGACTTCTGACATGAAGGCATGTCGAATTATTTTTACCTCTTCTGACGATATAAAATCCTGAATAATGGTGNATCCGCGATCTTCGATATCGTTCACGTGGCTAGTAATGTTTAGACCTTCAATTATCACCGGTTCAACTTGTTGCATNGTCACAGCCCTANTCATTTAGCTAAGAAGGTTCACTCCAGATTTTATTTCTTGTTTTGCACTANTATATTTACCCTTAGAGGTTTTTCCTTTGTCGNCCTTACTCATTGCGTCCTCTTATCGTGCATTTTTGCGATGGGCGTATTACCAATAAGCTGCTGNGTTAGGCTCTGAAACGCCGAAACTACTTGTGATTCCACCAAGCAAGATCTGAATAAGACCTAAGATCAAGCTCGTGTGTCCAGGCAGAGCGATGTTGTTGCGCGATATGATAATAGGTCTCCGCCATCTCCATCGGCAGCATCAATCCGTCCTCCGCACCCCGAGTCTCACGCAATTGCTGGAAGGCTTCTTCACCAAGCATTTTTCCTAGGGTATCTGGTGCATCGACAGCACCGTCAACNAAGATATGTGCAATATGGATGTTTTTGGGAGCAAATTCTGCNTTGAGTGATTGACAGAGCATTCGACGTCCTCCCATGGCAGCTGCATGGGAATGCTGTCCTGCATTNCCGCGAACGGCTGCGGTCGCTGATGTGACTAGTATAGTGCCTCCACCTCGCTCTTCCATGGTCGGTGCCACAGCTTTTGCGACCCTAAATAATGCGAAGGTTGCCATCCGCCACCCGAGCTCGAAAGCCTTGAAACTTGTGTCCGCGAGTGACCGATTGCCAATTTGCGCGCCCAAGTTAAATATGACAACTTCAATGGGCCCGATTTCTGCTTCAACCTGTGAAATGCGACTTTCTATNGCACCCTCCTCCGTTGCATTAAGCAAGAAACCGGTTGCGTCGCCGCCTGCTTGTCGGATACCTGCAACAAGCTCTTCAAGTCCCTCGGTATTGCTTCGTCTGCAAAGCACAGCGTGATAACCCTCAGAGGCAAATTTACCTCCAACCGTGCCGCCGATCCCTGCGCCCGCTCCTATTACAAGACATACTGGTTTCATAGCAACTCCCTGACTCACTCCATGTATCAAGTAAAATTGTNGTCCGTGATAAGACTAGTCGATCTTACTNAGAAACAAACAGCCTTTCCTCNGCAATAAAGCNTAATTGGCCGTCCGATAAGGAAAAAAACGATAAAGGATTTNCCAGGCTTTTCAAGTGAACTTCATCGTTTCATCGCTCCAATTCTTTTTGAATCATGGTGAATATACGCTGCGCTACCGGGTTGGCTAACGCCAGNTCAAGGTTAGCTGACTGTAAGTCTATCCATTGCATCCTTAAAATATCTGCTGTCTGCAGTCCAGGTAGCCAGCCACAAAAGATGGCTCCATTAGCNTTCGACAACTCAACACCCTGACCAATACCAGAATCAGACATGAAAAAGTCCACCTGATGGCAGGCAACTGCCTGGCAGATCAAAGCGCTAACATGGGCGCCTAAGTTTTGCCCAACNTTTTTAACCGTCAGCCTTGCAAGCGATCTTTTTTTAAATAACTCGATCTGTGCGTCGGACTCTGGAGGTAGGTTCGATAGTTGTCGTTCCCATCGCCGGCTTAAATTTGTTGGGGCTGCCAGATCTCGAATTAATTCGTCGTACCTCTCAGGTAAAAACAGCTTTAAAGTGTTCGATTCTTTGGTAAGTGCTTCATAGACGAT
Organism: Gammaproteobacteria bacterium; assembly: GCA_002694945.1. Lineage (GTDB taxonomy): Bacteria > Pseudomonadota > Gammaproteobacteria > Pseudomonadales > Azotimanducaceae > UBA9659. The sequence goes on from NZNP01000070.1 coordinate 8,405, forward strand.
TGTGGTAGCTCCTCTCAACGGCTGCAGAATCTCGCGGCCCTTGTCATTTGTTTCGTTCGGGATGTAGCNGAGCATAAGCCCAGTTTCGTGGCCGGCGAGNACCGACNGACGCTGCATAATTTTGTGATCAGTCGTGGGGTAATGTAAGTAACCACTATAGCCCAACTCGGCAGCCCAGGAAGTTAAGGCATCACCCACTTTCCAGGCTAATCCCGNACCTCTTGCTTGTGGGGTAACTATTGTATTACCTAGCTCAACGTGTNTTGCATCGACTCGATGAGTCATTGCCATGTGTGCGATCAGTTGATTTTCGCCGTCCATCGCGCCAACGCTGCATACCNTGCCCGAGGCAAGCGCTGAGCTGAGACGTATCGGATCATTGAAAATTTCATTTGCGTAGGAATACCCATACACCTCAGCAAATCCNAGGACTATAGCCTCAGCATCCTGCGGGCCAAGCCTGCGAATTAAAGGTTCGGACATAAGAAGAGCCGCTGACTGCTTCTAGTATGGAGGTTACCTTCTAAATTTCGTTGGATGCTTAGGNGCACTGCCAAGCCAATTATGNTTCATAATTTGCGTGAGTATAGCGGGTAAACTTATTTTGGCATCATNATTATANGATCCGATCGAGAGGGCTAAGCGCAGTTTTTTCAAATTACCTAATTGCCAGNAGGTTATAAAAATGTCGGCCATATGAGATCGAAATGACCAAACCCTTCGTTTGGCTTCAATGTNCCAAGNCATATTTAGCGGTNAAAAATCGTCGGNGTCGTAACAGTCATCGCTTAAACTAAGTACAATGTTCATCAACCATACTTTTAGGGGTATTTGTCATTAGGATTGTCTCATTCAATGTCAACAGTGTTCGGGTTCGACTGCATCAAATNAAAGCCGTCATCGATAAATACGATCCGGATTTCATAGGCTTGCAGGAAACTAAAGTACCAGATGAGGAGTTTCCTCAAGAAGATATTAATGCCATGGGCTATCAAGTCGCATTTCATGGTCAGAAAACTCANTACGGTGTTGCCTTACTTCACAANCAGCCGGCNTTAGNCATAACCAAAGGTTTTTCNACGGACAATGAAGATAGCCAAAAACGGTTTATTNGTGGCAGCTTTCAAACACATGANGGCCGAAAACTAACNGTAATCAATGGTTACTTTCCTCAAGGCGAGAATCGCGATCANCCGACGAAGTTTCCTGCAAAACAGAAGTTTTATGCGGACCTAATGGTTCATTTAAATGAAAACCATTCCNCTGAGGACTTGCTATTCGTTATCGGTGACATGAATGTTGCGCCGGTCGATGAGGACATTGGTATAGGTGAAGCCAATGCAAAACGTTGGCTAAAAGACGGAAAAACCAGTTTTCTACCAGAAGAGAGAGTTTGGATTGATGAGCTGAGTAACTGGGGTCTGACTGACATATATCGATATCACTATCCCACTGAGGACGACTATTACAGTTGGTTTGATTATCGGAGTCGTGGTTTCGAACGAGAACCGAGACGCGGTCTTCGAATAGATTTGATTATGGCTTCTTCTTCTGCTGCTGGTCTTAGTCGGGATTCTGGGATCGATTATGAGATCCGGGGAATGGAAAAACCGTCTGACCACTGCCCTATCTGGGCCGAATTCGATATTGATTTTTAGTTTGTAGCCAACAACCGAAGATCGAAAGTAACGGGAACCATCAGATCGATAGATTGCAGTCCCGCAATTTTCCTTAGCGCATCCACGCTATCGGATAGAGCAAACTGTGATGCGTGTACAATAATTGGACCGAGACTAGACACGTCAAAGCCGTTATCACCAANACTGGTAACTTTGACGGGCACCGACTTCTTGAGTTCTTTTCCGTGCAGATCTATTAGAAGTTCGATATCGAGGACACTGCTCTCACCGGTGGCCATGAGGGAAAGCTCATTTACTGGGACTTCGCTGGTGATCGTAGCCTGGGGAAATTTAGCGATGTTAAACAGCATAGTTTGCATTCGTTCATTGCGTAACGGAATTAGCGTTTCGACACTAGCGAGGGTCACTTTGATATTAGCTTCACCAGCGACTGACACGCGTCCCGTCANTTCTGTAAATGTGTGATTCTCGGCGATCAGATCATTTTTGACTGATGCAAAGCCAATATGAGAGCCCGTGGGGTCTACCTCCCAGCCAGCGAAGGCAAATACCGAGCCCATCGTCATCAGGAAAGATAAGAAGAGTCTTTTCATGAAAGATCACCTGTGATTTTGCATATTTTTATGACNATTAATTTCGTCGCGAGTTGATTCTGCGGCAGCTTGTGCCGCTTCAGCAAACTTTTCGTCGGCCCCAGCGTAGAGAATTGCTCGAGATGACGAGATGAGCATACCGCCCCCCTGCCCTGCCGCTATGAGCTTCCCAACATCTGCTCCTTGCGCGCCAACTCCGGGTAGAAGCAGCAGCATCTCACCGCATATCTTTCTGATTTCTGCCAGTTCCTCTGGACGAGTGGCTCCGACAACAAGGCCCACATTACCTTTGCTATTCCATTTGTGNCGAGCTCTAAAAGCTACTTCTTCGTAAAGCTTTCTACCTCCCTCAAGTCGAAGGTGCTGAAGGTCTGCTCCGCCAGTATTAGAGGTGCGGCATAGCACAAAAATACCGCGATCTTCGAAATCGAGATAAGGCTGAATCGAATCTAGGCCCATGTAAGGATTAACCGTGGTTGCATCTGCGTTATAGCGTTTGAACAGCTCAACAGCATACATCTCGGCGGTGCTACCGATGTCACCGCGCTTACCATCTAGNAAAACTGGAACACCAAGTTGTTTTATGTACTCAATGATATCTTGCAGGGCACCTTCAGCCGACGCCGCCGCAAAATAAGCAATCTGTGGTTTATAGCAACTTGTAGAATGTGCAGTCGCATCGACTATTGCTTTGCAGAAGTTGAATATCCCTGACTCTCCTGAACCACAGCATGCTGGGATTCGATTAGTGTCTGGATCAAGACCGACGCACAATAAGGACTGCAAGTCGTCTTGTCTTTTAAGCACTTNTCGAGAGAATNGTTGCCGTTTTACATCCTGGTGCTTTGCCACTGTCTGCTAAATCCTATTGTCACAATAATGACACGTGACATCATTTAAACGTGGGTTTGATGGTTTCCACTTACCCTAAATATAGTCATCTTGGCACATGTAAGTATTTAGGTGCATATTTACAGTGCTGTTATCAGTATAGAGCATAGGCCCGCTCGCATCGACCACACGCAGACTAAGACTTTTGTTTAGGGATAACTAGGTTTTAAGACTAACTAGCTGGATTTTGGGCTTCTAGCAGGCAATACCCTACACATTTCTAGCCTATACTCGAGAAATGCTAGTTCCTTCACGGGTATCTTCCAGGNCAAAGCCGAGCGATAATATTTCATCACGCAATTCATCTGCCTTATCCCAATTCTTATCACTTCGAGCTTGTTCACGTTCCTGAACAAGTGTCTGAACCGAATCGGGCACAACAATCTCCTCTGGTCTCCACGCATCGATATCCAATCCCATAACTTCGTCGCAGGCGAGGATGGTCGCTTTCTTTACCGCGTCAGCTTCATGAGAACGAATCATTTCCCAAACCACAGCGAGTGCTTTGGGCATATTGAGATCATCATTCAGGCAATCATTAAAACTCTTGAGGTAAGCAGTTGACACCTCTCCAGACTCGCCCCAACTCCATGCTGACTCATATAGACGCTTAAGGGCTGCTCTCGCAGATTCAAGACTTTGCCAGCTAAAAGTCATCTGGGTACGGTAGTGTGCTGTGTGGCACAAATACCGATAATCCATTGGGCTGAAACCTCGCTCGGACAGAAGGTCGAGCGTCAGAAACTNTCCTGAAGACTTGGCCATCTTGGCATTGTCAATTCGAAGGAAATAGCCATGCATCCAGAAATTAGCAAGCCTGGTGCCCCTTGAAGCTTCAGTTTGGGCAATTTCATTAGTGTGATGTATCGGGATATGGTCCTCTCCCCCACAATGGATATCAAAAAAGTCTCCAAGATATTTTGCAGACATCGCAGAGCATTCGATGTGCCAACCGGGAAACCCTTTACCCCAGGGACTGTTCCACTCCATTTGTCGTTCTTCGTTCTCCGGAGAAAACTTCCAGAGCGCAAAATCAGTGACGGATCTTCGTTCACCTTGGTCTACCCTGGCACCTGCTTTCAAGCCCTCAATGTCCAGCCTTGCAAGGTGACCATAATTATCTAGGCGCGTTGAATCGAAATAGACGCCATCCGAAGTTCGGTAGGTAAAGCCCTTTTTCTCTAGATCACTTATAAAATCGATCTGCTCAGCGATATGATCGGTGGCTTTGCACCAAAGGTTCGGTGTGATTATGTTGAGTCTTTTGAGGTCTCTTTGGAAAGCTTTGGTATAGAAGTCTGCAAGTTCCCACGCACTAAGTCCTGTGCGCTGAGAGCCTAGTTCCATTTTATCTTCCCCTGTATCAGCGTCTGAGGTCAGGTGCCCAACATCGGTGATGTTCACCACGTGATTGACCTCAAAGCCATTAGCCTGAAGGACTCGTTTTAGTAGGTCCTCAAAGAGATACGTTCGAAGATTGCCGATGTGTGCAAAATCATAAACTGTGGGACCGCAGGCGTAAATTCCGACTTTACCCGCGCACAGTGGCTCAAAGTCCCTTACTTTGCGTTCGTATGTATCGAAAAATTTTAAGGCCATGATCTGATGGGAGCTGAAAGCGGCGCATCTTACTCTGTTTTAGGAAACGACTCTATCTTCATTCATTGTGTTGGTCGACGGCATATCGCTCGGCCATGATTCTTTCCACCGTATCAACAATAATTTGAGTCTGAGACTCAATTTCGATATTCACTTCATCACCAACTTTGAGTAGACCGAAATTAGTCCTAGCAAGCGTCTCTGGTATTAAGTTAACAGCTATCTCTGACGTTTCTCTATTCAANTTGGCTATGGTTAGACTGGCGCCGTTAATACCGAGAAAGCCTTTGTTGAAGACATACTTTAACCAATCTGGGTCGCAGCTGAATGANAAACGAAGGTTGTTTGGGCTAACGTCNACTGCATTTACTTGGGCGGTGCCGACAACGTGGCCTGACATGATGTGTCCGCCGATTTCGGCGTCATGTTTTGCGGATCGTTCAATATTGACAAGAGTGCCAACCTTTAAGTACTTGATATTCGTAAGATCAAGCGTTTCCCTAACGGCATCAAATGAGACTTGGTCGCCATCGAAACCCGTTACGGTAAAGCAGACGCCATTAACTGACACGCTTGCTCCCGTTTCCAATTCGTGTATCAGTTCTTCAGTGAAGGGAATACTGAAGGAATACAATCCCTCCTCCTTGCTCAGCCGAGTGATTGGCAGACAGGATTGGACGATGCCGGTGTACATAACAATCTTGAGAGAAAAATTTAAAGGCTGACGATAGTCGCGTCGTGGTTGTCTGTCAATTTCACAGTCCTCTATAAACAATGTTAAATTTAGGACATATGCTATTGATTAATAAATAGTTAAATGATCGATTTAAGAAGCGATACCGTCACCCAGCCGTCCGAGGAAATGCTGCAAGTCATGATGACCGCGGAGACTGGTGACGATGTATACGGCGAGGATCCGACCGTCAACGAATTGGAGCGGATTGCAGCGGAAATGACTGGAAAGGAAGCGTCGCTGTTTGTCACTAGCGGGACGCAGGGGAACCTCCTTGCACTGTTGAGTCATTGCGAACGTGGTGACGAATATATTACCGGTGCGTCTGCGCATACCTATCTGCATGAAGCCGGTGGTGGGGCTGTGCTGGGAAGTATACAGCCTCAGCCGATTCCCTTTAATTCGCGCGGAGAACTGGCACTGGAGGAGATCGCGGCGGCCATCAAGCCGGATGATTATCACTATGCCAAGAGTCGGTTGCTTTGTCTTGAAAATACTCAGGGAGGCAAAGTCTTGTCACTCGACTATATGCTGAGAGCGACTCGTCTCGCGCGTGAAAATGGATTGCGTTGCCACCTCGACGGGGCCCGAGTTTTTAATGCGGCCGTTAAAATTGGAAGACCGGTCGCGGATATTACGTCAATGTTCGATACCGTCTCGATTTGCTTGTCTAAAGGTCTAGCAGCGCCCGCAGGTTCGATTGTGGTTGGAGATGTTGAGACCATCAGAAAAGCTCGACGACTAAGGAAGATGGTCGGCGGGGGGATGCGCCAAGCCGGTATACTCGCGGCCGGAGGCATCTATGCCCTTCAGAACAATATCGAACGCCTTGCGGACGATCATCGGCGTGCAAATGAATTAAGTATTGCTGTGAGCCAGCTTGCCTCTATTAAGCTAGTAGAGAAACCTCAGACTAATATGGTCATGCTTAAAATGTCGCGGGATCAATTCGAAGCACTAAAAAATTACGCTAGCGCGCAAGATATCGTTATTTCGACGCCGCGGATTGTGTTGCATCGAGACGTCGATGACACGGGACTATTGCACATCATCGAAACTTTTAAGGCCTTCGATGAGATGCAAGCATGAACCGAGAAATAATTTTGGTTGCTGGTAGCACCGCAATAGATCAGACAGGTCATTACGCGGGTGATTTTGAAGAATATCAGGCCCGTTACCCGATTAACGCCCTAAACTTATCTTTTCAGCTTACAGAGATGCATACCAGTTTCGGTGGTTGCGCACCTAACATCGCCTGGGGGCTTTGTCAGCTCGGCGTAAAAGCATTACCGCTATCCTCCGCAGGGCGAAACTTTGAAGATCGCTATTCTGCACACTTACGTGCAAACAATATAGAAACAAAATACATAGCAATCGATGAAAACTCTGAGAACAGTGCATCCTGCGTTATGGTTAATGATTCTGTGGGGAATCAGATTATTGGCTTCTACCCAGGACCGGATTCCAGCAAGCGTAAATTACCCAGTGAGATCACAGAAATAGACTCAATAGCATTAGCGATTTTGGGCCCAGAGGTCCCAACGCTTTGCCTGCGGCAAGCGCGAGATTTAGCAAGAACTGATGTTCCTTTCGTTTTTGACCCGGGCCAGGTCGTTGGTGATTACAAGAGAAATGATATTCTTGAACTGTTAAGCCTGGCTGATTACTTGATTCTCAATAACCATGAATTCGGAGTGTTACAGACCAATGGGGAACTTTCAGCTGAGGATATTTACTCCAAAGTTAGTGAGGTTGTCGTCACAAATGGAGCAGAAGGAGTCGATCTTGTCAGCGGTACGAAAACTCTGCACGTTCAGGCAGTCAACGGTATCGAGATTATCGATGTCACCGGTTGCGGCGATGCATTCCGGGCCGGCTATCTTTACGGTGTTATCAATCAATTCGACACTCGAACGCGAGCAGAACTAGGCTGTATTATGGCAATGCTTAACTTGCAAACCCCGCATACACAGAACTACAGAACTGACCTTAAGCAAGTGATGGAATTAAAAGAGCATTATTATGGCCAGCATTGACCAACCAGTAACTGCGCAAGAAAANAGTNGTGGATCGATAATATTCTTCAANGGGTCNTCGAGCGCTGGCAAGACNACCCTTGCCATGACATTGCAGGAATTGCTTAGTGATCCCTTTCAATATATTGCATTGGACCAGTTTAGAGATGGTATGCCGGCCAAGTATCGTGGCTTAAATGCTCCGTTAGGTTCAACCGGCGAACTCGGGCTTAACGTCGTTCCAATCGACAACGGGGACATTCCTGCTTACACATCAATCCAATTTGGTAGAGAAGGTAAAGCCATGCTTAGAGGCATGCGGCGAGCTATGGCAGCTATGGCAGCAGAAGGTGTAAACCTTCTGATTGACGACATTATTCTCGAATCCGAATTCTTGGACGATTATCTCCACGTCATGCAAGGACTTGATCTTTATTTTGTCGGTGTTCGCTGCCCAGCCGACGTCATTTCTAAACGCGAAGCACTGAGNCCAGGNCGTTTTCCTGGCACCGCTGTCGGTCACTTGGATACCTGTCACGCGCATCGGATCTATGATGTTGAAGTTGACACTTCAAAACTAACGCCAGAGGAATGTGCTAAGGCGGTTATGGATCGAATACACGAGGGCCCACCTCAAGCATTTGCGAGCCTTCGTAATTATGCGAGCGTTGCGATCCCTCGATAGTTGTAAGTTGCCCATCGCGGCCCCGGAATATAACCTTTTTCTATTTGACCAAAAGCAAAGCCTGCACAGTTATAGAGGGTTTCAATACGACGATTCAGATGACAACCACCAGCTATCATTTGCCAGATGGGATCTATCCGATTCTGCCATTTCCTAACTTCTTCATCCGGCGCCTCACCATGCTCAGCGAAAATGATTTTTCCACCTGGCTTCAAAACGCGCCTTATCTCGGCCAAAGCCAAGTCAGGTTTAGGAATGGTGCAGAGAGTCCAGGTCATAACGACCGAGTCGAACGCGTTATCGTTTATAGGTAAAGACTCACCACCTTGGGTAAGGAATGCTACCTTCATGCCACGTTTTTTTGCAATGTGCCTCGCATATACCTGCAGCTCTGGAGAGGGATCCACACCCGTAACATTTACATCGTCTCTATAGAAAGGCAAGTTAAGGCCGGACCCAATACCAACTTCTAGAACGTTACCTTCTGCGAGTGGTACTAATTGCTGACGCAAATTCGTCATAGCCGGCGCTTTCATTGCAAAATTCAAACACTTTGGCAGTATGTATTTATCGTACAACCCCATCATCAACCTTCCTTTAGTTTGTGTTCGACAAGCTCAAGGCGATCATTGCCAAAATACATATCTTCCGAATCGATAAAAATGGTAGGCGAACCAAAACCGCCTCGTTCAACAAGTTCTTCGGTNTTGGCTCTCAATTTCTGCTTATAAACATCGCTAGAAATACGTTCAAAAAAATCAGCTTCATCAAGCATGCAGTTTTTGACGATATCTGCAAGGACCTCGTCTTGAGAGATATCTTTTAACTCCGTCCAATATGCCTTGAATACCTGCTCTGCATAGCTTGAAATGCAGTCACTTTCCAGTGCAACAAAACAGCCGCGCATCGCCTTTACAGAATTAACCGGGAACACGGCAGGTTGGCCTATAATTATTCCCTGATATCTCGCCCAATCTTGTAGATCTTTATGATAGTAGCGGGCCTTAACGGGCACCGGGTTCGCTCTGGCTTCATAAACACTTTGATTGACTGCGTTAAATACTCCTCCGACAAGAAAAGGTTTCCAGATGAGTTNAGTCTTAGTTGCTGCGCAAATATGCTCTATCCTTTTATAAGACAAATAGGTCCAAGGGCTAGAACAATCAAAAAAGTATTCGAGACTCATAAAGAATGTTTCCACTNAAACCTGAACTTTGCCACACCCCGCAAACAAAGAGTATGCTGACCGGATACCTCTCATATGATCCAAAACGGGAAACCATCATGGGTGATGGCACTAAACTCAATAAACTACCTTCCAATATTGCAGAACTCCGAGCNTTGATAAGGGTCAGTGAGCGGATCGTTGTTTTCACCGGCGCTGGAATTTCTACTGAATCAGGCATTCCTGANTTTCGTGGACCGAATGGTATCTGGAACANGGTTACCCCAATCGATTTCAATGATTTCTTAGCTTCAGAGGAGATGCGAGAGGAGTCATGGCGTCGTAAATTTTCTGGCGATATGAAAATGGAAAACGCTGAGCCAAATGTCGGTCATTTAGCGATAAGCTCTCTAGTTAATGCCGGAAAGGTGACACATATCATTACTCAGAATGTCGATGGTNTNCATCANAAATCCGGNACNCCGGATGAGCAGGTTATNGAACTGCACGGTAACGCCAGTTATGCNACTTGNCTGAGTTGCTACAAACGGTTTGAATTAGATGCGATTCGTGCTCCATTTTTGCAAGATGGGACTATCCCGTATTGCGATGTATGCGGTGGTATCGTCAAGACGGCNACAATCTCCTTTGGCCAGCCTATGCCGGTCGAGGAGATGCAGCGAGCAGAANATGCAACCCTANGTTGCGATTTGTTCATTGCTGCCGGTTCGTCTTTAACGGTTTACCCGGCAGCGGGATTTCCTAGGCTTGCAAAGCAAAATGGCGCTCGATTGGTGATAATCAACAATCAGGCGACCGACCTGGACCGGATCTGCGATCTTGTTATTCATGAGCAGATTGGACCTACCTTGTCGCAGGCCGTCGATTAATCCTCTAACATTTGCAGCAGTTGCTCAAAGTCTAGTGGCTTCCTGATGGCTCGGCCAGGCGAGGATGCTGGATTTGCTGCAAGCACAATAACATCCAACCTAGGGGCTACATCGCTTAGAACGTTGATAAGACTAGTTTTGTCGAGACCTTTTGGTGCTTCCTCGACGATAGCGGTTTTTACTTTGTGATGGTTTANTTGTAANTATTGNACAGCCGACTCCCCNTCGAGGAAACTNGNTACTTTGTAGCCTTCCCCTGTTAAGAGTTCTGTAATCAATTCNTTTAACGCAGCNTGGCTTTCTACGACTAANACNGATGACTTNACAGATTGAGATCGAAATTTTTCTGATCCAGTACTTTTTTGAATACTCTGCAAAGAGTGCCGGACCTCTGACTGNTAATGCTGCACNAATGCCATTTGTTCAGGCGACAGGGAGTCTAGGTCAGACATGATGACATCTAACAGTTCAGCGTATCCTAATGCTGTTGANGAGAGGTGATTGATTCGACGAAGCTGATTTTNGCTAGGGATAGCTGCTTGACGAAGGCGCTCTGCCATCGCTAATTGTGGGCTCACATCATGTAACCAGCAGAGTATTCCATCTTTACTTTTCTGGGCGGTGACGTGACAGTGTTTCTCGCTANAAGGAAACCTAAAAATACGAGGCTTAGACTCCCTTTTAGCAGAGAGTTCTGTCGCAAATGGCTTTCCATGAAGTTCGAGGTAGGTTTCGATTTTTTGATCGACCACAAAACCCCACGAAATGGCTGCTTTGTTTAGGGCAACAATACTATCTGAGCTGTCAATCAAAAGAACAGGCAATGGGGCTGATAGCAGATTGGTTTCAAGATTAATCAAGTGGGTCAGGCTCTTCTATATCAACAAACAAAACAAAGTGGACTTCCNACCTTAAGACTTCCCTCTATGGGTNCGATAGTGTGGTCAGACGGCTGCCCATTATTTACGCCNATGGTTTATATTTTTTANNTCTGAAGATGATAAAGCAGTGNCGCCGAACACACCACGACTGAGTCGTCTGATATGATGCAAGGATGGCGGCTACCGAAACAAAATAAGAGAACTATGTTTAAAAATTTGACCGTTCAGGTCTTCCTGGCTGCCATTATGGGAGTTTTGCTAGGGCTTCTTTATAACTATTTGACTCCNCAGGGTATCGCTTCAATAACGGANACNATACTGTTTCTTAAGCAGGCGTTTCTAACGCTTTTGAAGATGCTTATNGCCCCAATGATATTTTTTTCTCTGATNGGAGGCATTATTTCCATNGGAAATGTCGTGAGGTTAAGGCAGCTAGGCGGCATCACCGTAGCCTATTATTTGTGCACCACCACCTTGGCTATAATTCTTGCACTCACTGTCGTGCTTTTCATTCACCCTTGGACAGACTACCCGCCGCTGCTTTCCGGCACTGTTGACACGAGCGGTACGCGCTTGCTCGATCCGGGCAGCGAATCCTTATTGGCGGTAATGTCGTCCATGGCTTCACTGGCGTTCACTAACCCCTTTTCGGCACTGGCCAATCTCAACATTCTCGGGATCGTCACAAACGCATTATTTATAGGCGTCGCCATGGTTTTGGTATTAGACAGTTCCAGCCCACTGTTCAAACTTGTTCAGGATATCAACGACGTCATTATTCAAATACTAAAGTGGGTACTTCGTTTAATGCCAATTGGTATCTTCGCAATCCTATTTGATTTTACCATTCGACTTGCTTCAGGAGAGGGACACACGGGTGCATTTCTAAATCAACTTCTTCAATTTGGCGCTCTGGTGATTGTCCTAACCCTGATACATGGCCTAATTGTCTTACCTATGATTGCTTGGGTTACCTCTGGCCAAAAACCCCTTCAACTCTTGGAAAAAATCCTGCAGCCTCTAATTGTCGCCTTCAGTACCTCTTCGTCTGCGGCAACATTGCCAGTGTCGATGAGGATCGCTGAGGAGGTGCTGGAAGTCGATAACAGTGTATCGAGTTTCGTCTTACCTCTGGGGGCCACCATGAACATGGACGGAACCGCCTTGTTTGAAGCGATGGCCGCGATATTTCTAGCTTATTTATATGGCATTGATCTATCAACCACGATGATTGTTACAGTCTTTTTGATGTCGATGGTTGCGTCTATTGGTGCACCTGGCATGCCATCCGCCTCGATGTCAGGCATGCAAATGGTCATGCTTGCGGTCGGCATACCTCTGGAAGCCATCGCCATTCTGCTTGTTATCGAACGCCCGCTGGATACTGTTAGAACCTCAGTAAATGTTGAGGGGGATTTAATTGGTTCTTTAGTCGTTCAAAGATATATGAAGGCCTAAGCCCTAGGCGTTATATCCTGAAGAATCAGGCGGGCAAAGTAGAGCAAAAATTCCTTGTGATTTTTCGTCACCTGCTGGCGAGCGAGACTATCCTCCCCTTGCTTACTTACGATAAATTCGAAACATCCGGTAACGCTCGAGCCTTTGCCCATAACCCGCTCAATCTGTTCATTTAAAAAGTCATGCAGGTCTTCGAGGTCTGTTGATTCAATGCCAGATCGTTCCGGCTCTAGAACTGCATTACCCCAGACAGTCGCGATCAACACCTGAAACTGTTCTTTGTCGACAAAGTCGTCGGTTAGACGACATCGATCTATGATCTCATCAAGCGCTGGGGTGAATCGATGGCGAATGTCGCTCAAACTCATAATTGCCTTAAGGACTTGCGTACAGGTCGATAGATTTTAAACTAGCAGGCTATTGATGCGCTAATAACTGCCAGCATGCAGAGAAAAATTATTCACGTAGATATGGATTGCTTCTATGCGGCAATTGAAATGCGTGACAACCCTGCTTACAGAGATATCCCACTTGCGGTTGGTGGAGCGCCCGATCAACGTGGTGTCATATCAACCTGTAACTATATCGCTCGAGAATTTGGTGTTCACTCCGCCATGGCTACGGCTTATGCCATCAGATTATGTCCAAACCTAACGGTTGTTCCTGGTCGCATGCAGTATTACAAAGATATCTCGGCACAAATTAGAAATATCTTTCGTCGATATACAGAAATTATTGAGCCTCTAAGCCTCGATGAGGCCTATCTAGACGTAACCGAAGCAGATCACTGTCGGCGCAGCGCTACTCTTATCGCAAAAGAAATTAGGACCGCGATTCACGAGGAATTAGGTTTGACCGCGTCTGCAGGTATCGCCCCGAACAAATTCATTGCAAAAATTTGCAGCGATCTTAATAAGCCAGACGGTCAATATGTGGTCGCACCAGAGGAAGTTGGTGAATTCGTTAAGGACTTGCCACTGAAAAAAATACCGGGCGTGGGTAAAGTTACACAGAAACGTCTTGAGAAGCTTGGGCTTTATACATGTGCAGATATTCGCGCACTAGGCAAATCTGAAACGATCCAGTTACTCGGCAATCTAGGCAACCTACTGGCAAAGCGTGCGTGGGGCATCGACGACCGAGAATTAACTACTACATGGGTCAGGAAGAGCGTCAGCGTGGAGCGAACATTTCCAGAAGATATTCACGACTCTGTATCTGCAATCGAACCGCTCACAAAACTATTTAAGCAGTTATCCGAGCGCCTCACAGCTTACCCTGATAGGGAAATAAAGAACCTGCAGGTCAAATTGAAATTCTCTGACTTTACTCAAACAACAATTGAGCGAGCTGGTGCAGATCTTCAATTAGACAAATACGTCGAATTGCTCCCTCGCGCCTGGGAGCGCGGCAAGGGCCAAGGCATTAGATTATTGGGTTTAGGGGTAGCCCTCCAGGATGCTGGTTATAGGACTGAAGACCATCAACTGACGCTTTTTTAATCCACTCCTTGTAGGCCTTCGACATCTTCACGGAAATCAGTAAAATCTATAACCTTCTGACGGCCGTTGGCCGAACATCATGCGAAAAACCAAAATAATCTGCACCATTGGGCCTGAGACGGATGCTTTCCCCATGTTGGAGAAGCTGGCAAATGCTGGCATGGATATAATCCGATTAAACATGTCTCATGGCGATCATGAATCTGCTGCTCGAGTGATTAAATCAATCCGGACGCTTAACAGGAAACTCAACTCCCCCGTAGCAGTTTTGCTCGACACGCAAGGGCCTGAAATCCGGACTGGCGATATCGCAAAAGAACTCGAACTAAAAAATGGGTCCAAAATTACAATCAGTGTTCGTGACAGTGTTGACGTAGAGGCTTCGTCTATTCATATAAATTACGATGAACTGATTAACGCTGTAGATGTTGGTGACCGAATCACGGTTGATAACGGTATCATTAATCTCGAGGTTCTGAACAAGAACAAAAACGGGACAATGGATTGCAAGGTCATCGACGGTGGCATTTTAAAAAGCAAACGGCATGTCAACCTGCCTGGGATCCGAGTGAACTTGCCCGCCATCACAAAGAAAGATCGTGCCGATATTTTTTTTGGGTTGGAGCAGCAGGTCGACTTCATCGCCCTCTCCTTCGTTCGTGAAGCAAAAGATGTCCGCGAATTGAAGGATCTGATGGGTGACAAGCTTGGCAAGATTAAGATTATCGCGAAGATAGAAGATCAGTCTGGCGTAGAGAACTTGGACGAAATTCTGGAAGAGGTAGATGGCGTCATGGTTGCGAGAGGAGATCTCGGCGTTGAGATAAATGTTGCCGAGTTGCCGAACGTTCAGCGTCATATTGTGCAGCGCTGTGCCGAGCAAGGTCGTCGAGTCATTGTGGCGACTCACTTGTTAGAGTCTATGATAGAAAACCCGATTCCGACACGCGCGGAAGTTACTGACGTGGCCAATGCGATTTATGAGGAAGTGGATGCCGTCATGCTGTCGGGCGAGACCACAGTAGGTAAACACCCCGTCCGCTGTGTAGAACAACTGGTTGAAATTGCGGAGTCTACCGAGGCCTTTAAGGGTCTCGGCTTTACCGACAACTTGCAAACGGACAACGACAAGCAGAACTTGGCAATCACAGCTGTTCAACTGGCCGAGTCGCTTAAGGCTAAGGGAATTGTCGTCATTACTCGCAGGGGTTTTATGGCAGACTACGTTACCAATTGCCATCCACAGAACACACGGATTTTCGCCTTTACTAACGACTCTCAAACACGACGAAGATTAATTTTGAATCGTCATCTTACGCCAGTTAGAACCGCATTTAGTTCGGACCCAGAGAAGACGCTACAAACATCTTTTGATGCATTGAAGCAGAGAGAAGGCTTCGCGCCCGGCGACAAAGTTGTCGTTATATCAGATGTGCTAGCTGGATCGGGTATTGAAGCTATCCAGATTAGACAGATCCCTGCCTAGAAACATAGTTCCGCTACATCTCTGTAGTCACTAGCGAAGTGAACACTAATACCTTCTTTGAGGTAATCGGGCATTTCGTCATAATCTCGAGAATTGTCAGCAGGTAAAATTATTTCGCTAATCCCTGCGCGACGAGCGGCGATTACTTTTTCTTTGACGCCACCGATAGGCAAGACCTTGCCTGTCAGAGTGAGTTCACCCGTCATCGCGATGTTACGTTTAACAGGCGTGCCAGTAGTCAGCGAAACAAGTGAAGTAGCCATAGTTATGCCGGCGCTCGGGCCGTCCTTGGGAGTAGCCCCCTCCGGCACATGCAAATGTATCATCGCACTGTCCAGAAATTGCTTGTCCACGCCTAATTGCTGAAGATTGGCGGCGACATAGCTATAGGCGATCTGGGCGGACTCTTGCATGACGTCACCAAGCTGACCAGTCTGTCGAAATCCGCGGGATCCGTCGTGCACCATAGAAGATTCAATTGCCAGCGTTGTCCCACCCAGTGAGGTCCAAGCGAGACCATTGACAACACCA
>NZNP01000071.1 GCA_002694945.1 Gammaproteobacteria bacterium
CTTCTCGCTCCAATTTGTAGTAGGCGATATTGAGCTGTAGAGCTCCATCAAGAAATTCATTTTTTGATCCAATTTCTATCTGGTCAGCTTCTTCAGGATCGAAGGAGTAATCTGACCCACCTCTGGCACCTCGGATACTGAACCCGCCCGACCTAAAACCTTCCGAGTAATTAACGTAGAGTCTGTTAGTGTCCGTAAGCTGATACGTCGCTGACGCTGTCATGATTGTGTCGTCCCAGTCATCGTCTCCTGAAACAGCGAGACCAGGGACTGTCGGGTAGGGCGTAAAGTTGTGTTCCTGATCCGTTCCTGTCGTGTCAAAAGCGCCTGTTCCATGATCAAAGTAGGAGTTGAATGCTTCTTTATCCTCTTGAATATTTCGAACACCGACCATGAGTTCTAACTTGTCAGTGGGTCGCCAAGTTAAAGAGCCAAAGAAAGCACTAGATTCAACTTCCTCGCCTGCAATTTGAGTACTTCTGGCGTTGGGGAATTGACACAGAGCATTGCCAATCGCAGGGTTAGGATTATCCCTCAAGATCGGTATGGCTGCTGCGCATGGTACCCCGGGTGGTAATCCGAATGGGATTTGAAGGACGTTGTTTGTCAACTGCTGGAAGTCCAGCTCGGAGTCGTAGTAGTAGTAGCCCACCATGAAGTCCAAGTTATCGCCGATAGAGCCCGTCAAACGTAGTTCCTGGGTGAACATTTCAAAGTCCTGGCTCCGCAGCGTGTGCAGCTGCGCGAAAGGAGAAGCGCCTCCATCAATCGCAGCTCCATCAAAGTCTTGATTTACTTCGTCGAACCCGTCATGCCATCCTGTAATGGAATGCAGTGTCAGGTTGTCATTGATATCCCAGTTTGCTCTTAGCGAGACCTGGTCGACTTCGTATGTTGTTGGTTCTTCTTTGTCAGCCAAATTAATGAATGGATCGTCGCCATCAAATCGCGGATCTTGCGGCGGGATTTGGCTGGAGTCATCGATATTGTCGTAGGTTAAGGTTGCCTCGAAATTATCGCTGGGCGCCCAGCGCAGAGCCATTGTATAAGACTTAAAGTCTACGTCTCCAGCTGTCTGTCCGAGTGTTAGGTTGTCGTAATAGCCATCACGCTCCCTAACGATAGCGCCAACTTTTAGTGCCAATTGATCCTCTATCAGCGGTATGTTGACTCGAGCTTTTACGTTCTGTGAATCGTAGTTACCTAGTTCCACGCTAGTGGCGAGCCCGAATTCGTTGAATTGTGGTCGGACCCTATTGACTACAATGTTCCCGCCTATCGTGTTTTTACCGAACAGTACTCCCTGAGGGCCGCGATTAATCTCAATGCTCTCGACATCAAATACGTCTATAAGCTGTCCAGTTGAGGAGCCCATCTGGATTCCGTCGACAATCACTCCTACTTGAGGACTCTGTGATTTCTCGATATCAGCATAACCTACACCCCTAATGTAAAGAGCTGAAGCTCCTGGCCCTGCCGTGTTCATGCCAATATAAACATTGGGAGCTAGTCCATCGAAGTCCCTCAATGTTGTTGGCTTGAGCTGCTCGATGCGCTCCTCACCGAAGGCTGTTACTGAAAGTGGTACGTCCTGAACTGATTCATCGCGGCGACGTGANGTTACAACGATTTCCTCAATGGTTCTGGATGATTCCTCTGCGATTATTATTGCCGGACTGCNTAGTGCAGTGACANCGATNGTGGCACTAAGTGCATTTCTGATGAGTTTCATTTCCCCCCCCCGAATAAAAGGTTTCTGCTAAACATGCAGCTCGGNCTTTTTTAACCTTATTGGATGCGATAGTCAATCGTCGCGGATGGCTATAAATCTAGCNCATACAGGGGTTTAACCTGGCAGGGAGAGGTGCTAGTTNGTNGTTCACCCAAGCAACNNGTTTTGCTAGTTTACTTCTGGNTTTTGCTCTATTTACGATTAAATGCCGCCGTAGTCCTAAGAAGCGATTACGGCAAGAGTCACGGTGGTTATGAAAGNGCTTGGCTGAAGCATNGCTGCCTCTAATGTGAGTTATACCNGCCANGGATGGCAGGTATAACTTACCTTATTAGCAGGTTCTTCGGCTGATAGGACAATTGCTCATTTTTTATGACTAGTTGCTGCGTTTTTTAGAACTGTATGCGTTGCGTAAATGAACCATCAATAACAACGTTAGTNCCCGAAGTAAAACCGGCTCTAGGACTAGCGAGAAGCACGACTTGCGCTGCAACCTCATCCGCAGTNCCCATACGACCCATNGGTATTGAACCGACAGTTGAGTTGTACAAGTCCTCCATGTGTTGCTTGATCATGTCCCAGGAGCCACCTTCAATAAAAATTGGTCCNGGACTTACTGTGTTGACTCTAATTCCCTTGGGAGCGAGTTCGTGGGCAAGTGCACCNGCGTGCTGAATCANTGCGGCTTTCATAGCATTGTATGGGCCCGCATTCATGAACTTTTCCAGGGCTGCGGTTGTTGAAATCATAATGATGCTGCCATCGCCAGCACTTTCCATGTGTGGAACAGCTGCCTCGACTCCATGCACGGCAGTAAGTACATTGCCGTTGAACTGCGAAATCCAGCCTTCATCACCTGGGGCATTGCCGCCCGATACGTTTGAAACAAGAATATTCAAACCACCCAATTCGCCNGCAGCCTCATCTATGAAACCCTTGAAAGCGTCGCCATCCATAACATCAACGACGCGGCCGCAGACGCTAACGCCTTTGGCTGAAATGGCCTCGACAGTGGATGTAACCTCAGCTTCATTCCTGGCGCAGAAGGCGATGTTACAACCCTCATCTGAAAGCAGCTCGATGATCGCGCGTCCGATGCCTTTCGTTGCTCCAGTAACCAGCGCGGTCTTGCCTTGTAATTGTAAATCCATGGTGATTCTCCTTGGGGATTTTAGTGTTGCTGCATTAGGGATTGAAGACTAGGCAAGCGAAAACCGTCAGTCAAGACTGTTTTCTAATCTAACGTTTTTTGCTATCGGCCTTTAACCCACTCGTGAGCTTCTTGACTGCTCACCCAATGTATCGAGTTTTCTATAAGTCGTCGATAATTTTGGTTGGTATAAGCTTCTGGATCATCGCCTCCCTGGATGTAGGCGATAGGACTATTCCCGTATCGCTTAATCCAGGCTACAACATTTGAACCTTCATCATGCTGCCAGCCCGCGTTATCGTACATTTTCCCGNTGATGGCNCTGGTGGACGAATAAAAATTGTCTTGAGTAAATTTGTANTCACTTCTTAGGAGCGGNTGAATGCTATCCTCGAATATTTCACAAAGGTAAAGTTCATCTGTCATCCCGAAGCTCTCGGGNAGANCGGCGGTGATGGGATGNTCTTCGATCACGGTCAAATTATGATTGACTTTGTGACGATATCCACTGTCTTGTCTATCTGAACCACGTAGCTTACTGGAGAGGTAAAGAAACCGTCCGCCGATAATCTCCGCATATTCTTCCCAAGCAGGCCAACCGGCAATCGCGTGATGCAGAAAAACCATTCCCTTGCCCTTATCAAGTAGCGAGAGGAAACNCTTTTGATANTCTGGATCTGGTTTCTCAATAGAAGGGACTTCAGCTTCGAAACTAACGCCCGGCATGTCGTACATTACAAAGGCGTCATACTCATTAGCTAGTCTTTCATCGAAAAATTTTTGAGCTGCAGGTTGCTCCACGTGGGTCCAGTTGACGTTGATAGAGTCAAAGATCTCAAAGAAGGCATTTTTATCGAAAGGGTGCCCTTTGGTGACGAGTAGGATGTTTGGTGTGTTCACGTTGCCAATAATCGTTCAAAGCTAGTAGTATGAAATCTCCGCATATTTATCGCAATCCTTCTATGAAAATCCTGCTAAAGCCCAGATGAATTCTAAAACTAAACAGCAAAGCATTAGAGTTAACGAAAAAACCTGGCAGCAACTAAAAAGTGAGAATACCCAGTCAGCGATCCTAGATGCGACTCTCGATTGCTTCTACGAGTTAGGTTACGGGCAAACGACGACGGAGAAGGTGGCAAAGAAAGCAGGGGTTTCGAGAGGGGCTATGCTCCACCATTTTCCCTCCCGAACAGCGTTGATCCGNGCAGCGGTNATGCACCTGAATCAAAAACGATTACTGCTTTATGAAGAAACCGAAAGAAATGTAAATAAAAATGCTGAGCATACCCACATTGGTGATGGCATCGATGCATTTTGGGATCAGTTAAAGAGTCCTCTCTTCACCGTCTTCCATGAGCTCTGTGTAGCTGCAAGAACCGATGAAGACCTNCGAGAGGTGATGGCTACGGCGCGCAAGGATATTGATCGATCATGGCGCAAAGTCACAGCGAATCTATTTCCTGATCTTGCCCTCTCAGAAAAATGGNTGACGGGNAACCTCNTTGCACTTTATGTCCTAGAAGGTATGGCAATGAGGGGTGACGCAGACAGCCANGCACCTGGTTTAGTCGTGCCTTGGTTGAAGCAACAGTTATTGGAAATGTTTGATGATGTTCGCGAGGTCGATCGAGCTTCGGCCATANGGTTTCCTGAGACCGTCTCAGCCTCTGGCGGTGGTTTTAAGAATTGATGGAAGCCTCAACTAACGCCGAGCTCGAAATCAGGACGCTAGTGGCCCGTTACGCGGATGCNGTTAACCGCTATGACGCTGAGCTCTGGGCAGCAACGTGGTCTGTGGATGGTGTCTGGCAACTCGGGGATAGGTCAGTTGTTGGTCGCGACTCGGTTGTGAACTTCTGGCGAAATGCGATGGGTAGTTTTGAGTTTGCTCTCCAGCTTGTCTATCAGGGCACGATTGATATCGCTGGTAATCAAGCTTCTGGCCGTTGGTACTTGACTGAGACCTTGCGGTCAAAAGAATCAGACCATGACCGATTTACCATCGGTCTGTACTTAGATGACTATGTCAAAGAAAACGGCGCTTGGACCTTCGCCAAGCGCTCTTACCGCGTGCTTTATTCACGGGAAGACGCGGCTGGNTTGNTTTCTATTTAGTTGTGACNAATCACCCACCAATATTCATTGACTGTGATATCACAGCAAAACCGTCCGTCGCTTCGAGACGCTTGCCGACAACTTCTTGATATTCGGGTGAGTCATACCAGGCTTTAACTGCAGCCGTATCTTCAAATTTGAGTACGACGGTCTGTGGGCCAGGAGCAGTTCCCTCGACGGATTCTGCCGCAACATCGAATACGACCACCTCCCCTCCATACTGGGCGACGGCTGGACCAGCACCTTTTTGATATTCCGCATAGAGTGCGGGGTTGTTAACGGTGTACTGAGCAACAAAGTAAGCAGCCATATTTATATCTCCGGATATGGGTAGTTGTTACAACTAGTGTGGCACAAATACTACTATCTTCGAAAGACCGAATCAGGAGTCAGAGAATTTTGTGCCGGCAGCATAATATCGTTGGTGCCAGATGCCGTTTGCTGGTTCGTCTCCTAGCGGCATTCGCCAGCTCTTCGAGTTGCTGACTGTGATCGGTACGCGCCACAATGCTCGGGCTTGGTCAATTGTGTTCTGCACGTAAGCCTCGGCCGCATCCTCAGGAACATATCGACCGGCCATTTGTCGGTATAGGTCTCTCCAGTCGTCATCTTCGCCTAAATCATGGACCAATTCGGCAGCACCNTCGACGATCAGTTTTCGGTAAGGCAAGTCCTGTTCATCGATGCACAGACCGACGCGTGGGTCCCGGCGTAGGCAGTCTAACCACTCAGACTGTGCACGCGGCGTAAAGTAAATGAAATTGCTTTGATGAATAAACCATATGGGAGTGATCAGAGGGCTACCATCGCTCCTAAGGCACGCAATTCTCATCAGGATGCCTGGAGTCCTCAGAAATTCTTCTTGTTCGGCACTGCTCAGCTTGGGCATGTTCGTCTCTTTTTTTTAAAGCTACTATAGTATGCAAGTTTGAGGAGAGAGCAATGATTTCGACCAACCAAAGTTGGGACCAACACATTACCGATTGTCGTTGGGCAACCTTGACGACATTGAGGCAAAGCGGTCGTCCGGTATCTTCTATAGTTGCTTATGCAAGAGATGGTGATGAATTGGTTGTCAGTACACCTCGAACAACATTTAAAGCCCTGAGCATTGTTCGCAATCCACATGTTAATTTATGCGTCTTCAATAACGCTGAACCATTTAACTATGTNTCCATAGAGGGTCGAGCGACTGTCGAGATTGATAATCTGATGAGTGCAACGCGGCTCGTCTTTGCAAACATCGCTGGCACTGGTTATGAAGANCCCGAAGATCTCGAAGGTTGGTTGCAAGTAGATGATCGCGTCATTTTAAGAATTCAGCCNGATAGGGTTTTCGGTGTAATTAGATGATTCTGGCTGATTAAGAGCTGATGCTTTGGAATTTGGATTTTTCGCTGCTTATGGTTAATTTGCCGAAACAAAGGCTAGTTGGCCTTATGGCCCTAGGGTATATCATGAAGATAACTATTCGCGAGNATCATGCTGCTTCAAAAGAGCTGGAAAGCGTTNTNCTCTGCTATCAAGACGGCGAATTGCAGGAAATTAATAATGAGTAGTAATTTGGTAGCTAGAAGGACTCCTTTGACCGAACGTTCTTGGTATCGCTGGTATGCTCTTGGTATCTTGGTGCTGGTTTTTACGTCCAGTCATGTTGATCGTCAGATCATGGGTATCCTTCTTGAACCCATTAAACAAGACCTAGGAGCNAGCGACACTCAGATGGGCTTCCTGATTGGTCTAACGTTTGCTCTGTTTTATGCGACTCTTGGTATGCCAATTGCCATGCTTGCTGATCGCAGTAATCGCCGAAATATAATTACCGCTGCCATCAGCATTTGGAGCGGCATGACTGTGGTTTGCGGTTATGCTCAAAATTTCGTTCAACTTGCCTTAGCGCGGATAGGCGTTGGAATTGGAGAAGCGGGTTCGAGTCCTCCTTCACACTCGATGATTTCTGACATGTTCCCGCTCAGTCAACGTGGTACGGCGATGGGGATCTACGCCTTAGGTGTCAATATAGGATTGCTGATTGCTTATCTGGCAGGCGGTTGGATGAGTGAAAATTGGGGATGGAGAATGACGTTCGTTGCGGTAGGTGTCCCGGGTCTTGCGATTGCTTTGCTAGTTCGTTTCACCGTTGCTGAGCCAGTTCGGGGTGCATCTGATGAACGAAAAGAGGCGGTTTCAGAGGCGCCNCCGTTTAGTGATGTGGCTCGTTACATGTGGCAAACGCCGGCAACCCGACATGTCGTTTTTGGCAGTTCATTAGCTGGCTTCGTCGGATACGGTATGGTGCTCTGGCTCCCAGCTTTCTTTGTGCGGTCGCATAATCTGTCGCAAACAGAGGTGGGCATGACGTTGGCACTTATGAGTGGTTTCGTTGGAGGGCTAGGCACTTTCTTCGCCGGAAAACTCGCCGATACTTTGGCTAAACGTGACGAACGTTGGTTCGCTTGGATTGTTGCTGTCGGGAAGGGCGGACTTGTGCCATTTCTCGTGCTTTTCTTCTTAGCCCAAGAGTTCATTCCAGCATTATTGATATACCTAATCCCCGCTTTTTTCGGTGGTTTCTATCTCGCACCAACCTTTGCCATGATCCAAAGTCTGGTTCGGCCCGAAATGAGGGCGGTTGCGGCGTCAATATGCTTGTTCATGCTAAATATTATTGGCTTGGGCTTTGGCCCGCAGGCAGTAGGAATAGTCAGTGATCTTTTCGCGGCCGATTATGGNGCCGAATCGCTGCGTTATTCCTTGATGCTATTTTCGCTTGTGAACATCTGGTGTGCATTTCATTACTTTTTGGCGGCNCGACANTTCCGTCAAGGAGTTGAGCTTGCGCGGACCTAGATATCGAGCAAGGAATCATTGCTTCTCAATTAGCTTATAGCTTGTAAATTCTTTTCACGTTGTTTCCCAAAACTGCTGAGCGCGTTTCTGGATTCAAGCAGTCCGCAAACCTGGTTAAGTCATCAACCCAGGTGTGCGGATGGTCAGGATGCGGATAATCAGTAGCCCACATAAAGCAATGGCTGCCAACCTCGTCAATTGTGAAAGGCGCGACCGTTTCGTCAGGATCGCCAGAGACAAAGCATTGGCGCCGAAAATAATCTGTTGCTGAGTGCTTTACGCGACCTCGGCGGAGAGCGTCGTCAACAGCATCCAAACGATCGAGCATTGCACCAACCCAGCCCGAACCCGCTTCTAAAATACCTAGGCGCAGTTCAGGAAAACGATCTAAGGTGCCCAAGGATATGTAAGAAATGAAGGCTTGTTGGACGATTCCGCGCAACCACATCATGGCACCGTAAAGGACGCCCTCAGGCGGCAGGTCGAAAATTCCGTTTGCGGGCTTGTCATGGGGCGTAAACGTAGGATGTATAGCTATGGGAACGTCTAATTCAACGCATTTTGCGTAAAGAATATCGTGAGCAGGATCGCCATGTGGAACTCGATTGTGATTAAAAGGATTAACCCACGCTCCCTTGCAGCCATCTTTTACAGCGCGTTCAAGTTCGATAGCTGATCCCTCAGGATCTAGCAGGGTCAGTTGTGCTATGGGAATTAGCCGTCCATTACTGTCCCGACAAAAGTCTGCAATCCATCTGTTGTAGGCCGTGGCATAGGCAAGCGACAACGCAGGGTCTGTCAGTTCACATTCCCAAAGTAGTCCGATGGTAGGGTATAAAAGTGATTTTTCAAGATTTTCCTGATCTAAGAGGCTGACACGCTCCGATGCATTGCTCGCACCAAATGGCATACTGTCTGCATAGCGTCTTTCCACGCTTGGTCTCTGGTCCTCCTCGCCCATCTCTCCAAGTAAGCCTAATGATCCTCGCCTCGACCGTTTTGAGGGTTCGCCGTTAATCTCTAAATATTCATAGCCTTCATCGTCAAC
>NZNP01000072.1 GCA_002694945.1 Gammaproteobacteria bacterium
TC
This sequence comes from Gammaproteobacteria bacterium, assembly GCA_002694945.1. GTDB lineage: Bacteria > Pseudomonadota > Gammaproteobacteria > Pseudomonadales > Azotimanducaceae > UBA9659. The sequence goes on from NZNP01000072.1 coordinate 3, forward strand.
ATCGTGAGCTGCCGCTGCCGCACCACCGGGAGCACCGGTGTGGAGATGGAAGCCATGACGGCGGTCTCCGTAGGCCTGCTCACCATCTACGACATGCTCAAGGCTGTCGATCCAGGCATGACGATCGGTGCCATTCAGTTGATGCACAAAGACGGAGGTCGCAACGGTGTCTGGACCCGCTGAACCCTATGGACGTGAAGGCCTTGCGCTGGATGACGCACGCGATCAAGTTCTGGCTGCAATCCAACCACTCCCTGGCTCAGAGACCCTGCCTCTAGCGGCCTCCCTTGGACGGGTCAGCGCAAGAACGGTGCGAGCCGCAGCAGCCGTGCCTGGGTTTCGGGCTTCGATCATGGATGGCTTCGCCTTGGGCCAAGACACCCAACCAACAACAGGTGAAAGCTGGGTGGTTCGAGGTTGCTCTTCAGCCGGGAATCCCTTCGAAGGGCAGCTCAGCGACGGTGAGTCAATTCGAATTTTGACCGGCGCCCCTCTTCCAGAAGGTGCTGGCTGGGTGCTCCCGCAGGAACTCGTCGAACGCACCGAGGACACCATCACCTTGGTCAAGGATGCCTCGGATCGCCCTTGGATCCGCGCTGCGGATGAGGAATGCAAACCCGATGACGTGCTGCTGGAGTCGGGGCAACGGCTGGGACCTTCGGACCTCGGTCGTCTCGCTGGATGTGGCGTTGCTGAACTCCTCGTGCACCGACAACCCACAATCGGATTGCTGATCAGCGGCGATGAGCTGGTGCCCGCCGGGAGCCATCGGCAACCGGGAGCCATCTGGGAAAGCAACGGCACACTTCTTGAGACGATGCTCCGCTCCCTGGGGCAAACGGTCACACAGCGTTGCGTGGTTGCCGATCAACCCGCAGCACTCTCCGAAGCCCTCCAGACCCTGGCCGCTCAGTGCGACGTGGTTGTCAGCACCGGGGGCGTCTCCGCCGGCGACAGCGACTGGATTCGTCCCCTGGTGGCCGACCTCGGCGAGGTGGCGTTTTGGAAACTCTTTCTGCGCCCTGGTCGCCCCTTTGCCTTCGGGACCCTCGGGGACGACATTCCTTTTTTTGGATTGCCCGGCAATCCGGTCGCGGCTGCCATCACAGCCCTACAGCTGCTGTGGCCAGCTCTGCAGCAACTCGAAGGACAAACCACGATCGAGCTGTTCCCGCGGGTGCAAGTGGTCTTGGCCAATCGCCTCGCCAGGCGACCTGGGCGACCGGAGCTGGCTCGAGCCAGGCTGGAGACCAGAGAAGACGGAACGCTGATGGCCCGCGTCGATGGCTCTCAGGCCTCATCGCGAATCGGCTCGCTGCAACAAGCAGATCTGTTGCTGGAAGTTCCCGCTGACGCTGGAACTCTCGACCCCGGGGTCCCGCTCTGGGCACAGTTGATCCGCCGCAGACTCTTCTGAAATCAGAGGGTGGTCGGCTGAAAGCAGCAGCGTTCCCAAGCGGTTAATCGACTCTCCGCGTTGAACACAATGCTGATGTGTTGAAACAGATCCGGCGCGAGTAAGCCACCAACCTCCAGCTGAAAAGCACCCTCCGGCAACTGATCTGGAACGGAGAACACCAGGCCATCGCTCAAAATCGCCGTACAGCGATTCCGAAGCCACAGCTCAGGGGAGAACACAACCGGTTGGGGATCGTTGAGTTGTCCATCCACACCAGGAGTTGGAACAAACACCTGCCGCGTTCCACTCCATCCACGCAAGGCGTCGAAGAGATCTGCGGGTGTCCCGCACGTGGGACGCTCGCCCTCTGCCTGAACTGCATGGCGGCATCGGAACGCCACAGCTCCGACCCGCTGCAGAGGCCACGATGCGCCGTTTGGCTCCCAAATCAACACCAGCATCGATCGGGACCGCCCCCGAAACAGGTTGATCTCATGGCCAAAGCGGTCGCGATTCCGATCCCAGGCAAGGCTTGACTGGCCGCCTGCACCTGGAAATTGCCAGCACCCCCCTCCAGCGTTGTAGCTGGAGCGGCTGATGGCGTAGGTGGCCTTGCCTCCCGGAGCAAAGACCAGGCCAGATCCATCCCAAGCACCGTTATCAGGATCGCTGAAGCTGATCCCGTAGGTGGTGGGATCGATGACCCGCTCTGGAGTGGTCAGGTCCAAAGCACCAGACGCGTCACGGGCAAACCAAGAGGCCCTGCCCTGCCAACAGCCTTCGAAATTGCGTCGATTCAGGGTCCACTGATCCGCCATCACCACGCTCCGATCAGCAGGCTGCCCAGGAGCTCCCTAGGGTCCATTGACCCGCTGGCCAGCCCATGGCAGTGACGATTATTGGCTGCGGATATGTGGGCACAGCACTGGCGCAACAACTGCAACCACGACGGCAGCAATGGCCCTTGCGACTGACCACGACCCGGGAGGAACGACTCAGCAGTTTGGAGGAGCTGGCTGACAGTGCCCTTCTTTGCGACGCCACCAACCCCGACCAATTGATGGCCGCACTTCAAGGAAGCCGCGTTGCCGTCTTGAGTCTTGGTCCAAAAGGGGATCGTCAAGTTGATGCGAATGGCTACCGCCGCACCTTCGTCGACAGCCTGGCTTGCCTGAAGTCACTGTTGCCACGCTTGCCCGAACTCGAGCACATCCTCTATACGAGCAGTTGCGCGGTGTACGGCGATGCCAATGACGGCTGGGTTGATGAAGCAACGCCTCCCGATCCGGGCCCAGGCCATGGTTCCGTGCTACTGGAAAGCGAAGAGATCCTGACCGGCATTCAAGATCGGCACGTCTGCATCCTTCGGCTCGGGGCCCTGCATGGGCCGAACCGCACGCTCGATGCTCGCTTGAAGGGGCTTGCCGGCAGTGAGCGCCCAGGGAATGGACATCAATTCAGCAACTGGATACATGTGGATGATGCCGCTGGAGCATTGCTCGCCGCCATCGATGGCGGCTGGACCGGTGTGGTGAATGTGGTGAACGACGAACCGATTCGGCTCAAAGATCTCGTGCACAGAAGCCTGAGCGGGCAGAACCTGGCACCCGTGCGCTGGAGTGGCGGTGAAAGCCAAACACCTCGCAGTCGTCGCATTCGCAACGACCGCCTCAAGTCGCTCCACTATCGATTACGTCACCCCGTGGTGAACACTCAAAGCGGGGTGTTACCGCTCAACCAAGTGCCCTGATCACCGCACCATTCCCGCTTCCAGAACGGGGCGTTGTGTTTCAACTCTTCGAGCAGAGCATTGCAGCAGCGTTGGGCCGCCCCCCGGCGATCCGCTTGCACCGCAACTAACACAATCGGCTCACCGGGGGACAATCTCCCCACCCGATGGATCACCAAGAGCGGACCAGCGTCATGGTCACGCTGGAATCGTTGCGCCATCTCCATGATCTGGCGCTCACATAGTCCGGGATAACACTCGAGTTCAAGGGCTTGCAATGGCCGGCCATCCATCGCCGTGGATCGCACACGACCAACGAACATGGCACAGGCAGCGGCATCACCATGCCAATGGGTCAGCTCATGCCATGGATCAAAGGCTGTGCAACGGATTTCAACCGATCGATCCCGCCTGAGCTGATCCACCGTTCAACCCTCAACCACCCGTGAACGGTGGCAGAAAGGCAAGCTCATCACCAGGTTTAAGCATCTGATCGGCATCCACCAGCTCCTGATTCACCGCGATGCTGATGCCCTCCAATGATCCCAACCCCAGCTGCCTCCAAAGCTGAGCAGCCGAAATCGGATCGGAACCCAACGGCAGCGTGCGCTCGCTCCAGCCCGCACNGTCCCGCAACGAGGCGAACAACAACACCCGCAGCATCAAAGCGNCNCGTCTGCANNGGTTCTAGCGTCCAGGCCACCAGCGGACGTGACGTGACTCTCGCCATCGCTCTGCTCACNATCTCCGANACCCGAACCCTGGCGGAGGACTCGAGTGGAGAGCATTTAAAAAACAGCCTCGAAACAGCCGGCCATCAACTTCGTGAACGAGCACTTTGTCCAGATGATCGTTATCGGATTCGTGCCGAACTCAGTCGATGGATCGCCGATCCCAGCATCGACGTGGTGATNACCAGTGGAGGCACAGGCCTCACAGGGCGCGACGGCACACCGGAAGCGGTGGAACCCTTGCTGGATAAAACCATTGAAGGCTTCGGTGAACTCTTCCGTGTGCTGTCGTTCGAAACCATTGGCACCAGCACATTGCAGAGCCGCTGCTTGGCGGGCGTGGCCAACGGCACCTTCATNTTTGTTTTGCCTGGCTCGTTGGATGCGGTGAGCACCGCTTGGGATCGCCTGATCCGGGCACAGCTGGATGCCACCACCCTTCCCTGCAACCTGGCTCAGCTGAGATCCCGGTTGAAGGAACGCGCCTGAGGGGATCAGAACGGAATTGGCATCGTGACGGCAGCCGGCNTGGGTCGACAGGCCTCAACCTGTTGATCGATCACTTGACCAACCACCACNATNGAAGGCGACTTAAACCCCTGATCACGGGTCTGTTCGGCAACGTCGACCAAACGAGCCTTGAGACACCGCTGTCCAGCAACCGTCCCCTGCTGAATCACAGCCACTGGCGTGTCTGCAGCCAAACCACCAGCCATCAGTTCTTCAGCAATCCTTGGCAGGTTGTGAAGACCCATATAAATCACCAGACCATCACTGGCGGTGGCCAAAGAACGCCAATTCACCGAGGGCCGCCGCTTGTCGATCTCCTCATGGCCAGTAACGAAGGTGACGGACGACCCAGCTGCGCGATGGGTGACGGGAATCCCGGCATAGGCCGGTGCAGCGATCCCAGCCGTGACACCTGGCACCACTTCAACAGGGATGCTGCGTTGGGCGAGGTACGCAGCCTCCTCACCTCCACGACCAAACAAAAACGGNTCCCCACCTTTNAGCCGCACAACACAGCGATGCCGCTTTGCCATGTCCACTAGCACCGCATTGGTGCTGGGCTGAGGAACGGAGTGATGGCCTCGACGCTTGCCCACAAACTGCCGTTCACAATCAGACGACACCAGATCAAGCACTTCTGCCGGCACGAGCGAGTCGTACACCAAGGCATCGCATTCACGAAGNAGNCGNTGTGCCTTNACTGTGAGNAGNTCAGGGTCNCCAGGACCAGCACCCACGAGATAAACGGTTCCGGGTTGGCGATCAGTCACGGAAGAGCAGCAAGCAAGTCGATGAATCCCTGACGAATCAAGGGGTGGTCCAGAAGTGGCGGGAAGCCCTCAGCGTCGCGCAAGGCCTCTGTNATGCGGTTGGGCGCAAGAGCAAGGGGCAGGGGGCGATCGGTCGGATGACTCAAGTGATGNTCNCCCCACCGATCGAAGGGAACCATCGGCAAACCAAGCCGCTTGGAGAGATTCCTGAGAAAACAATCAGCAATGCCCGCACGCAAGGGATGATGCACCAGCACGAGCGACGGATCCGCTTGGCTCATGAGCGCTTCAGCCACGAGATCCCACCAGAGCGGCCAGGCACCAAGAAACGGCAACATCGTCACCTCAGATCCTTCATCGCGCAGACGCTGACGAATCAAGGGAACGTCCTCTCGAACATGCGTTCCCGGCCAAAGAAGCAAGGGAATCAGCAGCACTGGTTGATCAGGTAAAGCGGGTACCTGGTCGGCGGTCAAAGCCTCCAATTGAACCGGCGCCTGACGCCGNGANTGNANCTGATCCATCAAAGCGCTCANACACCCTGGCACGACACCGCCNGAGCGTCCATGCACGACCAAACGCAAGGNGAAANGCCCATGCACNGAAGTGCCGTTTCGTAGCAACGGCCACGGATCAATGGCCACATCGGCTGGTGTCATCGGTCTGTCGTCAGTCTTATCGCGGTCATGCCTGCTCGTCGTTTCGCCGATCGCGCCCGATTGGACAGTCGGTCCCACCGCAGGCCGACTCAACACCCGCGTGATCGACGGAACGACCCCCGCTTTGAGAACGAACTTGAAAGGGACTTCGCAGCGATGAAGCGGGTCTGGCAAATGATTCGTGCNGGCGCCGTGCGCATGGTTGGCGAAATTGGACGCCAATACTGATGTTCAGCAAGCTGCCTTTTACGGCTCTGCGGGAGGCGTTGGATGTAGCNAAGACAACAAAAAAGAAACTGCACNAATCGNGAATTGTGAGNNCCAAANAAATGTTCGTTTTGATACCGACGATGTCGTCCTGGGCCGGGTAAAACCCTGAATTAAGCGCACGCTTTCCTTTTGAGGCGCTGCCTGTTACCAGGCCATCTCGACGATCACCTCTCCTGACCTGAGTGATCCGTCACTTCTAACTGAAACAGGATCATGACCCTTAGCNCTCCATCTAGGCCATACCTAGAGGGTAAAAAGCTCAANAAGATCGAGCAGAACAAAGCGAACAAAGATGGCCTTCTNGTTGGCAGCGAAATCGAGAAATTCGCAGAGATCGGCTGGGAACAAGTNGACGAAACAGACCTTCAGCTGCGCNTGAAGTGGTANGGCATGTTCTGGCGACCAAAAACACCAGGCAAATTCATGCTGCGATTGCGCGTCCCAAATGGGGCCCTCACCGCACAGCAAGTTCGTGTTGTCGCTTCAATCGTGGAACGATATGGAGAAAATGGCAGTTGCGACATCACTACACGNCAAAATCTTCAACTCCGTGGCGTTTTATTGGGCGATCTACCAGAAATTCTCAAACGACTCAAAGAAGCCGGCTTAAGTACAATTCAGTCCGGATTTGATAATCCACGAAATGTGACTGGCAACCCACTTGCAGGCATTGATCCTGAGGAAATTGTCGACACTCGTCCTTACACCACTGAACTCCAAAACCTGCTTACCAATCATTGCGAGGGGAATCCTGAGTATTCCAACCTCCCTCGCAAATGGAATACAGCCGTTGCAGGAGCTAAGGACAACTTCCTTCTCCACAACGACATNGTNTTTCACCCNGTCGAAAAAGANGGCGAAATGGGATTNNGTGTTTGGATCGGAGGAGTTTTGTCCTCCCAGATAAANGCTTATGCGATTCCTTTANATGCGTGGGTGAAGCCAAATGAAATTTGTAAGATGACTGACGTTGTTATCCGCCTGTGGCGCGATAACGGTGAGCGGGACAAGCGCCCGAAAGGTCGCTTCCGGTTTCTCCTAGATCAGATTGGCTTAGACGTTTTCCGTAGCCAAGTTGAAGATCTATTTGGAATTCTCACGCCAGACCCGGGCTCAGTATTTAACAACACTCCTCGCTCCTACTACGGTATTCATCCGCAGAAACAGGAGGGATTTTCTTTCGCTGGTTTACATGTACCCGTGGGGCGATTAAGAGCACAAGATCTGCAGGATCTAGCAACAGTGAGTCTGAACTACGGCAACGGCGAAATACGCCTTACGGAAGATCAAAACGTGATTATCGTAGGTATCTCCCATGACAATATTTCATCTCTTCAATCTGATCCTATACTTCAGCGCTTCCCGTTAGAACCTGGCGCCATCTCGGCTGGCACAGTTTCTTGTACTGGGAATACATACTGCGGATTCGCTCTTACCAACACCAAGGATCAATCTCTAAAAGCTGCTGAGGAATTAGACAGGGAGCTGAACTTACCTGAAGAAGTCAAAATCCATTGGACTGGCTGCCCAAATACATGTGGACAGGCCTACATGGGAGCTATTGGACTCACAGGAACCAAGGCCAAAAACAGTGAAGGTGTCATGGGCGAGGGTTACACGATGACGATTGGAGGCTCTCAAGGACAAAATCCAACTCTTGGCGAAATTCACCGCAAAGCAATACCCGCCGAAGAAATCAAATCAGTGCTGAAAGAGGTTCTGATTGAGCAATTCGGGGCAACACCCAAAGCCTGATCCCAGACCACCAATCCCATGAGTTCACCGTGGCGCTTCCTTTTGAAGCCACGGTTCGTCTCCATTGGGACATCGTACCCAATTCACTTATCACCATGGCCAATCGCAACGACCTTTTCTCTCGTTTCGTCAACTGGCTCAGCACCAGTGGTCAAGACGGAACCGTGACCAACCGCGAGGGAGGCAGTTCCGATTTGTTCTCCCGTCTGATGAATCGCATCAGCGGCTAATTCAACCCGCCACAGCTTCCATTAACACCATCTATGGATTACGTTCTTCCAAATGAGCTTGTCGACGGCATGATTGCCGCCGGCGGCAAAAAATCCACCGTCAGTGTCAAAAACCTGCTGATTCGCGGGTTCTATTCAGGATCCATCCTTGGGCTTGCGGTCATCCTGGCTCTGACGTGCGGCATTCTCACAAAACTGCCATTCGTCGGCTCTTTACTGTTCCCCTTCGGCTTCGCCAGCATCGTGCTCTTCGGCATGGAACTGGTTACAGGTAACTTCGCTCTGCTGCCAATGGCCACCTGGGCCGGCAAAAGCAGCTGGGGTGCCACCTTCCGTAACTGGGCATGGGTTTGGCTCGGCAACTGGATTGGCACCGCTGTCGTAGCACTGATCATGGCGATCAGCCTCACCAGCGGCACCATGGATGCAGCAGCCGATAACATCGGTCCTCCAATTTGGGACCTCGTTGCTCAAAAGATTGTCGCCCTCAACCAAATCAACGTTGAGAAGAAGTACGAAGCATTGGGTGGTCTTGGATTCTTCCTTGCCTTCCTGCGTGGTGTTGTTGCCAACTGGCTGGTTTGCCTCGGTGTCACCATGGCCTTGGTGAGCAAGAGCGTGCCTGGAAAACTGTTGGCCTGCTGGCTGCCAATTACAGCGTTCCAATCGATGGGCATGGAGCACATCGTTGTGAATCAGTTCCTTCACACCGCTGGTCCAATCCTTGGATCCGGTGTTCCGTTCACCAAGGTGATCTTCTGGAACTTCCTGCCTGTCACTCTCGGCAACATCGTTGGCGGAATGGTGTTCATCGGGATGATGTTCTACAGCACCCATCGCACATCAATGGAGAACGTGCTGCCAACCGAGCACGATGAGAAACTCGAACGCGAACTGGCTGCCGAGCTTGGTGCACGCTGATCGAACAATGACTGTCGACGAGACCGTCCTTTGGGACAGGCTCGCGCAATCAAGACGGGCTCCCCTGGAGCCCTCCTGGCTGGGGGAGGTGTCCTCCCCCAGCCTTTCTATTGATTTGCGACGAGCTCTCTGCGAAAAACTCGGCATGCTGGCCAATGCTGGCTGGCCCGTCA
>NZNP01000073.1 GCA_002694945.1 Gammaproteobacteria bacterium
GATTAAGGTCTTCACGCTGGATGTTCTCAATAAGAGACATAGCAAGCACTGCTTCGTCGTCAACGTTCCTAATTATCGCTGTTATTTTTTCCATCCCTACTAATTGGGCGGCCCGCCAACGTCTTTCTCCAGCAATTATTTCGTAACGGTCTGCTTCTAAGGCCCTCAAAACGATTGGTTGCATTAACCCTCGGCTTCTTATTGATTCTGCGAGCTGAGAGATGGCGGCCGGATCAAAGTGAGAGCGAGGCTGGTATCGCCCTGGTTGAATTAATTCTATGGGAATTTCCTCTAGACCCGAATCTGTCACAACAGGCCTGTCCCTTGGAATAAGTTCATCTATTCCCCTACCAAGACGTTTTTTTGTGACCATGTCTGTTCTACCTTTTGACTTATTTGTCCTTATTCTTGCTTTAGCNNACTTTTTGNTGATCCTAGGTGCANCCTTTTAAAACGGCGNATGATCANGATTCAAGCACCACAAAGNGCTATCCTTCCCTACGCTTAACCACCTCNCCAGCTANCGCAAGATAAGCTCTCGCGCCTCTTGACTGTCTATCGTAAAAAATGATCGGTACTCCATAGCTAGGNGCTTCTGCNAAACGAACATTTCTTGGCACGACGGTACGATAAACCNTATCCCCAAAATGTTCTATCAACTGCAAGGATACCTCTCGACTCAAGCTGTTCCGTGGATCGTACATAGTTCTCACCAACCCTTCGACCATCAGATCGGGGTTGAGGGATGCCTTAATTCTTTCGATNGTGCCCATAAGAGCGGACAATCCCTCTAAAGCATAGTACTCGCACTGCATAGGAATAATGACGCTGTCCGCCGCAACAAGACCATTTATTGTTAAGAGTCCTAACGCGGGGGGACAATCTATAATCACATAGTCATATCGTTGCTGCAGAGACCCCAACGCTTCTCGNAGCCGGTATTCNCGTTTCTCCNTATTAGCNAGATCAAGTTCTGCACCTGTTAGATCTGTATTCGCTCCCAATAAATCAAATCCTGCAGCCTCGGCCTGCACGATCATCGCTGCGGCATCCGCATCATCNACCAACACATCGTATACTGAGACTTCGAGGTCGTGCTTATTGATACCAGAGCCCATGGTCGCGTTTCCCTGAGGATCAAGATCGATCAGCAATACTCGCCGTTTCATCTGAGCGAGGGAAGCNGCTAGGTTTACGCTGGTTGTGGTCTTGCCAACACCGCCTTTTTGATTTGCTACTGATAATACTATTGCCATGCACTAGCTAGCCTGTATTTCAATAAGGTATCTAACGGCATCGAGCATTGGAACGGATACTGCATGTACCCTGACTTGACNGTTGACCAGCGCATCCATTTCACTACCGTACTCGGGGCCCTTCATNGCAAGCAGAGTACCTTTTTTATTGAGTAACCTTAAACAGTTACTAGAAAAATCTTCCAGGCTGGAGAAAGCCCTCGAAATGACGTGGTCTACGCAGTCATCATATTTTTCTACCCTCGACTCCACAATCGTAACGTTTTGGAGGCCCAACTCGATACGTGCCTGCATCATGAAACGTGTTTTCTTACCATTGGAATCCAACAGTATAAAGTGTTTATCTGGTTTGATCAGAGCGAGAGGAATGCCTGGCAAACCAGCTCCACTGCCGACGTCNAGAATNCGCTTACCGGCAAGAAACTCATGGACAGCGAGGGCATCGAGCAAGTGATGGGTAACAAACTTGAGNGGTTCTGTAATCGCTGTCAGNTTTGTACTTTTATTCCAGCGAAGCAACAAGTGTTGGTAGGACAGCAATTGGTCGACCAGTCTTGATTCAACCGGCAAATGCAACGCTTGAAGGCCCTCTTCAAGCAAATCAGAGACACGCATCAGGTCGGACTTGAATTGACTTCTACGGCCTTCTCAACAAGATTTTTGCTATCGGCCTTCTGCTTTTTCATATAAATCATCAAAAGCGATACAGCAGCCGGCGTAACACCAGAAATTCGCCCTGCTTGCCCTAAGGTTACAGGTTTCACTTCATTTAGTTTTTGCACCACTTCGTTTGACAAACCAGTTACCTGACTATAGTCAAAAGCAACCGGCAACGGGGACTCCTGATGAGCTCTTAGTCGCTCTATCTCAGCCGACTGCCTTGCGATGTAACCNTGGTANTTACAGTCTATCTCTACCTGTTCAAAAACCTCGTTATCCTCACAAACAAGGTCCGCAGACAGCAACAACTGTTCAATATGTACTTCAGGCCTCTTCAGTAACTCATACAAGCTATATTCGCGGGTCAGGGGCTGGTCCAAAAGTTNCTCAATGCGGTTATCTCTAGCTTGNACGTATGAGCTTTTTAATTCCTGTCCAAGAGTCTCTATCGCNGCTCGTTTTTTACAAAAACGGCGCCAACGAATTTCATCAACCAGCCCAAGNTCGCGACCNATTTCNGTTAAGCGGCGATCAGCATTATCTTGTCGCAACGTCAGTCGATATTCAGCCCGCGAAGTGAACATTCGATAGGGTTCCCTCGTTCCAAGGGTAATTAGGTCATCAATTAGCACACCGATGTACGCCTCACTGCGCCTAGGAGCCCATGCTTCTTGATCGCGGGTCTGCCTTGCTGCATTAAGGCCNGCGACCAANCCCTGAGCACCGGCTTCTTCATAACCNGTCGTACCATTGATTTGACCGGCAAAAAAAAGACCATCCAANTATTTCGTTTCTAAGCTCGGNTTCAGTTCCCTAGGTTCGAAGAAGTCATATTCAATTGCGTACCCAGGTCTTGTTATATGCGCTTTTTCAAAACCNTTGATTGATCTAACCAATTCCTGTTGAGTCTGAAATGGCAAGCTAGTACTNATGCCGTTGGGATAAACTTCATTAGAGCCTAAACCTTCTGGCTCAATAAAAATCTGGTGGGACTGTTTGTCAGAAAACCTAACAACCTTATCTTCAATTGAAGGACAATATCGNGGTCCTATACCTTCGATGACGCCTGCATAGAGTGGTGANTTATCTAACCCCGCCTCAATAATTTCGTGNGTTCTGCTGTTNGTNTGGGTGATATGACAGNTTACCTGTTCAGGATGATCGTCCGCTGAGGACATATAAGACATTACTGGCCTCGGACTATCGCCAGGCTGAGGTTCTAAATTTTCGTAGTCGATCGATGAACCATCGATCCTAGGAGGCGTTCCCGTTTTCAGTCGTCCGACGGTGAAGGGTAATTCACGCAGCCGATCTGCTAGTGGGATAGACGGGGCATCTCCCATTCGACCGCCTGCCTTTCGGTCGAGCCCGACGTGAATCACGCCGCCCAAAAAAGTACCTACGGTTAACACAACAGCCTGCGATTTGATATACAGGCCCATTTGTGTCACCACTCCTCGAACCGCATCGCCTTCGAGGATCAAATCTTCAACAGATTGCTGAAAAATGCTCAGGTTTGGTTGATTCTCTAAGAGTTCTCTAATAGCTGCCTTATAAAGCTGACGATCCGCTTGTGTCCTGGTCGCCCTGACTGCAGGACCCTTTCGCGAATTTAGAACACGAAAGTGAATTCCAGCTCTATCCGCAGCGATCGCCATCGCTCCACCAAGGGCATCGATCTCTTTGACTAAATGACTCTTGCCAATACCGCCTATAGCGGGGTTGCAAGACATTTGACCGAGTGTTTCGATGTTCTGAGTAATCAACAGTGTGCGAGCACCTACCCGGGCAGAAGCGAGAGCCGCCTCAGTGCCTGCATGGCCACCTCCTACCACGATAACGTCGTATTCCATCTCCATTTTCTCAATCCCAGCTTCCGGCGTACTCGACCACCGAGGGACGCAAAGTATACGTATAAGAGACTATTTGCCAATACAAAAACTACTGAAGATCTCACCCAATAGGTTGTCAGCGGTAAATTCTCCAGAAATCTGGCCTAAACTAATCTGGCACTCCCTTAATTCTTCAGCCAATAATTCGCCAGAATGACTGGNCTCGAATTCTTCTCGCCCTTTCATTGCCGCGTTAAGCGCTTCCTTCAAAGCTGTCACATGACGTCTTCGTGAGGTAAAACCCGATTCAACAGGAGTCTCCACTCCGATTTTTTGCTTGATTNCTGNTGTNAGCGANTCGAAGCCAAAACCATTTATGGCAGAAACTGCCAGTGCCTCGNGCGGCAGACTGAGGTCATCNACCAAATCCATTTTGTTGTAAACAACAATGGATGGTATATCTGTTAGACCTGATAATTCCTGAAGGTCTAATGCCGGTTTAGGTAAACTCGCATCAACAACGATTATCGCCAAGTCCGCTCGATCCGATGCGGCGAGCGCCCTTCGAACNCCCTCTGCCTCTATTTCATCAACACTGTCTCGAATCCCCGCAGTNTCTGTAATTTGCAGCGGTATTCCATCNAGATGNAGTTGTTGCTCCACCGTGTCTCGGGTAGTTCCTGGCATCGAGGTTACAATTGAAGCTTCACTNGCAGTTAAACGGTTCATCAAGCTAGACTTACCAGCGTTAGGTTTACCCAACAAAACAANAGACGCTCCATCCGACAAGAGTCGTCCAGTGTTAGATTCTTTAATCAAATGTTGGATATCGCCAATGATTTTCCTCAATTGGGTATTAATGCTGTCATCNGCAAGAAAATTAACTTCCTCTTCAGGNAAGTCTATTGCGGCCTCAACNTAAACTCTCAGTTTTGTAACATTAGAAATCAGATCATTTACATGAACCGAAAAANNCCCTTGAAGAGATCGCATAGCACCCGAGGCTGCTTGTCGGGTACTACTACTGATGAGATCACTAATCGCCTCGGCTTGTGTTAAATCAAGTTTGTCATTCAAGAAAGCCCGTTTAGTAAATTCTCCTGGTTCTGCCATCCTGGCACCNAGTTCTAAAACCCNTGATAAGACCATATCAAGNACTACCGGGCCTCCATGACCNTGAAGTTCCAGTACGTCTTCACCTGTAAAAGATTTCGGACCCGCGAAAAAAAGCGCTAAGCCCTGATCCAATACTTCTCCTGAGGTTGCTAGAAAACTCGAATAAGTAGCCACCCTCGGCTCTGGACAAAATCCAAGCATAGCTTCCGCTATCTGACTTGAAAAAGGACCGGAAACGCGCACAACTCCTATCCCTGCTTGACCGGGAGCTGTCGCTATAGCGGTAATCGTGTCTTCCGGGTAGGCGGAGGACATAGGGTTATCTTATCCTGATTTTTCTATCTGCCGAGTTACATACCATTGCTGCATAATCGACAGAATATTGTTGACCAACCAATAAAGAACCAGTCCTGACGGGAACCATAGGAAGAAAAAGGTAAACATAATTGGCATAAATTTAAAAACCTTTGCCTGAATTGGGTCAGGTGGTTCTGGTTGCATGAGTTGTGTCAGGTACATCGAGATGCCCATTAAGATAGGCAGGACAAAATAGGGGTCCATTGCCGATAAATCATGGATCCAAAGGATAAAAGGTGCCTGACGGAGCTCCACACTTTCCATCAGAGTCCAGTAAAGCGCGAGAAATACGGGCATTTGAAGAAGTATCGGAAGACACCCTCCTAAAGGGTTTGCTCCTTCTTTCTTGTAAAGCTCCATCATCGACTGGGAAAACTGCTGCCGGTCATCGCCATAACGTTCTTTAAGACGAGCCATTTCCGGTTGTAGCTTCCTCATTTTCGCCATAGATCTAAAACTTGCTGCTGAGAGAGGATAGAGCAATGTCTTTACGATGACTGTTAAACCTATGATCGCTAGGCCCCAGTTTGAGAAAAATGAGTAGAGGACTGTTAGTAAATAAAACAGCGGTTGAGATAACCACCATAGGAATCCGTAATCAACAGTTAGATCAAGACCTTCAGCTATTTCTCGCATGCGGTACTGGTCTTTCGGGCCAACATAGTACTGAGCAGCCAATATGCCTTCTTGTCCAGGGGCAAGTTTCATGGCCGGTGTTGTAAAACCAAACAGAAACACGTCTTTGCCCGGCAGCTTTCGGGCTTGATAGTTGATCTGCTCGTTGTCTTTCGGTATCCAGGCGCTAACGAAGTAATGCTGCACCAAAGCCATATATCCTTGTTGGCGAACGAGTTTGTAGGATTCTTCTTCAAGATCGTCAAACTCTAGCTTCCGGTAAAATTCATCTTGTGACCTAGTCGCTCCGCCTACGTATGGTTGCAACCCCATCAGATTATCCGAGAATGATATGGGTTGTTGTCCATCACGCTTAATCTGAGTGAAAAGAGCTGCACGCCAGTCTTCGTTAGATAAATTACGGATTTCGTATTCGACTCTAATTAGGTAATCACCACGCTGAAAGATAAAGTGCTTTAAAATAACTGCTCCGTTTTCCTGGGTGAGCTCCAGTGTCACACTCAATTTATCGGCACTACCAATTTCATGGTCGTACCGACTTGTTGTAAATAAAGGTCGCGATCCCGAGCTGTCTGTTCCACTCGGCCCTATCAGCCCGCTCTGGGCAACGTATTTGTTACGCGGATCAACCAGGAGAAAAGGAATATCTGGCGCTTCCAATGACGCTGGATATGTTGGCAGTGCTACTCGGGTAATATCACCACCCATTAGATCAATCTGCACTTCAAGAACGTCTGTCTTGATATCGACTAAGCGACTTTTTTCCGTTGTTAAACGCTGCAGTGACTCTTCTGGCTCTTCTAAACGAGGGACTATATCAGTGACAATGTCGGGCTCTGAATCATCCATCGCTGGAATGTCNNCGGCGGNAGACTTNACCTNCNAAGGAGCCTGNNNCGTTTCTNTGACCGGTTCTGNCTTTTCGGTAANCAANCTCCCACCGGCTCCGTAATCNTCGTTCCAAGCCAGTATCAACATGTAAGCCGTCACTGCGAGGCCCATCAGGATTANTAACCGCTGAAAGTCCATNTCAAAGNTGCTCAGTTGTTGGAGGAACAGGATCTAGGCCACCGGGATGNANNGGATGGCACTTAACCAAGCGTTTTANNGCTAACTTCGTNCCCTTTATNACACCNTGATTTTCGATAGATTCAACGGCGTACTGCGAACATGTAGGATAAAANCTACANCTTGGTCCNAAAAAAACTGAAATAGTAGCCTGGTAAAAACGTATTANGGTTAATACGGNTCCTTTAATCACGAGATGNTTTCTCTTCAAGGCTGTGNAGCANTAGGGATATCATTTCGCGNGGTTTTTTATACGACGTGTCACGTATACTAGGCCTAACGAGAGCAATTACATCAAGACCAATTTGGTTCATATGGCGAAAGCATTCTCTAATGTGGCGCTTCATTCTATTTCTGTCNACGGCGTGGGGTAGGCTTTTTTTNCCNANAATCATNCCNAGGCGATTAAACCCAAGAGCGTTTTTCGATGCNAGAACTAGTATCGACTTATTGCTAACTGAATAGTCTCGTTGATCAAAAACAACGTTAAAATCATCGGNCTTCAACANTCTATGAGATGAAGGAAAAGAGTTTTCTGGCATGTNTTGCTGCTANANTCTTAGTTTANAGCTCCATNGCNNTCTGNCAGCACTGAGTCGGTTGCNNNACTTGTANTTTTAAGCTGACAGTACCTTACGTCCTTTTGCTCGACGACGTTTGATAACGAGCTTTCCTCCTTTGGTNGACATTCGAGCNCTGAAACCATGGGTTCTCTTCCGTTTCAGTACGCTGGGCTGGAATGTTCGTTTCATTAGTCTATCCCCAAAAATGGGCTTCCAAAGGGGGCGCGATTCTAAAAGAGTTATGTTGAAGCGTCAATCTAATCNTTAATGAGTAGNTAAAGGGTTTTTATATTTATAATTAAATATATATATTAAATTTATTATTATTATTTTTGTTAAGAGCTTCCTGCCTGTTAAGAACCCTACATTTGCTCCATAATTCAGAAGGTTATGAACGACATAAGTCATTGGAATATCAGTGAGAATAATCTCGATAACATGTGGAAAAGCTGAGTTAAAGACGAGATGTTACCCACATAGAATATTGCGATAAGTAAATCTTTGATTTAATCCACAGGTTGTCAACAGGTTAGTCACCGGCAATCCTGTATCTTATTGTATAACTTACTGAAAATAATACTGTTTTTACTAGAAATTTCTGCACAATCGCTTGGCTTGAGTCGTCGAATAAAGTTATGATCGTAGCGCGCAGGAGGCGTGAAACAGTTAGCGATGTTGAACATCTTTACCCGCCGAATGACTTATTCGGTTCTTGTCAATAACGATTTATGGAGCCTAACTCAGCTCTTTAGATATCTACTTGATAAGGGATGCAATTTACGAAAAATAGCTGGGCTTTTAATCAGCTGTTTTGGGTGAAGAAAGATATCCTGAACAATACATAAGTTTTATACAATTAATACGGGGGCTCTGTGNGGGCAACGATCTGGCAAAAATGTCTTGACNGACTGGAGGAGGAGCTGTCNTCACAGCANTTCAATACCTGGATCAAACCGCTNCAGGNTGTCGATGAGAACAGCACGCTGAGGTTGCTAGCACCGAATAAATATATTCGGGATCAGGTCAACGACAACTTTTTGGCCAGAATTAAAGAGTTGTTGTCTCATGCAGGAAAGGGACAGATTCAGCTAGAAATAGGAAGTACGGGGAGAGTTGTTAAAGAAAAAGCTGAACAAAACCCATTCACGGCACGAGAGCGATTTTATCCGCTATTGGANCTAAATAAGGGTTTTACTTTCGATACTTTCGTGGAAGGTCGGTCAAACCAGTTAGCTAGGGCAGCTGCTTTTCAGGTTTCTGAAAACGTTGGAGGAGCATCTTATAATCCGCTGCTACTTTATGGTGGTGTCGGTTTGGGAAAAACCCATTTAATGCATGCCGTGGGTAATTCNATAGCAGATAGACATCCTCATTTAAAGGTTGCCTACATGTATTCTCAGCGTTTTATGGAGGATATGGTTCGCGCTATCGAACAAGGCACGATGTCTGAATTTACCAAGTACTATCGTTCTGTAGACGTTCTTTTAATGGACGATATTCAGTTTTTGGCCAAGGGAATGAAAACTCAAGAGGAGTTTTTTCATGTTTTCAATAGATTACAGGAAGANGGTAGTCAGATTGTGCTTACGTGTGATCGATACCCAAAGGAAATTGAAGGCCTTGAAGAACGTTTAGAAAGTCGATTCGTCTGGGGAATGACAGCACCTGTAGAACCGCCGGAACTTGAAACGCGAGTGGCGATCCTGATGAAGAAGGCGGAGGTAGAACAAGTTAACTTGCCGAGTGAAGCAGCTTTTTTTATTGCAGAGCGCATCAGATCAAATGTTCGTGAGCTAGAGGGAGCTCTTAAGCGAGTNATAGCTAACGCGAAATTNACAGGCAGAGAGATTACTCTTGAGCAAGTTAGAGAGTCGCTGAGAGATCTGATTGCTATTCAGGATAGACAGATCGGCATAGAAAATATTCAAAAGATTGCAGCAGATTATTACAAGATTAGAGTTGGAGATCTCCACTCAAAAAAACGTACTCGATCTATAGCTAGACCGAGACAAGTAGCTATGGCGTTAGCAAAAGAACTTACGAACCATAGTCTTCCTGAAATCGGTGATGCTTTTGGTGGTAGGGATCACACGACGGTTCTTCATGCGTGTAGAAAAATTGAGGAGTTGAGAGAGAGTAGTCGCGAGATAATGGAAGACTATAATAATCTTCTACGGCTACTGACAGGGTAGTTCTGCTGTTTAATTAGCAGGTTTATGCGGACGCGTGCATCATGAATTTCACCACTGACCGAGAGAAGCTCTTGGGGCCTCTGCAGTTAGCCTGTGGCGTAGTCGAGCGAAAACAAACCGCACCGATTCTTTCTAATTTGTTGTTGGANGTTCGGGAAAACAGTCTGACGATTGTTGGCTGTGACGNAGAAGTCGAAATCAGTCTGGTAATATCTGATATAGATNTCGAAAGTGGCGGCGCTATTACTGTTCCTGCTCGTAAATTAATGGATATATGCCGCAGCTTGACGGACTCGNCGCCTTTGACCGCAAAGCGTGATGGTAATCGTGTTCAAATAGATAGCGGNCGTTTCACCTCTTCTTTGGCCTCACTGCCTCCAGATCAATTTCCAAGTATTGAGCCGGCTAAAGCAACTTTCTCTGNAGAAATGCTGACAAAACAACTGCGATGGCTGCTAAAGCGAACTAGCTTCGCGATGGCACAACAAGACGTACGTTACTTTTTTAATGGCACTTTGTTTGAGATCAGCGCCGGTCGTGTCCATGTTGTCGCTACCAACGGTCAACGACTAGCGACTTGTTATTTAGAAGTGGGTGATCATACTGACCATGACCAGTTTATTGTTCCNCGCAAAGCGATTGCNGAGATAGCGCGATTAATTGCTAGCCTNGATGACGAAGTAACTNTTCGCCTAGATTTCACATCGAACCATATGACCGTCGACGTTCCTGGTGCTAGGTTAGTAACGAAATTGATTGACGCAACCTACCCAGATTATTCAAGAGCGATACCCCTTGATGGGGATAAAGTAATGTTGGTTGATCGACAGACCCTGAAGGATGCGCTTTCACGAACCGCAATATTGTCAAATGAACTTTATCGGAACGTTAGATTGATTTTGTTGCAGGATAGACTAGATATGCATACGAATAATCCCCAACAGGAAGAAGCAGAGGAAACGCTAATTGTCAGTTACAGCGGAGAATCTGTGGAGATTGGTTTCAACGTGAGCTACCTTATCGAAGCACTATCGGCTATGGCAGGTTCTCAGGTTAGAATGACGTTTTCTGATTCGAGCAGCGCTTGTCTGTTAGAAGATGTGGACGAGAAAGAGTGTTTATATGTTATTAGTCCGATGATGTTGTAAACGGTGTTATGCAAGGCGTTGTTGTTTAAATAACTATTTTTAGCGGTCATCGCTGGATAGTGCTCATAATTGGTTGCTGCGAAAGCAAGAGACCTAGCGGTATACTGCTGGCGGCGACCCAAAGGCTTTTTTTGCTATTCTATAAAGTAAGCAAGTGCTAACTTATATACCTTGGATCGGTTTGGGAGGTAGGGCTACATGAAGTTTTCGGTTAACAGGGAATTGTTTTTAAGACCTCTACAACAAGTGGCAGGTGTTGTAGAGCGTCGTCAGACTTTACCAGTATTGGCGAACCTTCTTCTTCGAATCAATGACAATCGTCTTTCAATGACTGGTACTGATCTCGAAGTAGAGTTGATTGGTAAGGTAGACGTTGCTAATGCGGAGTCGGGTGAGATCACGGTCCCGGCGCGCAAGTTACTGGATATTTGTCGAGAGCTTCCGGAGAAAGCCGATATCCAGTTTATTTTGGCAGATGGGCGTTTAGAGATCCGTTCAGGTAGGTTCCGTTCAACGTTGTCTACACTACCAGCGAACGATTTTCCCTCTGTAGATCATTCTGATCCTGACCTGTCTGCTGCTTTAGATAGTAAGTCTTTTAAAAAGCTACTAGACAAAACCGCGTTCGCAATGGCCCAACAGGATGTGCGTTATTTTCTGAATGGCATGTTGCTTGAGATCCGTGATGGTCATGTTCGTTCTGTGGCGACTGATGGGCATCGATTGGCGCTAGGCGACTTGCATTTAGAAACAGCCCTGGATGTCTCGAAACAAGTTATCCTGCCACGTAAAGGCGTGATAGAGATTCAGCGATTGCTTCAGGAGCTTGATGGAGAGGTATCCGTATCGGTAGGAACCACCCATCTCTGTGCGAGTTCTGAAATGTTTACATTAACAACTAAACTTGTTGATGGAAAGTTTCCAGACTATGAAAGAGTTATTCCTCGTGACGGGGATAAGGTAGTTATCGCAGATAAACAGGAACTTCGCCAAGCTTTGAGCCGCACTGCTATTTTATCAAACGAGAAATTTCGTGGCATTAGAGTTGCGTTATCGGCTGGACAGTTGCAGTTGTCAGCCAACAACCCCGAACAGGAAGAGGCTGAGGAAATTGTTTCGGTTGATTATGAAGGAGAAAGCCTGGAAGTTGGTTTTAACGTTACTTACCTTCAGGATGTGTTATCCGTCATCGACGATGACCGGGTACGCATTACATTAAATGATTCTAACAGCAGTGCTGTCATAGAGGATCCAGGCCATGAGGATGCTACCTATGTGGTCATGCCGATGAAGTTATGAGCCTGGAGCGGCTTTTTGCCTCGCGCTTCAGGAACCTTCAGGATATTCAGCTAGACCTGAATCCCGGTATTAANTTTATTAGTGGAAAGAATGGCAGCGGNAAAACAAGCTTGTTGGAAGCAGCANATTTTTTATCTTCNGGAAGGTCTTTTCGAACACTTGCGTTAGATCCAGTAATCCNGAAAGGGTCAGATGATTGTNTGGTGCGAGGAGAACTNAAAAAGGGTCAACAGCGCTGGCAAATAGGAATCNTACGAAANCGGAATGGNGAGCGAGACATCAGAATCAATGGTGAAACCTGCTCNAGGGCNAGCGAACTNGCTGAAATANTGCCAACTCGCATACTTGGGCCGGAATCAGTGGATTTGNTANTGGGGCCACCCGATCCTCGACGAAGATTTTTAAACTGGGGACTGTTCCACGTGGAACAAGGGTTCGTAGAGCTTTGGGAGGCCGCGAACCGTTGTCTTAGGCAAAGAAATCGACTGCTCCGAGAAGGTGATAGTCAAAGCAGGGCCTTTAAGGCCTGGTCATTTCAGCTGGCCGAGCATGCTCTCCGTATTCATTGCGCAAGGGAGCAATATCTCAATGACTACCGTCCAATCTTCAAGCAAGTGGTTGAGTCTATCTGTCAGCTCGATGAGGTGGACATTAGTTATAGCCGGGGCTGGCCCGATGGCGTTGAACTCTTTCAAATCTATGAAAATGAAGCACAAATTGATGAAAAAAGAGGGTTTACGCAGAAGGGTTTTCAGCGCGCAGATGTTAGAATAACGGTTAACGGTGATCTGGCTACTAAGATATGTTCCAGGGGTGAGCTGAAGGGTATTGTATGGAGCCTTATTCTTGCTCAGGGCGAATTGAACAGAGAGCAAAATACCTTGTATCTTATAGATGATCTCGCGTCGGAGTTTGATATCGTCCACCGCCGGCGTGTGGGTTCGTATTTGGCTAAGACCTCGAATCAGGCGCTGGTGACTGGAGTAGATAGCCGTATATTAGTCGATTGTTGTGAAAATGAGATCGTTACTCTGTTTCACGTGGAACATGGTCAAATCCTGTTGAGCTAGAGTCTTGTTACATCTGCGGCATGGGGCGAGAGAATACCGACGGATCGAAGTAAATAGGAGCATCAGATAGTATGGCCGACGGAAAATCTTATAATTCCAGCAGTATCAAAGTTCTAAAAGGGCTTGATGCTGTTCGTAAACGACCAGGTATGTATATCGGGGACACTGATGATGGTACCGGATTGCATCATATGGTGCAGGAACTCGTCGACAACTCCATCGACGAAGCCCTAGAGGGTTATTGTTCTGAAATCGGAGTAACTATTCATCCCGACGAATCTATAACTGTATCTGATGATGGGCGGGGTATACCCACGGATATGCATGAAGAAGAAGGGCGAAGTGCAGCGGAAGTGATTATGACTGTCCTGCATGCTGGTGGAAAGTTTGATGACAGCAACTATAAAGTCTCGGGCGGCCTACATGGTGTCGGTGTTTCGGTGGTGAATGCTTTGTCTTCAGAACTCGAACTTACCATTTGGCGAGACGGCAAAGTGTGGGAACAAACATACCATGATGGTGTGCCAGATCAGGCCCTTAAGGTTGTTGGGCAAACAACCCAGACGGGTACTCGTTGTCGCTTTAGGCCATCGCCAGAAACCTTTTCTAATATAGAGTTTCACTACGATATTCTTGCCAAACGNCTACGAGAACTATCGTTTCTGAATTCAGGTATTGCTATAAATTTGACCGATGAAAGATCGGGAAAAAGTGAAAAGTTTAAGTATGACGGGGGTTTGCGGACCTTTGTCGAGTTTCTCAATCAAAATAAATCTCCACTTAATACTATTTTCCATTTCAGCGCCGAGCGCGACGATGGGGTCTCGGTTGAAGTTGCCCTTCAATGGAATGATTCGTTCCAAGAAACAATACTGGCATACACGAACAATATCCCACAGGGCGATGGAGGTACCCATCTGCAGGGGTTCCGGGGGGCACTCACAAGAGGCTTGAATAATTATATCGATAGTGAAGGTATGGGCAAGAAAGCCCAGGTTAATACCACCGGAGACGATGCGCGAGAGGGCCTCACTGCGATTGTCTCTGTTAAAGTACCAGAACCAAAGTTTTCGTCGCAAACCAAGGATAAGTTAGTCTCTTCAGAAGTCAAAACGGCTGTTGAGCAGGAAATGGGCGAGCACTTCAGTAACTATCTCCTTGAAAATCCCCAAGAAGCCAAAGCCATTGTNCAAAAAATGATTGATGCTGCTCGTGCCAGAGAAGCAGCGAGAAAAGCTAGGGAGATGACACGTAGAAAGGGCGCACTAGATATTGCTGGACTGCCTGGCAAACTCGCTGATTGTCAGGAGAAAGACCCCTCGCAGTGCGAAATTTATCTGGTCGANGGCGATTCAGCAGGTGGCTCGGCAAAACAGGGTAGAGATAGAAGAACTCAGGCGATATTACCTTTAAAGGGCAAAATACTTAACGTCGAAAAAGCTAGGTTTGACAAGATGCTGTCTTCCCAGGAAGTTGGNACACTTATTACAGCTCTCGGTTGTGGTATCGGTCGGGATGAATTTGATCCAGATAAACTTCGCTATCACCGGATTATTATCATGACGGATGCGGACGTCGATGGCGCGCATATCAGGACGCTATTATTGACCTTCTTTTTCCGGCACATGCCTGAATTGATAGAACGTGGGCATCTTTTAATAGCTCAACCACCCCTCTATAAGATGAAACGGGGTAAACAGGAAAGATATATTAAGGATGAAGGGGAGCTTGCTAAATACCTGTTAGACGCTTCTTTGGAGGACGCTAGCCTGGAGACAGGACGAGAGAATCAGGTCATTACTGGTGATGAGCTGCGAGAACTGGCAGAGTCTTATTATCGTATTCTAGGCCAGATGCAGCGATTGGAGCGGGTCTACCCATTACTTGTTCTAGAAAACATGATACACATGCCAAGATTATCTGTGTCAGATTTAGATGACTCGAAACTTGTTGAAGCTTGGACCCAACAATTAAGTTCAGCACTTCGGGACGTTGCTAGTTCGAGGACTGTCTATGAAACATCAGTAAAAGAAGATCCTGAACGTCATATCTTTTATCCAGTTATTTCTCAAATAAATCATGGAGTTAGAAAAGATTATCGTCTTGACCGGGAGTTTTTTAGTTCGGCAGATTATCGATCTTTCGGTGACTTTGCGGAGAAAATCGCGGACTTACTTGGTGATATGGGACGAGTTATCCGAGCTGATAGGTCTGAATCGGTGACTGATCTTGCGGGTGCACTTGATTGGTTGCAGAAAGAGGCGCTACGCGGTCAATCTCGGCAACGGTATAAAGGTTTGGGCGAAATGAACCCTGATCAGCTCTGGGATACCACCATGGACCCGGATAAACGTACCATGTTGAAAGTGACGATAGAAGATGCGATTGCAGCGGATCTGGTTTTTAATACGTTGATGGGTGACCAGGTTGAACCTCGCCGGGAGTTTATCGAAGAAAATGCACTCGCGGTGGCAAATCTAGATATCTAGCGAAGCAGGAGGTGATCGACGAATTCAGCGAGATCGGTAAAGGTCGCCTGGTGGTCAGGAAAAGAGCGAAGCGTTTCTTTCCCGTTGCCGGTGAGAACCAGCACACCCTGGCAATCTGCTGCTGCTGCCGCTTCGAGGTCTTTTGCTGAATCCCCCACAAAGTAGCCTTCCCGGAGATCCAGGTCGTGCCTGGCCGCCAGGGTCAGCAACATGCCGGGTTGCGGCTTTCGGCACTGACACTGGTCATCAGGATGATGTGGACAATACTGAATATCGACGATTAAACCACCAGCATCGGCTACCTCTGCAATCATCCGTTGATGGATAGCCTCGAGAGCATCCAGGCTCAGTTTTCCTCTCGCGATACCCGCTTGATTCGTCGCGACAAATACCTGGCAGCCGGCAGCTGTCAGTCGGGCAATAGCCTCGACCGATCCTGGCAAAGGCAGCCATTCGCTGGCTGATTTAATATAATCCGGTGAATCGGCGTTGATCACACCATCTCGGTCAAGGATAACGAAAGGTGCCATGATCAAGCGGTCTTAAACCTGGACACTATTGGAGCAATGAGAAATCAGCAAGTTCAAGAAATTTTGAACGCAAATCGCGCAACAGGGTAAGGCGATTGTTCCTGATGCTCGCATCCTCGGCCATTACCATGACTTTATCGAAAAACAAGTCGATCGGCTCCTGAAGTTCAGCGAGGGCTGCCAGCTGGTCGTCAACTGACTCAAAGGCTGCCAGGTCCAGTCCCGCGACGCTATTATGGAGGTCTATCTCTGCAGGTTCCGTGGCGAGAGAAAGATCGAAGGAATGAGGCAGGATATTGACGTCTGCCTTTTTCAGCAGATTGGCGACACGCTTGTTTGAGGCGACAATCCTCTCTGCCGTGGGACTTGCTTGAAACTGGGCGAGCGCTTGAATAATCTCGTTCACCATCAGAAGGTTCATGCTCATCGCCTGGCCCGCGACAGCCGCATCGACCACATCTTTACTGATATGGAGATCTTTGTAATAGCCATCCAATCGGTCGACGATATAGTTCTTTAGTGGTTCCACACTGAACCCCTTGTCGTACAGTTCAGCGCTTTTCGTGACGCACTCTGCAATATCCAGCGACAGTTGATTTTCAATGCATATGCGAATAACGCCCAGCGACTGTCGTCTTAGAGCGAAAGGGTCACGGGAACCCGTGGGAGGCTGATCAATGCCGAAAAGACCGGTTAGGGTATCAATCTTGTCCGCCAGCGCAACGGCGCTTGCGATTTTTCCTTCTGGTAGTTCAGCGCCGGATTGGCTGGGCCGATAGTGTTGCGCTATCCCCTTAGCAACCTCGTTAGGTTCTCGATCATTGAGGGCATAGTAGCCACCCATGACGCCCTGTAGATCGGGAAATTCCCCGACCAGATCACTGACCAGATCAGCTTTTGCCAGCAGACCAGCGCGATTGGCCAGCTTGCTGTCAGCGTCGAGTTGTCCTGCTATATAGCCGGCTAGTTCAGCGATTCGAGTTGCTTTCTCTCCGTAAGTACCCAGATCAGTTTGGAAAACGACTGAGCCAAGCTGCCCAACTTTTTGCTCGAGGCTGGATTTTGTGTCCTGGTCGAAAAAGAAAGCTGCGTCCGCGAGGCGTGGTCGGATGACCCGCTCATTACCCGCTATGACTGCGGCAGGTTCAGGGCTAGCGATATTGGCTACAGTGATAAATGTAGGAAGCAGCTCACCGTTCTTTGTCAGATGGAAATAACGCTGGTGCTCTTTCATCGCCGAGATCAGGACCTCAGCTGGAACGGTAAGGAAGGCTTCATCAAAATGTCCTGCAAGAACCACAGGCCATTCAACGAGAGCCGAAACTTCGTCAAGCAGTTCAAGATCAAGCGCGAGCTCGGCATCTTCGGCCACCGCTATTTCTTCGAGGCCATCAGAAATTTCTTGGCGTCTGGCGTTGAAGTCGACTTTGACATAATGTTTCAGGCAAGTGTCGACATAGACGTCCGCGCCGGCCAGTTCAAACTCACCGTCACTCATGAACCGATGGCCCATCGACTTTCTTCCTGACTTCAGTCCAAATAGTTCAATAGGTAATTCCTGGTTGCCATACAAGCTGACCAGCCACTTGACAGGTCGGATGAACTCGGCCCGTTCGTTACCCCAGCGCATACGTCTCTCGATAGGCAGCGTTGCGAGAGCGTTCTCGAGCATCAGGGGTAACAAATCCGGGAGGGATGCACCTGGTCTGTCAGCTCTGTAGACGAGCCATTCTCCCTTCTCGGTTTGCAAGATCTCAAGCTGGGCGACCTCTTCAATACCGCATGACCGCATAAAACCGGCCAGTGCCTTACTGGGATTGCCCTGATCATCGTAAGCTGCTTTAACTGCGGGACCTCTGCGCTCAACATGTTGATCTGGCTGCTGATCTACCAATTGTTCAATAACCAAGGCCAGGCGCCGCGGTGTTGCATGACAATGCACATCCCCGTGGGCGAGCTCAGCCTCATCCAGCTGTTCACGCATATTGGTCGCCAGGGAGAGACGCAGTTTATTGAGGGACTTTGGCGGCAGCTCTTCCGTGCCGATCTCGATAAGCAGCGTATCAGTGACCACGAGCCAGTTCCTTTTCCACGAAATCGCGTGCAGCAGCTGAAGCCAGCGGAAAACCCATTTCACGTCGTGAGTCGAAATAACACTGAGCCACGCCACGAGCCAGAGTTCTGACTCTCAAGATGAATCGTTGCCTCTCGGTGACGGAAATTGCATGACGAGCGTCCAGCAAGTTAAAGGTGTGGGATGCTTTCATCACGAATTCATAGGCAGGGAGTGGCAGCTTTTCGTCAAGAAACCGCAACGCTTCCTGCTCATAAAAGTCGAAGTGCTGGAACAAGGTGGCTACATCAGCGAGATCGTAGTTGAATTTTGACATTTCGACTTCGTATTGCAGATAGACATCGGCGTAGGTTACAGGTCCGCTGTCGGTTTCTGTCCAGATCAGTTCTTTAAAGTCTTCTACGCCTTGCAGATAAAGCGCTAGGCGCTCCAGGCCATAGGTTATTTCACCCATGACCGGGTAGCATTCAAGACCGCCCACTTGCTGAAAGTAGGTGAACTGGGTTATCTCCATGCCATCCATCCAGACCTCCCAGCCTAGCCCCCAGGCACCCAGCGTCGGAGATTCCCAGTTATCCTCGACGAACCTGATGTCATGGACCCGGGTATTAATCCCCAGGTGTTCAAGAGACTCCAGATAAAGTTCCTGGAAATTATCCGGAGAGGGTTTGATGACGACCTGGTACTGGTAGTAATACTGGTACCGGTTAGGATTCTCGCCGTAGCGACCATCGGTGGGTCGGCGACAGGGCTGAACATAGGCAGAGGACCAGTCTTCGGGGCCAATGGCCCTGAGAAAGGTAGCCGGATGGAAAGTGCCCGCTCCTACTTCCATATCGTAAGGCTGCATGAGAATGCAGCCCTTGTTTGCCCAAAAAGACTGCAACGACAGTATAAGATCCTGAAACGTCAGTGACATAGTTGATGATATCCAGCTTGAGCCGGGAGGCACCCCAACAAAAAAGGGCGTAAGTATACATGGACAGCTATAAATCAGATAACCTCATCCCATGAATGAANTGATTNCCAGAAGATGCGACTGGTGTGGGACTGAACCGATTTACGTCGAGTATCACGATAGTGAGTGGGGTGTGCCCAATTTTGACGATGCCAGTTTATTCGAATTTCTGCTCCTCGAGGGTGCGCAGGCAGGACTGTCGTGGATTACCGTGTTGAAAAAACGGGAGGGTTATCGACAAGCCTTTGATGGATTTGATGCCGAGAAAATTGCTCGTTACGGACAAGATGATGTCAATCGACTCCTGCAGAACAGCGGCATTATCCGGAACCGTTTAAAGGTCGAGAGCGCGGTTACTAATGCCCGTGCTTTTCTGGATATCAAGGAACGCTACAGCAGCTTTTCAGATTATGTCTGGCAATTTGTAGGGGGTCTGCCCAGACAGAACCGGTTTCGATCGCTGAANCAGGTACCCGCGATGACGTCAGTTTCAGATGCGATGTCGAAACAACTCAAAAAGGATNGTTTTCGATTTGTGGGCAGCACCATTTGCTATGCCTACATGCAGGCGACCGGCATGGTGAACGATCATCTTGTTGATTGCCATCGTCATGAGGCCTGCGCAGAGCTGNCGGGATGAGTTCGATACTGCTGTCTGTNTTGTCTCTATGGGCAAAANTGCCTCGACCGATCCTGCAATTGCTGGGCAGTGCACTCGGCAGCCTGCACNACTTCGCTAACACCCGACCGGCGCAGGTCACAGCAGCCAATCTGGCAGTGTGCGGGCAGGATGCAGATTTACGTCATGAGAGCTTGAGGGAAACGGGCAAGACGCTGCTNGAAACTCCGGCCATCTGGNTTGGTACGCAAGATCGACTTGAAGACTGGTTTGGCGAGATTCGNGGAGAATCCCTGCTGAGGGAATCGGTGCAGTCAGATCGGGGCTTGATGGTTCTGTTGCCTCATCTGGGTAATTGGGAGTTATTCAATGTCTTCTATCGACGTTATGGCAGGATGACAGCACTCTACCGTCCACCTNGAAAAGCAGNGCTCGATGATGTCATGCGACGTGTCAGGGGGCNTCATGGCAATGAGATGGTCCCAACTGACCGCAGGGGTATCAGGCGGCTTTACCAGGTCCTGGAGAGTGGCGGTACCGTGGTCGTTCTGCCTGACCAGGTTCCGGCAAACGGACAGTTTGTGACCTTTTTCGGTACCGCTGCGTTGACTGATGAANTGGCAGTACGCTTGCAGAAGAAGACGGCGGCAAGAGCTCTGATGCTGAGCTTCCTGCGACGACGGGATGGCAGGTTCGACACACATATACTGGAACCCGNGGAGTCTCTCTATGAGGGCGACAGNATGTCTGCGCTGACGANACTNAATTCAACGNTGGAGNAACTGGTTCAACTCGCACCCGCCCAATACCAATGGGAATACAAGCGCTTCAGGGAGCGGCCAAAAGGAGCGGAAAAAATCTATCGGTTCAACAAACCGGCTGGTTACCACGACTAGGTGATATCAAGTTCCGGTTGGTTTTCGGGCAACCAGGTAGGCCCGCCCGCAGAGAGGATCATTTCTGTCGACATTCTGACTCTCGTCGCAATACGACTCTGTCTCGAAGTCTTTGAACATGGATAGCAGTTCATCAGGCTGAAGAAGATAGTCCTGGNGACTCGGGCCGATATCGGCCAGCTTGTTAGCGGTAAACGTTTGAAACATCACCAGGCCACCGGGTTTAAGGGCTGACGTGATGGCGGTGGTGAGACTCCTGTCCAGATAGTGGCAGTTGAGAANCAGGTCGTAATGATTGTCGGGAAACANATCCGGCGTGATGTCGACGATCCTGGCGTTGACAGCCAGTCGCTGNCGATGTGCAGCATCCTTCAGCTGTTCAATCGCAACCGCAGAGATATCCCACGCATCCACCTCCATGCCTAGTGCNGCCAGTGCTAATGCATTAGTACCCTGCCCGCAGGCGATATCCAGAGAGAGGCCGCTGGTTTGAACGAGATCAGTATGCCGGCTCAGTATTGCGGCGACCTTGGCATTGTGGGATCCCCTGGCATAAATCCGGTCCCACTTGTCCTGACTATCAGACATCCCAGGAGCAGGGCACTGTCAGAGGACCACGGAACGCCCAGCCGCCAAACTCGACCTGGCCGGTCAACCTAAGGTTATTCAGTGACTTAAAGATCATGGGCAGTGCGAACTCTGCGATCAGTGCTCGGGATACAAAGGCGCCNGCGCAAAAGTGAGGGCCAGCGCCAAAGCTCAGGGAGCCGTTGTTATCCCTGGTTAAGTCAAACTGNCTGGCATTGTTGAAAACCTCCTCGTCGCGATTGCCAGCGGAGAACATCAGGAAGACTCGATCTTCAGGGTCAAATCGCACATCGTTGTAGGTAAACGTCTGATTAATGCGGCGCGGTGACATGCCGATGGGAGATATCCATCGAGCATACTCTTCAAAGGCCTGTAACCAGGTGGCTTTTCCTTGNATGACCAGGGCGAGCTGCACCGGATGNGTCAGTAATGCCCAGATNGTGCCTGCAATTGCGTCCCGGGGTTCGTTCTGGCCACCTGAAATTGACAATTTAATATTGGCTCTGATCTGTTTTTCGGAAAGCCCTGCTTGCTGTTGAACGCTAAGCTGTGAGTTGTTCGGATTCTTGAGCAGTTGATTCCACTTGGCATCGATTGCTACATCGATTTCTTTGGTGCAGGCAAGACAATGAGCTTCGACGGTTGTGTCGCCTTTATAGTTAGCGCAGCCGTCAATCATCCCTTGGCTGACCGCGTTCATTCTTTCGGCTGTTAGATTTGTAAGCCCGGTTACATGACGTAATGCATCTGCTGATACGGGCATCGCATATTCCCTGAAGAGATCGGCTTTTGGCTGTTTTTTAATTAAGTCGATCCGCTTTTTCGTTAATTTTTTAAATTTTGGCCTCCAGATTGTTTTTACGGCAGCAGGTGAAAAGCAGGGATGATTGGCTCTGCGTTCCAAAAGATGGCATTCCCCATCTTTGCGCATCATATTTTCTCCCATCAACCGCGACATAAGCCCCTCTGGTTGATAAGAGGAAAATACCTCGACGTTTTTTTCGCAGGTCGCAATATCATGTCGTCGGGTTATCAAGGTCGCATCAAGCTGAGGAACAAAGGCGATGTCGGGCATAGCTTTTAGATCAGGGTATGGGTCTTGCCAAAATGCTTCGAGGTTTATGTTATACCTGGGTGCGTTGGACACGTTCTACTTTCTCCAGAACATAGGGGAAAAGAGCACGAGCAGTGTGAAAATCTCCAGCCTGCCAAGCATCATGGTGAAGCACAGCATAATTTTAGCGCTGTCGTTAATGCCAGAATAATTCTTGGCAACACTACCAAGACCTGGCCCTAGATTATTTATAGTGGCGCCAACTGCGGAGAATGCTGATACGAAATCCATTCCTGTCGTGATGAGCGTAAGATGCATTAGGAGAAATACGATTACATAGACCGAAAAGAAACCCCAAACTGCCTCCATAATATGTCCGGGCATTCTTCGTTGGTTAACCTTGACGGGGAAGACGGCGTTTGGATGGATTAGACGATGCACCTCACGCAACCCTTGCTTACATATCAGCATGACTCGAATAACTTTCATCCCGCCGCCTGTTGAACCAGCACAGGCACCGGTAAAAGCCCCAAAAAAAACTAGAAAGGGCAACATGCCAGGCCAATTGGCGAATTCATCGGTCGCAAAGCCTGTTGTTGTAAATACTGAAACGATGTGGAATAAACCTAAGCGGGCTGCCTCAGTGGAGCTGTAAGTGGTCTGGTATGCGAGAGCAAGGATTACGATGCAGCTAGTGATTAATAGGATAGCAAGATAGAACTTGACCTCATCGTCCCTTATATAGACGTTTGCCGATCGTTCTTTGAATGCGAAGAAATGCAGACCAAAATTCATGCCCGCAAGAATCATGAAGCAGATTGCGACACTCTCGATTACGGCAGAGTCAAAATAACCGAGTGAGGTGTCATGGGTAGAAAAGCCCCCGATAGCTATTGTTGAAAAACTGTGGCAGATAGCGTCAAAAAAAGACATGCCTGCTGCCCAGTAAGCGGCAGCGCAGAATACAGTCAATCCAAGATATATCGACCATAATGCGAGGGCCGTTTCTTTAATTCTTGGCGTCAATTTTGAGTCTTTAATGGGGCCCGGAGTTTCTGCCCGATATAACTGCATACCTCCGACACCCAGCATTGGTAATATTGCAACGGCAAGAACGATGATACCCATTCCGCCGAGCCACTGCAGTTGTTGCCTATAAAAAAGTAAAGATTCAGGTAACTGATCAAGCCCGATTATCACAGTCGCACCGGTCGTTGTTAAACCTGAGAAGGACTCAAACATTCCATCGGGTATTGTTAGATTAATACCCTGATCATCGACAAATGGTAATGCACCGAAAATACCTAAGGCTACATAGAAGAGCACCGTAATTAGAAACCCGTCCTTGATCCTTACATCGGCGTTGTAACGATTAAATGCTAACCAAAGAAAGAAACCTACCGCGAGAGTAATGGACAGAGCTCGGATGAAAACCATCTCGAGACCGTCGTCGTAAAGTAACGATACAAGTGTTGGTGGCAGCATAGTAATGCTGAACATCATCATCAGAATACCGAGGACACGGAAAGCTATCTGAATGTGCATAGTTCAGGAAAAACTGAGTGGGGCGTGAAATAATTTTTCTACTTCGCGGATACGCTTTTTATCAACCAAAAAGAGCACAACATGATCATCAGCTTCAACAACGACATCATCATGAGCAATTACAACCTCATTATTCCGAACTATTGCACCTATATTTGTCCCAGCTGGCAGAGCTATCTCTTCAATACGCCTGCCGACCACGGCCGAACTCACAGCGTCGCCGTGAGCCACGGCTTCTATTGCCTCAGCGGCACCTCGACGAAGTGAGTGAACCTTAGCGACATCCCCTTGCCTAACATGGGCTAAAATGGATCCAAGCGTTGCTTGCTGAGGACTCACCACGATATCAATATTCCTGTCCTCAATAAGCTCGACATAGGCTGGATTGTTAATCAGCGCAATGACCTTTCTTGCACCGAGGCTTTTTGCAAGCATAGATGACATGATGTTTGCTTCATCATCATTGGTAACGGCGCAGAAGACATCCGTCTCCTCGATGTTTTCCTCCAGGAGTAATTGGCGATCAGACGCGTCTCCGTGGAGTACGATTGTTTTGTCCAGAGTTTCAGATAGATCGTAACAACGATCGCGATTATGCTCTATGATTCTAACGCCATAGCGATTCTCCGCTGTCTGGGCCAACTGTTCACCGATATGCCCGCCGCCTGCAATTACGATCCGCCTATTTGGTTTTTCTGCTCTACGCATTTCAGACATGACCATTTTTATGTCCTGACTGGCCGCAATAAAGAACACCTCATCGTCTACCTCGATGACGGTGTTCCCTTGAGGGATAATAGGTCTGTTTTTTCTGAAAATTGCCGCAACCCTAGTATCAACCATTGGCATGTGTTGTCTCAGATAACGTAGTTCCTGATCAACTAGAGGTCCGCCATAATAGGCTTTTATACCGACGAGTTGAACTTGACCGTCGGCGAAGTCCATGACCTGCAGTGCACCTGGGTTATCGATTAAGCGCGCAATGTCCTGGGTAACAATTTTCTCTGGATTAACAATGACGTCGACCGGCATATCATCATTTCTAAAAATACCTCCGTCTCGAAAATAAGCAGATGAGCGGATCCTAGCGATCTTAGTTGGTGTGTTGAATACAGTGTAAGCGACTTGACACGCGACCATGTTCACTTCGTCGCTGTTGGTTACTGCGATTAGAAGGTCTGCATCTTCTGCACCAGCCTGCCGCATGACATCAGGGTGTGAAGCAAGTCCTGTGACAGTCCTTATATCTACTCTGTCTTGCAATGCCTGCAGTCTGGAGCTGTCGGTATCTACAACGGTTATATCGCTCGATTCCAGGCTGAGGTTCTGCGCGAGATTGCCTCCAACTTCACCAGCGCCAAGAATAATGATCTTCACGATTTTTTCCTTCTAAGTCTGGAATAGTAGAAGCCGTCGTGTTCATCGACTGTTGGAAACAGTTGTAAACCATAATCAGTAGTTACTAAGTCATCTGATTCGCGGATCGGATCAATAGGCAGAAGTGCAGCCTTTGGTTGAGTAGACAGAAATTGTTCAATAACTCGATCATTCTCCTGCGGTAGAATCGAACAGGTCGAGTAAAGTAAATCTCCACCATCAACTAGCAAGCTGAATACCTTCCCCAAGAGTAGGCTTTGTATCTCGAATAGCTTATCAATATCTGATTTATCTCGCAGCAACATAATGTCAGGATGTCGGCGCATAATTCCGGTAGCTGAGCAGGGCGCATCTAAAAGAATACAGTCAAAGCGCTGATTGGTCTGCCAACTCGCAAGATCTATGCAGCGAATTTTGGCTTTTAGACCAAGCCTCTTTAAATTGTCAAAGACTTTATCGATTCGTTTTCTGTCTTGATCGACTGCTGTGAGATTTATACAGGCGTGTTCCAACAGATGTCCCGTTTTTCCACCCGGAGCTGCACAAGCGTCGAGGACATTGCTACCTGGAGTTGTGTTAAGAAGATTGGCAGCAAGCTGCGCTCCCTCATCCTGGATAGATACCAAGCCTTCATAGAAACCTGGAATGTCATCAACAAGCATTGGGTGTTCTAGAATAATCGCAGTATCGGTAAGTGACCCCGGTCTAGCTTTTATGTTGGCCTGACGAAGAATGTTGAGATAATCATTCTGGTTTGACCTGAGGCGGTTGACTCTTAAAGTCATCGCTGCTCGAGATCTATTGGCTTTGAAGATAGCAGGCCTAAACCAAGCGTTGCTGATAAGTGAAACTAACCATTCAGGATGCTCGAGTTGCGCCTCTACGTTATTTTGTATGACTCGGGATCTTATTGTATGTTGCTCTCTTGCGTAGCGTCTTAGAATTCCGTTAATTAATCCCTTAGCCCAAGGTTTTTTGAGGTCTTTAGCGGCTTCAACGGAAAAATTTACACTGGCATGTATAGGTCTCTTTAGTTCGTCGACACTGTAAAGTCCGCAAAGAAGTAATAGCTGTAAATCATTGTGTTTATTAGCTAATGGTTTTTCGAGTAATGAGTTCAGTATAGCGGTTAGGGAAAAATAATTACGTGTGACACCATAAGCAATTTGCTGAGCAAGCGGAGGTGCTCCTTCTAGGCATCTGTTCAACTGAATTCGATCGTTCAACAGACGTTGGAGAGCTCTTACCGAAATAAGATATTCAGACATCGTTAGGAGTAGATGTGAACAAAGAAGCAGCTTTCAGGAGATCTGCTCGACCATTTAAGAGTTCCGCAGGACTCATAATTTTACCCTTACCGACTGCCAATTGGATTGCCTGAACGCGATAG
Source organism: Gammaproteobacteria bacterium (assembly GCA_002694945.1). Taxonomy (GTDB): domain Bacteria; phylum Pseudomonadota; class Gammaproteobacteria; order Pseudomonadales; family Azotimanducaceae; genus UBA9659. The sequence goes on from NZNP01000073.1 coordinate 26,718, forward strand.
GCGCCATCACCGCATGCGATGTCGATACCTTCATTGGTCAATTTAATGAGACTACCAGGTAGAGCGGCGCCATCTATGGGAAAACCCCGATGAATTTTCGCGCGAATATTACCAAGGTAGGTAAATGCTGCCGGTACTGGCTGAAAAGCTCGCACTAGTCGATCGACCTCTATCGCTGGCCTTGTCCAATCAATATTTCCTTCCTCGACTCTGATTTTACTTGCATAGCTAGCATCTTTAGCGTCCTGTTTAACAGGTAAAATTTTGCCGGCCTCAATTTTATCTATGGTTTCAACAAGGAGCGGCGCCCCGCTGTTGAGCATTTTTGTCAGAATCGATCCGCTGGTGTCAATGCTCTCAACCGTAAAAGACTTGGTCGCTAACATGTCACCGGTATCGAGTCCTTCGTCGATCTGCATGATTGTTACACCAGTGATTGAATCCCCAGCAAGTATTGAGCGTTGCACAGGTGCTGCACCACGCCATCGGGGTAGCAAAGACGCATGGACATTTATACAACCGAACCTGGGGTAATCTAGTAACGCTGATCTTAGAATTTGTCCGTAGGCGACAACAACCAATAGATCAAAGTTCAGCTGTTCGAGTGCAGCTATCGATAACTTAGCTGGTTGCAGCACTTCTAGTCCAGCATCGATGGCGACTTCTTTCACTGGGCCAATGACCAGTTTTTTCCCCCGTTTGCCAGGTTTGTCGGGTTGACAGACGACACCGCTAACCTCGTGATGGCTATTGATTAGAGCTTTTAGGTGTCCCGCAGCAAATTCCGGAGTACCCGCGAAGACGACTTTCATGGTAATCAGGCTCGTTGCTTCTGCTGTTTTTGTAATTTCTTCCGAATGAGTGTTCGCTTTGCGTTAGAAAGATAATCAACAAAGAGTTTGCCGTCCAGATGGTCCATTTCATGCTGAATACATACAGCTAGTAGGTCGTCGGCCTCTAAGGTAAACCATTCACCATTACGATCTAGTGCCTTTACTAACACATTCTGAAAGCGACTGACTGGTTCATAGAATCCTGGGACTGACAGACAACCTTCCGCGGTTTCAATAATTCCTTCGGAGTCTATGATCTCAGGATTGATTAGGATGAGGGGCTGGTCTTTGTTTTCTGAAACGTCGATTACAATTAGCCTTTTATGTACGTTGATTTGGCTAGCAGCGAGTCCTATACCAGGCGCGGCGTACATGGTTTCCAGCATTTGGTCAGCAAGTTCAGCTATCCGTGAGTTAACATTTTCGATAGGTTTGGCGGCATTGCGAAGCCGCGGATCCGGGAATTCAAGAATGTCTAATAGTGCCATCTGGTTAGCTTCGCATCTGTGGTAAAGGTGCAACTTGTGCTGCTAAGATTATGATCAACATAAGAATTTAGGTCGAGTAAGGTTGCGAGTGAGCCTCCGGAGTCGTCCATTATACGCAATTTGCGAACGGGATTCGCTTATGAAGCTTAGACCTCAGCTGCTCTGGTTCCTAGTGTTCTTGCCGATGGTTGCGATCGGCAGCGGCGATTCATTATTAAAGAAAGGTCATCTGGGCAATTTGGATGATGACAGATACGAGAAACTGTCGCCTAGGGTAAGGATAGAGCCACTGGTTGGTCCTATTCCTGCTATCCCGCTTGATTCAATCTCTAGCTTCATTTCTTCAGGTCACCTGGTTGAACAAGAGGATTTGAACCTATCGCCAAGAATAATTTCCGGAAAATCAGATCGACTAATATTTGGCTCTGGTGATGAATTTTATGCTAGTGGTCAGTGGCAAGATGGTACTTCAGTCTATGGGATTTTCCGATCCGGAAACGTTTACGAAGATCCGAAAAGCGGCGAACTACTTGGATTAGAAGTGATTGAAATCGGCCTAGCGAGAGTTGTTGATCGCAAGGGCGATATTGTTACTTTAGCTATCACAAGCGCTAGAGAAGATGTTCGAATTGGCGATCTTTTGATGCCCACTGAGGAGCGTCGTGTCGAATCAATCTTTTATCCGAGGCCACCAGAAAATCAGATAAACGGTGTGATTATGAATGTGCTCGGTGGTGTAAGCAATGTAGGGCGTAACGATGTTGTAGTTATCAACCAGGGGATAGATGCTGGTCTTGAAGTGGGCAATGTCCTGTCCATTGCTAAGCAAGGCGAGCAAGGCCGTCATCCCAAGAATGAAGAGCGGGATAAAATGCCCGAGCAACGCGCGGGCACATTAATGGTGTTTCGTACCTTTAAAAAGATGGCATATGGTCTTGTTTTGCGGACCAGTGAACCGCTGAAAGTGGGTGATCTTGTTCGAACACCCAAGTGATTTTTCTGTATCTAAGAATCTGGATCGAAACAAGAGAAGACAAGGCAATTACCATCAGTTGACTCTTGATTAATTTTTGTGTGCTGCGTTGAAAGAGTTTTGTGTCTGCGCTAACTTCGATCAAAATAGTATCTATAGTAGTTTCCGTTGAACGAGTATCGAAAAAGTATTGTGAGGTCAGTTCTTAGGCGGGAGGGCGTCATCGCTTATCCTACTGAAGGTGTCTGGGGACTTGGCTGCCTGCCTGGTTCGAGGAAAGCGGTGATGCATTTGTTGGGGTTGAAGAAACGTTCTTGGCGTCAAGGATTGCTTATTGTTGCCGGTAATATCGATCAGTTCAGCGATTTTCTCGACGGTCTTGCTGAAAATCTCCGCCAGGAGTTGGCAGAAAATTGGCCCGGTCCAGTTACCTACCTCGTTCCTCATAAGGAAAGGGCGCCTAGTTGGATTGTCGGCGAGCACGACACTGTGGGACTAAGGGTTACAAACCATCCGCTCGTGCAGGAATTGTGCGCCATTGAGGGTCCTTTAGTCTCGACCTCAGCGAATATTTCATCTGAACCGTCGGCAATGTCAGCCGTAGAGGTAAGAAGATATTTCCTTGACCGCATCGATTATCTTGTGCCCGGAGATTTGGGCTCGCTAAGTGGTCCGAGCGAAATTAGAATGTTGACAACTGGCGAGGTGCTTCGATGACTGCTCGCCTTGCCGTATTTGGAAACCCTGTTGAACATAGTCGTTCACCTTTAATACACGAAGCTTTTGGTAAACAAGCAGGCATAGATCTTCATTACGAAAAAGTGCTTGTCAATGATGGGGATTTTGAGAGGGAAGCCTCAGAATTCATGAAATTAGGTATTGGTTTTAATATCACGGTTCCTTTTAAGTCTGCAGCTTGGCAATTTGTTGATCATTGCTCTGATAAAGCGGCTCAGGCTCAGGCGGTGAATACTATCTCTCGCGACTCTCGAGGGATCTTAACGGGTGATAATACCGATGGGGAGGGACTGGTTAGAGATTTAGTTTGCAACCTGGGCTGGGAGATCGAGTCAAAACATCTGTTGGTCCTCGGAGGCGGTGGTGCTGTAAGTGGTGTGTTGGGAGATCTCCTGGAAGCTGGTCCTTCCTCTATAGATCTTCTCAACAGAACGCACGAAAAAGCGACAATTCTGGCGCAGAGGTTTGGCGATCCGCGTCTTAGATCGATCGAGAAAAATAGTCTTGCGGCAGGCTACGATCTGATTATTAATGGAACGTCTGCTGGATTAAGTGGTGAGGTAGTTGACCTCCCTGCACATATTGTGGGCGATCAAACTTGTTGCTACGACATGATTTATGGAGACTCGACGACAAGTTTCAATCATTGGTGCCTCAAGCAGGCAAGCTGCCAAGTTTCAGATGGACTTGGAATGCTAGTCGAGCAAGCTGCGTTAGCTTTCAGAATATGGTTTGGCATTGACGTAAATTCTACCCGCGTCATTAAACTGCTTCGGGAGCAGCTTTAGTATTTACAAGACCATCGGGTATTTAATATCGTGGCTATAAATCGCATTCGCCCCTTCTAGGGCAAAGATGATATCAAGATATCCGACTGTAACTAACGTGGTAGAGTAAATGGTATTGCGTTAATTCCAATAAATCATGACAAATCCACTATTACAGCGGGAGGGGCTGCCCTCTTTTCCCGAGATCCAAGCGGAAGACATGCTTCCAGCGATAAAGTCTGTTGTTGCTGATGCGCGCGCGGGTATTGAGAAGATACTGATCTCTGATTCACACACCTATGATTCTTTAGTTCATGTCCGCGAAGAGCTAGAGAGCCGGATCAATGAGGTTTGGTCGCCAATTAGTCATATGAATAGCGTAGTCAATTCTGAAGAGATAAGAACTGCGCACCAAGCNAGTCTGGAGATTCTGACGGCCTATCACACTGAGATCGGCCAGAATAAAGGGTTGTATCACGCGTATCAGAGCGTCAGAGCCAGTCAACAGTTTGAGATGTTGTCAATTGAGCAGCAAAAGGTGATTGATAACGCGTTGAGGNACTTCANACTATCTGGTATCGATTTACCGGAAGTGGAACAGAGCGAATTTGCAACATTAACAAGACGGCTCTCGGAGCTTAGTAGTAGATTCAATAATAACGTATTGGATGCGACACAGGCCTGGACGAAGTTATTGGTTTACGAATCGGATTTACCCGGCATACCGGCCTCTTTATTAGGGTCTATGCGTGAAGCTGCTTCACTGAAAAATCAGGAAGGTTTTTTGGTGACGTTAGACATGCCTTGCTACAACGCTATTTTGACCTATTGTGATGACCGCGACCTNAGGCACGAAGTTTATATTGCCTACGGTACACGGGCATCTAATCGCGGACCTCATAAGACTGATTTTGACAACAGTTCTATAATCCAAGCTATTCTGACGGCGCGGCTGAGACAAGCTAGGTTATTGGGTTTTGATAGCTTTGCGGAACTTTCCGTTCAAACAAAAATGGCCAGGACACCCAAAGATGTAATTGATTTTCTATCTGATCTAGGTCTTCAGGCTAAGCCNGCAGCGCGTCGAGAGTTGGCGGAAATTGAAGAGTTTGCTGCAGCTGAGGGGGCGGCAATTCCCCTTCAGGCCTGGGACATAGCGTACTATGCACAAAGACTGAAAAAAAAATCTTATGACATATCTGACGAAGAACTCAGGCCCTTCTTCCCAGCGAATCAAGTCTTAACAGGTATGTTTAATATCGTGAGANGGCTTTTTGCTGTTGAGATTTTTGCTGTTGACGATATGCCTGTTTGGCACGAAGAGGTAACTACTTACGAAATTCAGCGTGACGGTCAGAGAATTGCTCGGTTTTATGTTGATTTGTATGCCAGGGAAAACAAACGTGGTGGTGCTTGGATGGCGGACTGTCGAGTTCGGCGCCGGACTTTAGAAGGTCAACTTTGCATACCGGTAGCGTTCTTAACCTGCAATTTTAATCGGCCGGTAGGGGATCAACCCGCCCTGCTAACCCATGGAGAAGTAGTGACCTTATTTCATGAGTTTGGCCATGGCCTTCATCATATGTTGACTACGGTTGAAGCTGCCGAGGTTTCCGGTACTAACGGTGTAGCATGGGATGCTGTTGAATTACCGAGTCAATTTTTTGAAAACTTTTGCTGGCAAGCTGAAGGCATGTCCATGATTGCTAATCACTATGAAACCAACGAACCTTTGAACGCTGAGACGTTAAATAGATTACTTGCAGCCAAGAATTTCCAGAGCGCGATGCTGATGGCCCGACAACTTGAATTTGGAATCTTCGATTTCAAGCTGCATGTTGGGTTTGATCCTCAAGAGGATCATGCTGTAGAACGACAGATTGAAGAGGCTCGTGATGCGGTAGCTGTCGTAAGACCGCCGGAGGAGTATGCGTTCCAGAATGGTTTCTCTCATATATTTGGTGGCGGCTATGCGGCTGGTTACTATAGTTACAAGTGGGCGGAGGTACTTTCGGCGGATGCTTTTGCTAAATTTCTGGAAGAAGGGATTTTTAATCGGCAAACCGCTGAGAAGTTTTTATCATGCATTTTAGAAAAAGGCGGNTCTCAAGATGCTTTGGACTTATTTGTCGAATTTAGAGGTAGGGAGCCTCAAATTGAAGCATTGCTTAGACAGGATGGAATTTCGGCTTGAATGACGTCTAGTCATCGGGCACGCTACGCCCGATTAAGCAAAGCAGAGTGCTTTTGAAAAGGATAGACAGACCTACGCCGAGTTGAGAAAAGCCCTGCCGTTGCTATAATTGCGCGGTTTTGTCGCCCTGCAACAAATTATAGTTATGAGTGCCNCCTCACGGGCACTAGAAAATTCAAAACGGAGTCTCATTCATGAAGAGAGTAAAGCGGATGTGGCAGGCTGGATTGTCACTGCTGCTATTCAGTAATGTGGTGATGGCCAATAATTGGTCTGAACTTAACCTGAGGCAGGGTGTCACGGAAATCAGTCGTGGAGTTTACGACCTTCACATGATTATTTTTTACATCTGCTGCGCTATTGGAGTTGTGGTTTTTGGAGCCATGATTATCTCTATGCTGATGCACCGAAAATCGATCGGCGCTGAGCCTGCCAAGTTTCACGAAAATACTAAGCTTGAGATTGTTTGGACAGTTATTCCGATCGTTATTCTCGTGGCAATGGCGGTTCCTGCGACCAGTACGTTGCGTGACATGTATGAACCNGGGAATCCGGACCTNGACATTGAGGTCAGGGGGTATCAGTGGAAGTGGCAATACACATACTTGGACGATGATCCTTCCAAGGAAATCCAGTTTATGAGCGCTCTCCGCACNAGTCAGGACGAAATTTATAACCGAGCAGGAAAGGGCGAGCATTACCTTCTTGAAGTCGATAATCCCTTAGTAGTGCCGATCAATAAGCGAATTCGTTTCTTGGTGACATCTCAAGACGTAATTCATGCTTTCTGGGTTCCTGACTTCGCAGTCAAGCGGGATGCTATACCTGGTTATGTCCATGAAGCTTGGGCGATTGTTGAAGAACCAGGCATCTACCGCGGTCAGTGTGCTGAGCTCTGTGGCAAAGATCACGGTTTCATGCCGATTGTTGTGCATGCTGTTGAGGAAGCTGAGTACGAAGAGTGGCTGGCAGATAAGCAAATCGAGGCAGAGGCCATCTTTGAGACAGTCGGTAAAAGCTGGACGATGGCAGAACTTATGACCAAAGGTGAGGAGGTTTATCAACAGCACTGCGTGGCATGCCACCAGATGAANGGCCAGGGNATACCACCTGCTTTTCCCTCACTTGTTGGACAAGGGATCCCGGTTGGCCCCATAGCTGCCCACATTGACATTCTGCTCTACGGTAGGGCAGGCACAGCAATGCAGGCTTTCGGCCAGCAANTAAATGCAGCAGAAATTGCTGCCGCAGTAACTTACACCCGAAATGCTTGGGGNAACGANCAGGGTGACATGGTTCAGCCAAAAGACATACACACGCAGATGGCGAGCCAATAGGAGACAAAGATGAGTGCAGTTATTGAAGAACATCATCATGATGACCATCACCATGGCCCGGATAAAGGGATTATGAGATGGGTATTTACTACTAATCATAAGGACATTGGCACCCTTTACCTTTGGTTTAGCTTTGCCATGTTTATGGTCGGTGGATGTATGGCGCTNGGTATTCGTGCAGAACTATTTCAGCCGGGACTCCAGATTGTCGCGCCGGAGATTTTCAATCAGCTGACGACGATGCACGGTCTGATTATGGTTTTTGGTGCCGTCATGCCTGCATTTGTTGGCCTTGCTAATTGGTTGGTGCCGATGATGATCGGCGCACCGGACATGGCTTTGCCCAGGATGAATAACTACAGTTTCTGGATATTGCCTTTTGCCTTTGGATTGCTTCTTTCGACTTTCTTTATGGAGGGTGGCGCCCCTAATTACGGTTGGACTTTCTATGCGCCTCTATCCACAGATTACGCGCCTCCTTCGGTGACCTACTTTATTTTCGCCGTTCACATGATGGGTATTTCNTCGATCATGGGATCTATTAATGTCATTGTTACGATCCTTAACATGCGTGCCCCGGGCATGACGCTGATGCAGATGCCGCTGTTCGTTTGGACCTGGCTAATTACGGCGTATCTGTTGATTGCTGTAATGCCTGTTTTGGCAGGCGTAGTAACCATGATGCTTATGGACATTCACTTCGGTACAGCGTTTTTTAATGCTGGCGGTGGTGGTGATCCGGTGCTGTTCCAACATGTNTTCTGGTTCTTTGGNCATCCCGAAGTTTACATTATGATTTTGCCTGCTTTTGGTGTTGTTTCCGCCATCATTCCCACTTTCGCACGGAAAAAGTTGTTCGGCTACGACTCCATGGTCTACGCAACGGCTTCGATCGCCTTTCTCTCCTTTATTGTATGGGCGCACCATATGTTTACGGTTGGAATTCCGTTAGCAGGCGAGTTGTATTTTATGTATGCCACAATGTTGATTGCTGTGCCTACTGGTGTGAAAGTGTTCAATTGGGTCGCCACAATGTGGCAAGGTTCGATGACATTCGAAACACCCATGCTATTTGCGATTGCGTTTGTCATTCTGTTTACCATCGGCGGCTTTTCAGGCTTGATGCTTGCCATTACACCTGTGGATTTCCAATATCACGACACCTACTTTGTAGTAGCGCATTTCCACTACGTGCTTGTTCCGGGATCCATTTTCTCGATCATGGCGGCAGTTTATTACTGGCTACCNAAATGGACGGGTAACATGTACAACGAGTCTTTAGGGAAGACCCACTTTTGGCTGTCNTTCATTGGTGTAAATGTCACGTTCTTCCCGCANCATTTCATNGGGCTTGCCGGTATGCCGCGACGAATCCCTGATTACGCCTTGCAGTTTGCCGATTGGAATATGGTTTCAAGTTGTGGTGCATTTCTATTTGGTTTTAGTCAGATACTTTTCCTTTTTATTGTCATCCAGACAATTCGGGGCGGTAAAGCAGCAACCGACCGTGTATGGGAAGGAGCCCATGGCCTGGAGTGGACAGTGCCCTCACCTGCTCCGTATCATACTTTTTCGACGCCGCCGAAAGACATGTCGGAAGCACACGGCTGATTTGCTAGCTTAGGAATTAGATAATGTCTGAAGCGAAGGCCGGGAAAACTATCCGTCAACTGCTCACTGTAGTAGTGCTGATGTTTGGTTTTGGATTTGCCATGGTACCCCTCTATGACCTGATTTGTGAGGTNACGGGGCTTAATGGCAAAACTGCCTCACAGTACTCCCAGGATGGTGTTGAGGCGGTAGATGAAGAGCGGNCCGTGACCATTCAGTTCCTCGCTAATAATAATGCCGACATGCCTTGGGAGTTCAGACCGAAGGTGCGTTCCATGAAAGTTAATCCTGGTAAGCTAAACGAAGTTTCTTTCTATGTTCGTAATGTAACGGACAAAACGATGATGGCTCAAGCCGTGCCCAGTGTGTCCCCAAATAGAGTTGCAGAGTATCTACATAAGACTGAATGCTTTTGTTTCGAACAGCAGCAATTAGCAGACGGCGAAGATCTGGANATGCCACTTCGTTTTATAATAGATAGTGATTTGCCGAAGGAAGTGACAACACTTACGNTGTCTTACACCCTTTATGACATAACGGATCAGATAGGTTTGCTAGCAAGCAACCCTTAAGGTTGATTTAGGAGAACATAATGTCCACTCAAGACGCTTACGAAGAGTATTACGTACCTCACAACAGTAAGCTTCCGATTTTTGCATCCCTTGGTATTTTCCTGACCCTAGTGGGAATGGGCANCATGTTCAATGAATCTAAANCGGGCGTAGATAGTATCTTAGGAGAAATGGTTTTTACTACCGGCGGGTTTGTCATGGCAGCTACACTCTGGGTGTGGTTCAGTATCGTCATCCGCGAAAATCAACAGAAGCTTTACTCTCCTCAGATGAACAGGTCGTTTGTTTGGGGCATGAGCTGGTTTATTTTCTCTGAGGTTATGTTCTTCGCAGCCTTTTTCGGAGCCTTGTTCTATATTCGTATGTTCGCCGTTGATTGGCTAGGTGGTGTTGGCGAGAGAGGCCCGAGTGATATGGAGTGGCCTGAGTATAATCCCGGCTGGCCGATGATGGAGAATCCCAATCCGGAACGTTTCCCAGGACCNGAAAAAATTATCAATCCTTTAACCCTTCCTGCATTGAATACAGTCCTTTTGTTAGCATCAAGCTGGACCGTTACAATCGCGCACCACGGTATTAAAGAAGGTAATCGGAAGAAGTTGATTAACTGGCTGGTGGCGACTATTGCCCTCGGTTTAATCTTTTTGGGTGTTCAAGGCTACGAGTACTACCACGCATATGTTGATCTTGGTTTGACGCTAAATTCAGGAATATTTGGTACAACGTTCTTCATGTTAACGGGCTTCCATGGAGCGCATGTGACGTTAGGGACCTTTATGCTTATCGTCATGCTGGGTCGCGCAATGAAAGGCCACTTTGACTCTGATGATTGTTTTGGCTTCGAAGCTGCCTCTTGGTACTGGCACTTTGTGGATGTAGTGTGGGTGGGATTGTTTGTCTTTGTGTACCTATTTGGCAGTGGACTGTTTTTGGAGGCGCCGCCTTTTTAATGAGGTGAGTCGCAAGTAAGGGCGAGCAGTAAGAAATTGTGAAGAGGAATTTTAAGAGTTATAGCGTCCCAGCCAGGGAACACTTAAGCCCAACTCACCAGTGACTAAACCGAAAAGGACTGCGGCGAACAGCATTGCACCGAGCGAAACACGCACTAACAGAAGGCGAGCCGTGCGGTTACCGCCTTGACCTTGATCCTGAATTAGTGTGAAGAAAGCGGCACCGAGAGCGACGATGTTAGCGATAAACAANANNANGATNAGAATTTTTAACCACATAGTNGGCGCTGCTTTTCNAANNTANCGCTAGTATACGTTGCTTAAAGCAGNGTAGTTCTTGTTTTTTATGAATGATCGTAAATTTCGCTTGAATGTCAGGGTTGCCGTTTTTTCCCTTNTTTGCTTCGTGCTATTCATCAAGCTTGGGTTTTGGCAGTTGGGTCGCGAAGAAGAAAAGCTGCAATTGCTCGAAGCGAATTCAAGACTAGCAGCGAGNGACCCTNTAACAGCGGCCGAATTGGGAGAGGATANCCGCAGTGGCACACCCGTAATTCTATCGGGGCGTTATTTGCCTAATCCGTCCTTGTTGCTCGATAACATCGTTCTNAAAGGTCGTGTGGGTTTTGAGGTTCTTCATTTGTTTCAGGATNAAGGCGGTTTTCTTTTTTTGGTAAATCGTGGTTTTGTCGGCATGGGTAAGACTCGGGGTACAAGAGTAGATATTCCTGTGATAAGCGAAGGACACTCTGCAATTAGAGGAAAAATTTATGTGGGCGNTGGACCTCCACTTGGCCTTGAGGCGGATCCACTGGTAGCTGGCGATTTTCCGAGTATTGTTCAAAAGATAGATATNAGGGCGCTTGAGAACATAATTGGGGAAGATATNCATCCGCATATTTTACGACTGAACGAAGGTGAGACAGGAGCACTTCCGCGTTATTGGCCTGAGGTCGTGATGGNCCCAGAAAAGCATAGAGGATATGCGATTCAATGGTTCATGATGGCTTTCGCTGTGATTGCGGCNTGGTTTTTTTTCAGCTTTCCCAAAGTAAATTTAACTGACGAGGTAATCTCATGAACGAATACGACGCTAGTCGGCGGAGGTCAAGTCGNAGAAAATTGCTTATGTTAATTGGGATAGCTACAGCTCCTATTCTGCTTTCTATAGGACTTTTTCGGTTTTTTCCCGAATTACAGCCAGAAAATACAACGAATCGTGGCCAACTAATTAATCCGCCTGTTCAAGTGGGGTTAATTGAANAGGCTCTGANGAATTATGATGTTTGGTTGTTGATTCAACCCGTTGATGAAAACTGTGATACTGACTGCAAACAGATGCTCTACCTGTCACGGCAAGTCATAACGGGACTTGGGAAGGACTCGGATCGTGTGGCCAGAATCGTGATTCCCAACAAAAACATTAATATTTCATTTCGACAACATTTGGTTGACGAACACCCAGACGTTAGAGTGATGCCAGCGAATAGCGCTCCTTTGACAAGTATTGCGTCAGCTTCCCCTTCTGCATTTTTGGTAGATCCTAATGGTAACGTCATGATGTTTTATACGTTGGAGACCTCTGGAAGACCGATGCTCAAGGATCTGAAGCACCTGCTGAAGATATCTAATATTGGTTAAACCGTCGGCGGGTTTTTAGATTCGACTTCGATCAAAAGGTCGGCAGGNCGATTGTGAAAAGAAATCGCCGTTCGGCCCCTAAGAGGAAACGCTTCCATTGTTTCGACATAAAGGGGAAAAGCTTTCTAACGCAGGCTGGTTTGGGTACTATTGCGACCCGCAAAGGGCAGCAATCCTATGACTGAAATTTCTTCAACTATTACTCAGGCTCCGGTTTGGCGTGACTATCTGGAAATGTGTAAGCCGAGAGTGGTGCTGTTGATGTTGTTATGCACCATGGTTGGTATGTTCCTCGCGACCACTGGAATGGTACCGTGGGAGATATTGCTTTTCGGTAATTTTGGTGTAGCACTCGTTGCGGGATCGGCGGCTGCCATGAATCATATGGTGGACGCTAGCATAGATGCGAAGATGGCTAGGACGCAAAATCGTCCCTTAGCTCAAGGACGTTTATCTAATCGCCAAGGCGCTGTCTTTGTAGGCGTCACGGGGGTCCTGGGAATTTCGATGCTGGCTTTCCTCGTTAATCCATTAACTGCCTGGCTTAATCTCGCGTCTTGGTTTGGTTATGGCGTTATCTATTCAATGTATCTAAAACGAGCAACGCCCCAAAATATTGTGATCGGAGGCCTGTTTGGAGCAGCGCCACCCTTGTTCGGTTGGACGGCGGTTACGGGTAGCGTCGACGCNGGAGGCCTATTACTCGTGCTCATTATCTTTGCGTGGACTCCACCACACTTTTGGGCTCTGGCGATAGATCGCATGGAAGAATATCGGAAAGTTGATATCCCAATGTTGCCGGTAACCCACGGGGAAGACTACACAAAACTGCACATCCTACTCTACACGATCATACTTGTGGTCACTTCTCTGCTACCNTTTGTCATTGGTATGAGTAATGTTTTGTATTTCTTATCAGCTTTGGCGTTAGGAGCGGGATTCCTTTATTGGTCACTGGTGATGATTTTTAGTGATAACGTCAAAGCGCCTTTAGAAACGTTCAGATATTCAATCATTTATCTGATGGTGCTTTTCTTGGCGCTGTTGGTTGATCATTATATGTTCCCCACTGCTTATCTATAGCTCCCGATGGACGTAGGTATAAGAAATACTCTCCTTGGCATAGCCGCGTTTATTTCCATAATTCTTGGTCTGCTTATCGCTAGCCTAGTCATTCCAAGGCCTATGAGCTCAGACGAAGCCGAACAGATTGGCTGGTACCATTTCGATCAACCTAGGGCGATCAACGATTTTGTTATGGTCGATCACAACGGAAAAGAAGTTGGTTTGTCAGTATTCAGGGGTCAGTGGTCTCTAGTGTTTTTCGGCTTTACAACTTGCCCCGACATTTGTCCGACAACTTTAAGTGTTTTAAATGAGAGCGTTAAAAAATTAGATTCTCCTCCGCAGGTTGTTATGATCACTGTTGATCCGGAGAGAGACTCACCGCAAAAGCTGCGAGGATACGTACCTGCTTTTAACGCTTTATTTCGAGGTTTTACGGGTAGTTTCGATCAAACAGTTAGTCTCGCTGAGCAGATGAATATAGCGTTTGGTAAAATCCCAGGCCCGGAACCAGGTACCTACACAATGGATCATACCGCTAGCATAGTGCTCATAGACCCCTATGGCCGTTATGCAGGCTTTATCAAAGCGCCACATCGGCCCGAACATATCACGAAGGTGCTACGATCGTTGTAATAACACCTACCTTTACTTTTTTTATCAGTATCCGTGTAGATTTGTTGTTACTTCGCTTAAAATGTCTGNAAGATCTTTCAGTTTGTCCTCTTGAGTGCCGTCTCGCTAAATGAACCCTCNAGTCTGATAGAACGCTATCGTAAGATTAGGCAGCAATCCGTTGATATTTGCGCGCCTTTAGCAATCGACGATTATCAGGTTCAGCCGATGGACGATGCCAGTCCTCCAAAATGGCATCTGGCCCACATCACATGGTTTTTCGAGACTTTTATACTGCAGCGCGAACTTATGGGGTATGAGTCCCAGAACCCTCTGTTTGAAATCCTGTTTAACTCCTACTACCAGGGAGTTGGCCTCCCCTATCCGAGAAATAAACGAGGGAATCTGTCCCGTCCGACAATAGAGGAGGTTTTCGAATATCGAAGGGCTGTTGATACAAAAATGTGTGAGTTTTTATCTCGTTCGATTACCGAGGAAGTGCGGTTTCGGGTGGAACTTGGCTTACATCATGAACAACAACATCAGGAGCTTCTTCTCACAGATCTGAAGTACAACCTTGGTAACAACCCGCTAAGACCGGCTTATCTACCTCTTGAAAAACCGTTGGACAAAAATAAATCGCTGGCTATTTCATCATTGGAATGGCAAGAAATTAAAGGCGGTTTAGTTGAAATTGGAGCAAGGGGTGATGACTTCGTATTTGATAACGAAAAGCCCAGACATAGAGTTTTCGTTCCTCCATTTAAACTGGCGAGCCGTTGTGTTTCTAATGGTGAGTTTCTCGCTTTCATGGAAGATGGGGGCTACGAACGTCATGAGCTTTGGTTGTCTGATGGTTGGGCGTACCTAAATGGTCTGTCGGAACGCTGGTCATCACCGCTCTACTGGCGTNGAGAAAAAGATAGTTGGTTGGAGTACACACTAAATGGTGAACGGGAGCTAGAATTTGATGCGCCTGTATGTCATATAAGTGGTTACGAAGCTGATGCCTATGCCAGATGGAAAGGAGCAAGACTGCCTTTAGAAGCTGAATGGGAAACTGCGGCCGGAACAATGGCAGTAGAAGGCAATTTCTTTGAGTCAGGTAACTATCACCCTGGGATCCAGTCTGGAGTTGGAATGACGGGTTTATTTGGTGATGTTTGGGAATGGACCGGTTCGAGTTACGGACCCTACCCTGGTTTCAAGCCATTTGCGGGAGCGCTTGGAGAATATAATGGTAAATTTATGGCCAACCAATTGGTTCTGCGNGGNGGTTCCTGTGCGACNTCGGAAACTCACATTAGGCGCACNTACAGAAATTTTTTCTATCCACCAGATCGATGGCAATTTTCCGGTCTACGGCTCGCTCAGGACATCTCTTGAATTCACATGAACAAATTTTTTTCCACGACCTATCATCGCCCTCAGACCATGGTGGGGAGGAGCTGCTCNAAGGTTTNAGCGCGGCGTCGAAATACATCTCACCAAAGTTTTTTTATGACGAATACGGCTCAGAGCTATTCACGGAGATCACGCAGCAGCCTGAGTACTATCTCACCAAGACTGAAACGAAGTTGCTGCGCGATCACGTTGACGAAATTAGCCGATTGATAGGCAAAGGTTGCGTGTTGATTGAGTACGGTAGCGGTTCGTCGACTAAGATTAAAATCCTATTAGATAGTTTGAGGCCTTCCATTTACGCGCCTTTGGATATCTCGAAGGAGTATTTGATTAGTGCATCGGAAATGTTGGCTACGGAGTACCACTGGCTCACAGTCAATGCAACATGTGTCGATTTCACTGCTGAATTTGATCTACCCTTTAGAAATGAGCAACGAAAGGTTGGTTTTTTTCCAGGGTCAAGCATTGGAAATTTTGAGCCGGCACAAGCTATGACTTTTCTTGGTAGGATCAGAAATCAAGTAGGGGATGGTGGTTCTCTTCTTTTGGGCGTTGATCTGCAGAAAGATATTGATCTTCTTAATGCAGCCTACAATGACGTGGCTGGTGTGACCCGGTTATTCAACTTAAATGTACTGCAGCATATCAACGACAGTTTCGGTGGGAATTTTGTTCTAGAGAACTTTGAACATGAGGCTTCCTACAATGTTGCTCAGGGATGTGTTCAGATGTTCCTTATAAGTCAGATTGACCAAGAAATTGAGTTAGCTGGTCAGTCTATAGCTATTGGAGCCGGAGAGCGTATTCATACAGAGAATTCCTATAAATATACCGTTGGGCAGGTGCAGGATATGGCTGAAGCGGCTGGATTTAGGGATACGCTAATCTGGACGGACTCCCAAGAGCTGTTCGGCCTCTTCTATCTCACTACTTAAGCGCTATCAGGTTGCGGGTAAGATCGATCATTTCGCACGGGTCTTTCATAGGAGGTTCGCCGCTTTCCAGACGAGTAAGTGCAAACCTAGCGGCTGCGACAATTTGTAAATCAATTAATGCGTTAGATTCCAGGTCGCTTAATAATCGGGTGTTGTTGTAGCCGTCGAGCATTGCTTGTCGTCTAGCGAAGTCGGGGGCTTCATGTTCATCTCTGCACCAGTCGTTCATAGCAATAGCGAGATCGATAGTGACGAGATCTTCACTGGCACGATAATAGTCAATGACACCAGTTAGCTCTCCGCCTTGAAAAAGAGCGTTGTCTCGAAATAAGTCGCCGTGGATCAATCCCTTTGGTAAGCCCTCATCGTGCAGTTGCTGATACAAGTTGATGCATTCTTTGAAAAGTTGGATGTCAACAACAGATAGCCGAGCGGTTTGCTTGTCAAGCACTGCTGTCATCCACGCCACTGAATAATGATTAGGCTTAGTGATTNGGATTTCGCTTAGCGACTTACGTTGCGCTGCNAGAAANCCACCAATTTTCGCGCACTGTTCAACCGAAGCTGTTTTAAGGTGTTCGCCTGGTAATCGTCTTATGAGGAAACAAGGCTTTCCACAAAAGATTGTAGATGTCATCCCATCGAGCGTCGTTTGAGGTGTTGGGACCGGAAGCCCGTATTGGTGAAGGTGCATTAAGAGCTTACCGAAGAAAGGGGCTTCGTCGAACGAGAGCCTCTCGAGAATCGTCAGGATAAATTCATTGCTTTCATGGTTTTTTGCCAGCTCGATCCAATAATTGGAATTATCAATGCCCGTAGTAATAGCCGAATAGCTTTTCAGCTCGCCTCTTCCGAACATTTTCAGATAGCGTTTAAGAGCTTCTTCAGAGAACGAAGTAAAGGCTGCCACGACTTACCACTCGACGATTACCCATTGGGGGTAAAGTTTGCGTTNATGATCTAGGCTCTGGTAATGAGGAGAGCCATTGGCGGGCACCATATAGTAGGCTCGCCCTTTGTCTGGCACCACNTTGATCATAGTGAGGATACCGTTCTGGCGGTATTCATAAATCANGCGGTTCTCACCTTCTATGATANTAATCTGATCTTCATTATACGCGTCNGGAGGCAGGAATTCAGTTGCCTCNATTGGCAGTNGAAGACAGAGGAGCAGNGGGATGAGANGCCATGGAAAATGAGCTTGGTTCGAAGTATGGTTGGGTCTGTTTTTCACGGGTTTCTTGAATGGCTACAGANTACCAACTGGTGCTGATTGATGGTTCATCCTACCTGTTTCGCGCCTACCATGCACTTCCACAATTGATTTCGTCAAAGGGGCAACCGACAGGTGCCATCAAGGGTGTTATCAGTATGGTAAAGAAACTTATGAGTGATTACCCAGAAAGTCAATTTGCGGTTGTGTTCGATGCCAAGGGAAANTCTTTCAGAAATGAAATATATGCTGATTACAAAGCCAATAGGCCCGCGATGCCAGATGAGTTGCGTTCGCAGATTGCTCCAATCCACAAGATTATCNAATTGATGGGATTGCCGCTACTAATCGTGGAGGGAGTCGAGGCTGACGATGTTATTGGTACTCTTGCAGTCCAGGCNACTAAGAAGAAAATGGATGTGCTTATCTCGACGGGTGACAAGGATATGGCCCAACTTGTCTCGCCGCATGTNACTCTGATTAATACAATGAATAACTCCNTTATGAATGANGCTGGAGTCTTTGAAAAATTCGGAGTTAGAAGTGACCAGATTATTGATTATTTGGCACTTGTTGGGGATTCCGCTGATAACATTCCTGGTGTGCCAAAGTGCGGACCTAAGACTGCTGCGAAGTGGCTTGGTCANTATGAAAATTTAAAAGGAGTCATTGATCATTCAGAAGACATAGGTGGCAAAGTCGGTGAATCTCTTCGAGATTCGATTGATTTCCTGTCGATTTCCTATGATCNGGCAACGATCAAAACCGATGTCCTGTTAGCCTATAGCGTTGATGAATTAAAACTTGGTGAAGTTTCCACTGAGCATTTACTGGAGATTTTCACCGAGTTGGAATTCAAGCCTTGGGTAACCGAATTAGATGTGGACCTAATTGAAGTGTCGTCTGTCAGTCAGCGAAATAGTGANCTCANGCGCNACTATGATCTNGTTTTGACGGAAAGCGACCTTGATGCCTGGATAAAAAAACTGTCTGCAGCGGAAGCCTTTGCTTTCGATACTGAGACAACCAGCGTTGACTATATGCTGGCGGAACTAGTGGGTATTTCGTTCTGTTGTGAGGCAGGTGTAGCCGCTTACGTTCCTCTNGCGCACGATTATTCGGGTGCGCCAGTTCAGCTTGATTTGCAATTAGTACTCGACAAGCTGAAACCTCTGTTGGGCGACCCCGCAAAGACAGTAATTGGTCAGAATCTTAAGTACGATATTAGTGTNCTAGCAAAATATGATGTTCAGCTAAATGCCAAGATCTTCGATACGATGCTCGAATCCTATGTCCTAAATTCNGTAGCTTCGCGTCATAATATGGACGATCTGGCTTTGAAGTACTTAGGCGAGACGACGATTCGTTTTGAAGACATTGCGGGCAAAGGAGTAAAGCAACTAACGTTTAATCAGATTGAACTNGACANGGCTGCGCCTTATGCGGCCGAAGATGCGGATATCACCTTCCGTTTGCATCAGACGCTTTTAGCCAAGTTAGAGGAAGGTGACGCTNGCTTATCTTCAGTTTTGAGTGAAATCGAATTGCCTCTTGTGAATATTCTCTCGAGGATTGAACGTACCGGTGTGTTGCTCGATAAAGACAAATTGGGTATTCAGAGCAGAGAACTTGAAAAGCGTCTGGCGGAGCTTGAGCAGGAAGCATTTGGTTTGGCTGGCGAAGAGTTTAATCTGGGATCAACTAAGCAACTGCAACAAATATTTTTTGAAAAGCTCGGTCTGCCCGTNTTGAAGAAAACGCCGAAAGGGCAGCCTTCGACGGCTGAACCAGTACTACAGNAATTAGCAATCGATTACCCGCTGCCTCGAGTAATTATGGATTACAGAGGATTATCGAAACTGAAGTCCACTTACACTGATCAATTGCCAAAGCAGATTGTTGAAACCTCGGGTCGTATTCATACTTCTTATCATCAAGCGGTCACAGCAACAGGTCGGCTGTCAAGCTCTGAACCGAATTTACAGAATATTCCTATTAGAACCGCTGAAGGTCGTCGGGTCCGTCGAGCTTTTGTTGCACCATCTGACCGGAAGATTCTTGCTGCTGACTATTCGCAGATTGAGCTGCGAATTATGGCGCATCTTTCGCAGGACAAAGGGCTGCTTCAAGCGTTTCAAGAAGGTCGGGACATCCACACGGCGACGGCGTCTGAGGTATTTGGCAATTTAATTGATTCTGTTTCGGATGAGCAGCGCCGAAACGCTAAAGCAATTAACTTTGGTTTGATTTATGGGATGTCAGCATTTGGTTTATCGCGGCAGTTAAATATTGCGCGTGGCGACGCGCAGGATTATATCGATTTGTACTTCGAACGATATCCTGGCGTGAAAGATTATATGGAAAAAACCAGAACACTGGCTTCAGAGCAAGGATATGTGGAAACGATATATGGCCGACGACTCTACCTCCCCGAGATTAACGCATCTAATTTTCAACGTCGGCAGGCTGCAGAACGAACCGCGATCAATGCGCCGATGCAAGGTAGCGCTGCAGACATTATCAAGAGGGCGATGATAAAAGTTGATGATTGGCTTACTGAAACTGAATTGGATGCCAAAATGACTATGCAAGTACACGATGAGCTAGTCCTTGAGGTCGCCGATCATAATCTTGTGGATACAGCGAAGGGAATTGAAAAGCTGATGTGTGCTGCAGCAGACTTGTCGGTTCCTTTAGTGGTTGAGGTGGGAACAGGGGAAAACTGGGAAGAGGCTCACTGATAGGTGTCCGTCTGCGAGTATTATAGAACTTGTCGCAAGGACGCTACTCTGCTCGGGATTAAATTCATGCAGATCTGTGAATATTTGATTAAAAAGTTCTGACACTGTGCTTCTGCCTACTTAGCATTAAAAAGTGAAGGAATTTTCATTATTTTCTGAGAACTTTCTATTCCTCTCTGTGTCTTATAAATCACAGCGCTTGATTGGATGTTTTGAAAAAATGACTGGTTAAGTAGCANCTTCGGTGANTTTCCCCCTATAAGATCCGAAGCATGGGTCCTAGCCGTACNCTCCCCAAAGGCGGTTAGGGCCCTTTTTTATCGATTTTTCATAACAAGCAAAATTCCTCAAAAATAGTNCCTATTGTTTGGCTCAAGAGAACCACTCNCTGATTTTATCCTCGAGAAGGTCGAGTCCCTTTTTATCCTTAGCAGAAAATATTTGNGTTGAAATCTCTTGCGATAAACGCTGTCTCAGACTTAATAAAGAATTCTGTTGAGCNCCCGTTTTTAATTTATCGGCTTTGGTAAGCAGAATATGCAGGGGTAGCTCGACCTGCAAACACCAGTCAATCATCGTTTCGTCAAATTCTTTGATAGGATGTCTAATATCGACTAGTAGGATAGCTCCTTTCAGGCAACTCCGTGCTCTGAGATANTCGTCAAGATGCTTCTCCCAATGCTGTTTTACTGCCGTAGGCACCTTAGCATAGCCGTAACCNGGCAAATCAACCAATCTGCAGCTTTCGTTGATAGAAAAAAAATTAATCATCTGNGTTCGACCNGGGGTCTTGCTGGTTCGAGCGAGTGATTTTTTTCNGGTAAGGGCNTTGATTGCGCTAGATTTGCCAGAATTCGAGCGACCGCAAAAAGCAACTTCTGCCCCGGTATCAGGAGGGCATTGACTTAGATTGGTTGCACTGGTCAAAAAGTTGGCGCTGTTAAATTGCAGGGACATTTTTCAAGCAGATTGTTGAAATTGTTATATAATGCGCTCCGCATTTTAGGGAGCATTGCAGAAAGTAGCCAGTCGCCCGTGCGCGGAATAAGTGAGACCTATGAGAAACGTAAAGTTATTTTTAACAATGTTGCTGCTAAGCTTTGGAGCCTTTGCAGGCGATCCAGAAGCTGGGAGTAGTAAAGTGGCACTTTGTGTTGCTTGTCATGGCGAAGACGGCAATAGCCTAGTTGGTAGTTTTCCTAATCTCGCGGGTCAGGGAGAAGCGTATCTTTTGAAGCAGTTAATTGAGATTCAAAATGACACACGTAAGGTACCCACTATGGCAGGCATGTTGGATAACATGTCTGAAAGCGACCTGGCTGACATAGCAGCCTATTATTCTAATCAAATTCGCGCTTTTGGTGCGGCGAGAGCTGATATGGTTGAAATGGGTGAGGCAATATATCGCTACGGAGTGCCAAGGAAGAATATTGCAGCTTGCACNGCATGTCATGCGCCAACTGGCAATGGAAANGGTTTAGCTAAGTTTCCCGCTCTAGCCGGTCAGTGGCCTGAATACACGGTTCAGCAGCTAAAGGCATTTCAGTCTGGTGAGCGNCATAATGATGGTGACAGCAAGATGATGAGGAGNACTGCTCTTGACATGAANGAGCANGAAATGNGGTCCGTAGCAGCTTATATCTATGGTTTGAAGTAAAGTCATGCTGAAACTATTTGNAGATCGNTTTCGTTTTTTCAAAGTAATAACNTTTGCGTTGGTGTTNTCGACGACTGCGGTATTTGCTATTTTCGCAAATGCGTCACCATACGAAGAGGGAACACATTACGTACTATTAGAAGTTCCGATACAGACNCCNNATAGCAGTGTAGTTGAGGTTACNGAATATTTTTCCTACGGNTGTCCGCATTGNTATCGGTTTGANCCNCTCGTGTCGCGATGGAAACAAAGTTTATCNGNAGATGTTGTGTTTAACCGTTCTCCCGCCGTNTGGAGCGTTACAGGATACGAGTTNTATGCTCGCACCTATTACACGGCAAAGGCACTTGGGNTGCTTGAAAAGTTACATCTGCCACTTTTCAGCGCGATTCANAGTGAGCGTCGGCGCTTGGTAGATCTTCAGTCNATGACAGAGTTTATGGCNGAAAATGGNGTAGATCCGGAAAAGTTTGTTAAAACATTNAACGANTCATTTGGTGTTAAAGCAATGTATCAACAGGCAATTGCTCGTCAACAGATCTACCGATCAAGTGGGGTACCTGCGTTAATTGTTAATGGAAAATATCGTATCGAAGCTGCGATGGTTGATAACAGTAATGCGAATATGCTTAAAGTTGCTGATTTTCTCATTGAGCGAGAAAGACGTTTAAAACCGGTCGGGACAGATAATGAGTAATTTTCTGGTCTTCTTGCTACTCATGCAACTCCCCTTCGTAAAAATATAACCTCTGTTTGTCCACTTTAAAATACAGCACAAATTTATAGGTAGTATCTATTCCGGCTTCATTTGCGCTTTATATTCTTCTGGGAGGCCGTCGATAATATGCTGCGAGAAACTTTTAAAGACTCTTGTCTCACTCCAGTCTGCGGATTCCAAATTACCAGACGTTAATTCAGCTAAAGGATGTAGTGCGAGTTCAGNGGTTGAAAGCTGATCGAGAGTATTAGTTTGTTGCCGAGTTTGTTATTTCTTTTTTGAGCCTGATGTAAGACAGAGAAAATATTGGAATAAGATCATAAATAACAATAGGATAAACATCCTACATAAAGTATTACATTCAAATAAAGGCTTGATTGATTGACGCGGATTGATCTATTAAAATTTGCCATGCCTCGCGAAATTCTGCATGAAAACCAAAGTTCACCCCCCAGAGTAAGTGATTACTCACTTTTATTAATATGAAATATCAATATCTTATTTGCCTAGTCAAATGGGCAGAGATTTTGCCGGCCTTCACTCTAAATAGGAGGACTGAATGGCAACTATCTTAAATGGCGTTTCTAGAACATTCGCTGAGTACTTGCTTATCCCGAGATTGACGCGGAAAGATCAGAGCATAGAGCGGGTTAACCTTAGCTCTCCATTGTCTGCTACAGAGCGAGGTAATCCAACCAGATTCAGGATTAATACGCCTATTGTATCTGCTGCCATGCAATCCGTCTCAGGCTCGCGCCTAGCTATAGCACTAGCGCGCCAGGGCGGTCTTGGATTCATATTTTGTTCTCAGGATATCGAGAGCCAGGCGGAAATGGTCCATCAGGTTAAAGCGCATAAAGCAGGATTTGTATCCAGCGACACAAATACCAGGGCAGAAGCCTCCTTATCGGAAGTAATCAGATTAATGCGTAAAAGCGGCCATTCGACTGTTCCTGTTACGAGTGATGGTGAGAATACTGGCAAACTTGTTGGAATGATCACTGATCAAGATTTCTGGATTCATGAAGATGACCTTACCAACCCTGTAAGTCAGCATATGACTCCTTTCAATGAGCTTATCTTTGGCGAAGAGGGACTGTCGCTTAAAGATGCGAACCGCCTCCTTCATAAGCACAAGAAAAATTGTTTGCCTATTGTGGACAAAAGTGGTCACCTGACATCACTGGTCTTCAAAAAAGACTACGAAGATCATATGCGGCATCCTAACGAGTTATTGGACAACTCAAAGAGGCTATGCGTAGGGGCATCCGTGAATACTCATGATTACAAGCTTAGGGTGCCAGCGATGCTCAAAGCCGGCGCTGATGTCCTATGTTTCGATTCTTCGGATGGATTTACGGAATTTCAAAAGGAAGGCATTGATTGGATCCGCCGTGAATTTGGGCAGGAGATTGTCGTTGGTGGAGGGAATGTTGTTTCAGCAGAAGGCTTTGATTATCTGGTCGGCGAGAGTAGCGTCGATTTTATCAAGGTCGGGATGGGAGGGGGCTCCATTTGCATTACTAGAGAACAGAAAGGCGTTGGTCGCGGACAGGCATCTGCGCTCCTCGATGTTGTTCAGCGAAGGAATAGTTACTTTCAGGAAACAGGTCGATATATTCCAATATGTTCTGATGGCGGCCTTGCAAACGATACCCAAATAGTTATTGCTTTAGCTATGGGAGCCGACTTTGTCATGATGGGACGTTATTTTGCCATGACTGAAGAAAGCCCTACGCCGCGAACCTCCATTAATGGTCAGATGTATAAGCCCTATTGGGGAGAAGGCACTCGTCGGGCTAAAAATTGGCAACGTTATGCAGAGGATATAGGCTCGCAAGAAATGGTTTTTGAGGAAGGTGTAGACGCATATGTGCCTTTGGTTGGGGGCCTTGCCGAGGTTATGAGCACAACTCTTTACAAACTCAAATCAACAATGATCAATGTTGGTTCCGACACGTTAGAGGAGTTTCGAAAACAAGCAATATTAACAATGGTATCTGAACAGTCGGTAGTAGAGGCAGGCACGTCTACTGTTTTCCAATTCTCTGGCATTCAAGATACGAGTGGTCCAAATTGGAGACATAAAGACCAAAGTAACTAGTTATTACCGATGGCTTGGGTATAATGTCGGGCGTTTTTCCTAGAGGTAAGTCATGATCATAAGCAAGGTAGTGGCATCTCTTTTCGGCATAGTTTTCGCTTTTGCATCAGCCGCAGATGTCGAAATCGCTGATCGTATAAAAAAAGTTGGAGAAATATGTATCGAGGGCCAAGATTGTGGATCTACGCCTATTGTTTTAGCATCTGTAGAGAGCGTGGGCGTTGAAGAAAATTACAACAAAAGCTGCGCCACCTGTCATATAGCG
>NZNP01000074.1 GCA_002694945.1 Gammaproteobacteria bacterium
GCACTTTGCAGATCTACCTGCTCTGCTCTTCGACATAAAAAATGACCCTGAGGAGTTGATTGATATATCAGAAGATCATCCTCAGATAGTAGCGCGTTATGCCCGGGCGCTGCTGAGCTGGCGAATGAGAAGCACGGATAAGACTCTCTCTCACCTACAAATCAGTAGGGAGCACGGTCTTAAAATTCTGTCTTAGAAGGGTGCTATTACTCAAGCTCGTTTCACAGGTTTAGCGAGATAAGTTCCTCTAGGCTCGCGTATTGTGTGAGTCTTGCAAGGCCGCGTCGGTTATCTTCGACTACTATCACGGTGCCATCATCGAGAAAGGTAATGCCTTCGACCTGCTTGTGAAGCTCTGAGCTCAGTTTGATCGCTTCGCCGTTAAGTGTGTCGCGATCAATAGTGATGAGATAGTTCTCGGAGACAACAAAGTAGTGTGTGCTGTTTGCCTCGAATGCAGTAGCCGCAACTATTTCAACACCCTCTATTTTATCGGGGTCCAGTTCCAAGAATTCGCTAACCTTTTCTGTCTTGATATCGTAGGCGAATACTCTGAACAAGTTAGGGTTCTGGTCCGATTTTGATTCTTTGCATGGCATTAAGAGTTTCCCCGCGAGATTATAGAGGCCCTCAAATTCGCATTGATTCTCTAGTCCTGTTGATATTCGTCGAGCGCCGACCACCTGATGATGTTCACGTGGTGCGAAATCTCTGATCTCGAATAACCGACTATCAGAAGTTATCAAGAACAGTGAAGTCCCATAGCCCGCTATGCCCTCAAAGTCTTCTCCGACTGGTGGCCAGCTGATTGATGCGACTTTGAAAATCGAGTTGGTTCGCGGATTGAACCGATAGATTTCTCCGAGTTCATCATTGTGAAGGTACACGGTGTTGTTTGCAGCGGGCGCTAAACCTGATGCTTCGCTTAAAGCCGATGGAAGTAGCCATTGTGTTGGTCTGCTGTTAATGACAGTTACGTCAGTAATAGCCTCGCAGGCGGCAACGGAAAATGCGATGAGGACAAAAAAAGTTACACGAGTTATCACAAGGGGATTTTAGCGAAAAACATAGCAGTGCTACACTCAGAGTAGAACAAAAATAAGGACTCAGTATGGAACCCGTGATCATTGTGATACTCCTGGCTGTGATCGAGGTTGTCGTTTTTGGTATGAGGGCAGGTCTTTCGCGCGGGCGAGCGGACCTTAAGGCGCCGGCCGTAATAGGTAACGAAGAGTTTGAACGGCACTTTCGCGTGCACTACAACACCATAGAGCAGATGGTTGTATTCGTTCCTGGAATCTGGTTTTTTGGTCAGTATGTCAGTGTACATTGGGCCGCTGGCCTGGGGTTGTTGTTTGTTGTCGGTCGAGCGATCTATGCGATCAGTTACGTAAAGGATCCTGAAACTAGAGGTGCAGGCATGATACTTTCAATGCTGCCTTGCTGGGTACTTGTGCTTGGAGCGCTGGCCGGAGCAACTTGGTCATTGATTTTAGTTTAAGGGAGGGGTGATGAGTGATAGAGAAAGTCAAGAAAGTCTAACGAAGGTTGCATGTCCGGTTTCACTTGAAGATGTTGATCTTTTTGGCCCTGGTGCACAGGAGCATTGGTACGATGCTTATCCGATATTGCATGATGAGGCTCCCGTGCTAAAGCTTGCGGGGGAGGGGCTGACCTCTGATAGTGATGCTTTCGTTTTGACGAAGCACGAAGATATTAATACGGTCGTTAGGGATCCGGATAGATTTCCACCTTTGATGACGGCCGCTATTCAAGAGCTTGCCGCATCTGGCGAGGATCCGGAAGCTATTCCGAATTTGAATGCAATGACAGCGTCTATGGTCACACTAAGGCCGAATATGGAATTGTGGCGTACACATAAACAGGAATTAACTGATCCTTGGGTTGGACCAGGCGCTGACCGACACAAAATCATGATCAAAGAGCACGTGGAGGAGCTTATCGAGGGTTGGATCGATCGCGACCAGATTGACTTTATCAAAGAGTTTGCTCGTCCGCTTCCGCAGAGAGTCATGGCCAGTGTCTTAGGTTTTCCGTTAGAGGATATCCCCCGTTTGGAGAAATGGGGTGAGGCTCAGGTCAAGGCTTTCGTCTATGGCCGTGGACACAATAATGTGTTGACTGAAGATGAGGTCAAAGAGCAGTTTGTTCTGCTGGATGGTTTTAAAGAGTACGTCCAAGAGCAGGTGGAAGAGAAACGTCGTCATCCTCAGGACGACATGATTACGTTCTTAACCCAAGTTACTTATTCTCCGCTGGCTCGTCCGCTAACCGATCTTGAGGTTAACGGTGTAGTTTACGCCATGATCATTGGGGGGCTTGAAACGACCCAATACGCGCTTGAGGAGCAGGCGCAGCTTATTTGTGAACATGAAGGCCTCTTTGAGCGCTTGAAGTCTGATCGCAGTCTCATCCGTCAGTTTACGGAAGAGGGTATGCGTATGAGATCGCCAACCCAAGGCCTATCGACCAGGCGCACCAGTCAGGATGAGGTCTTTCAAGGCATTAAGGTGCCGGCTGGGTCAGTGCTGCACCTGCGTTATGGGGCAGCCAATGTCGATCCAGACGAATTTGAGTGTCCTTACGAGTTGAGACTTGATNGAAAAGCCGTGACACGGCANCTCACTTTCTCNGCGGGCCCCAGAGTGTGTCCTGGTGCAGGTATCTCACGTCTGGAGCAGGTTACGGCATGGAACTGTCTGCTGGATCGATTGTCTGACATGTCCTACGCCGATGGTAATCAATTCCTGCATCAGCCTGGCATCATGCTAGGTACTTTGGAGCTGTTTCTTAATATTGAGAAGGCAGGTTCTTGAAAGATCGATACATAATCTACGGTGGTGAACTGAGTTACTTCACGAGGAAGCTTGAAGCGGCGTGTATTTTCTATGGGTTGCCCTTTGACATGCGCAATAAGAACCTCAGTGAACCCGAAATAATTGAAGCCCGGTCCGGTACACACCAGATTCCTGTTTTGCACACGCCCGAGAATTGGATGATCGGAGACACCACTCCGATCATGCGTCTTCTCGATGAACGTTACCCTGCTCGTCGCATGTTCCCAGATGGTCCCNCGGGATTAATTGTTCAGGTTCTGGAGGAATTTTTTGACGAGTGGGTGGCGCGAACAATGGTGCACTATCGCTGGCACTACCCNGAGAGTGCAGCGTTCGCATCCATGAAAATGGCAGAGGGTAACGCTGAGATCGCGGAGCGAGTAAGAAACTGGGGGCCAAGAGCTTGTCGCGCCACAGGGACTGATTCTGAGGCGCAGAGGCTGGCGGCAGAAGATGAGTATAGGCGTATTATCGAAGCGGCAGAAANTCAGCTCAGCAAAACACGCTATCTTCTCGGCGATCGACCCACAGCGGTCGATTGTGTCGTGCTGGGTGGTCTGCGAGCACATACGCTGATGGATCCTGATCCGAAGCGAATCTATAGCGAATATTCCCAGGTCCTTAGCTTTAGCGAAAACAGTCGTGATGTCTGGGACGGCGGTGGAAACATTGATTTTGGTCAACCTACCGACTTCGCTGAGTTTGTTGCGAGGGAAATTGTCCCAACCTACCAGCCTTTTATCATTGCGAATAAAGCCTCCCAGGAGGCAGGCGCAAAAGCTTTTCATGCTTTCATCTATGGCGAAGAGGTTAGTTACTTGTCTCGACCCTATCCCGAACAGTCACGACAGATGATTGCGGATCGTTTAGCTGGGTTGAAGGATCCAGAACGTGAATGGGCAACTCATTGGTTACTGGAACGNGATATTACGGTTTTTTCTGCATAGTGAATTGTTTTGANCTCTCCTCTTAAAGGTCGTGTCCTGGGGGGGTCCCTCAGGATGAGTAAATATCTAGTTAACGTCTGATAAGCATTATTCTGATGCAGGTAAATGTTGATATTGGGCAGGTAATTTGCTNCCGTTTATGGTTCTCGGTTGCCGATAACTTTACCTGCTGGAGNGGTGATGAGGATGTTCCCATGTAAATACAAACTTTACGGTTCGACTCATTCTTATTTCACTTCTATGGTTGAGAATATTCCTCGTTTTTAAAAATTGCCNTATGAACTCGTCCAGAGGATGATTCATGATGGCTCGAATATNGATCAAGAAAGAAGGTCAGAAGGGCAATTCCTGAGCGGATATTAGATGTTTATCTCTTGCCACCGNTAGCTGATATGCCTGAATTGGCTGNTAACAAGGATACGTTGCCTAATCCCCTGGGTNTANGTCGGCTTGATCCTGATTGAGGTTGCTGATTTGATAGATATTGGTAAATAGGAGGTAAAGACATGTCCGATAGTGTGCGCGAATTCAGTGAGTTCCGTTACCCGAGGCAGATGCTAGGTGAACAGGAATATGATGGTCACCTATCTATCCATGATGATCGGATGGCGGAAGATCTCGGTTTCTCTGGTGCACCGATTGAAGGACCGACTCATTTCAGTCAGTTTGTTCATTTGTTGCAAGGCTATTTTGGCGATGTCTGGTTTGAACGAGGTTGTATTAGTTCTCACTACCAGAATATGGTTGTTGAAGGAGAAGAAGTAAGAGCGTTTATAGAAGTGCCCAGCGAACGGGCGGATCTAATTCGGATCGGTTCTGAGAAACGNGACGGAACGCCTGTGTTAACAGGGACCGCGTCTATCGGCCCTGACTATGGTGACACGGAAATCGATCAGCGGTTGGCGCGGCTTAGACCAGTAGAACAGTTGGTTATTCTCAGCGAACTAAGTGTCGGTCAACAGGGTGCAGGTAATCCTGAAGATGCAATAATGGATCACGATCAGAATATGGGCGCACTCTATCCATTTTCCTTAAATGAAAAGCTCGAACGTATAACCGAAACTCATGATTATTACTTATCTGAGTTTTCATCCGCGTCTCCTTGGCAGCGACCGATTGTTCCGCTTGAGATGATCAGCGTTCTGGCCAGCTACAACAATCAGGCCGGATTTAAGACNCGGGGGCCGGCAGTCGGCCTTTTCGCAGGTCAAGAGATTCGAATGATAAAGGGNCCACTGTTCGTCGGCCATCCCTATAAAATTGAGAGGGAAATNNTNGCTCTTAGTGAAAGTCGGCGGACCGAATCGAATTGGATTAGATCTAATATTTATGATGCTGAAAACGGTGACCTAACTTGCACAATGGTCCTCAATAGTGCAACTCTCAAGGATTCTTANGCTAATTATGACCAAGATGCCAAGGCACTGAGTAAGGTTCAGACTTGAACAAGGATTAGGAGCACATGCAAGACGCCCATGAAATNATTCATCATGTGCCCGATGANCTGCTCGAGGCCATCGACTATTGCTACGAACAAGGTTGGACCGATGGTCTGCCTGTGGTCCCGCCGGAACAAAACCGTGTCGATACCATGTGCTTGATGGAAGGACGTCCCCGTGAAACGGTCCTAGCTCATCATCCCGCGACGAATCTTGANCTCACTATCCATGCACTTGCAGTGAATGCGGTGATGGCCGGCTGCTTACCAGAGTACTTTGGGGTTCTAGTAGCGGCGTTTGAAGCGATGGACAGGGATCGGTTTAACTTTCATGGCAGCACCGCGAGTACCGGGGGGTCGGCACCCCTTTTGATTGTTAGTGGACCTGTTGTCGATGAAATCGGCATGAACGCTGGGGTCAATTTGTTTGGTCCNGGTAATCGCGCAAATGCAACAATTGGGCGTGCAGTGCGTTTGGTGTTGCTAAATGTATTCCGTATGTTGCCTGGAATATCGGACAAATCGACACAGGGAAACCCTGGCAAGTACAGCTTCTGTATCGCTGAGCGAGCCGATTGTAATCCTTGGCCATCGTTGGCTGAGGAGCAAGGCTATCCGGAAGGTGTCAGTTCGGTAACGGTNTTTGCGGGGGCNGGTTTCTGTAACGTGGAGAATCATGGNGGTAATACGCCTGAAGCCATTTTGGATAGCGTGGCTGATGCCATGGCAAATTATGGTTGTATTAGCCTTGGACAAAGTGTCGTCGTTTTGTCACCCGAACATGTAGGAATTGTATCTGGAGCGGGTTGGTCTAAAGTGGCTGTGCAGGAGTACCTGTTTGAAAAAGCGAACAGACCTGTCGATGGTATGCGGCAGGTAGGTAAGTTTGTTGATGGAGAATATCGGAAACAGGGCCGGGCAGAAATGCATCGGGGGCTTGAGCCCGCTGATATACTGGTAACCGTAGGNGGTGGCGATGCGGGTGGCCATTCGGCTTTTATACCATCATGGAGCAGATCTCGAGGCTCGATCATGCAACACCAGTCCGTCGGTGTTTGTATCGACTGTTGATAGGAGACATTCGCGTTGAAACTTGTAAATCCCACAGTTAACAGCAGTCAGCTTGCTCATGAGAGAGCGCCGGCATTGGTCGACCTTAAGAACAAAACTATAGGGCTTCTATCTAACCGAAAACTCAATGCCGATCTTTTGTTACAAGAAACTGCTGACTGTCTTAAAAGGCGCCATGGCGGTAAGGTGCTCGATATTCGGTATAAGTCGAATCCAAGTGCCCCTGCACCAACGGAAACGCTGACGGGTCTCTCACCTGAATGTGATTATCTTCTTACGGCGACNGGCGATTGAGGCAGTTGCTCGACATGCAGTTTGCATGACGGTATCACTTTTGAGCAGTCCGGTAAGCGCGCGGTGGTGCTTTGNACGAGACCTTTTATCGTAACGGCTCGAAACATTGCTCGAGTACTTGGATTACCAGACTACCCTTTCGTCATTTTGGAGCATCCTATAGGCAGTTGCCCGCCNAGCGAAATTCGTCTGAAGGCTGAAGTTGCCGCGGATCAGGCAGAGAAAATATTGCTTGGACGCTGACAAGGGGAATGAGCCTAGGCCGAATGAAATCCCGAATACAGCCACTTTTGATGAATCGACGACAATTTCTAGTCAGCAGTTCGACATTACTGATCGGTGCTTGCGCTCATCCGGTGACTAGTCTGACCCCAGTTATCAGGACTGAGAGCGGCCCCGTGCAAGGTGAGGTAGTTGACGGAGTATATCGTTTTCTCGGAATACCTTATGCCGAACCGCCTTTTGGTGAGAAGCGTTGGCGATCACCTGTGCCGCGACGCAAATGGCAGTCTGTATTTCCTGCGATCCAATATGGCTCGATCTGTCCGCAAACCGGTGGAATTCAAATCGGTCTGCCAGACGAAGGCGAAGACTGTCTAAACCTGAATATTTGGAGCCCTGACCCGGGCGCGGTTAATCTTCCAGTGATGGTCTGGGCTCATGGTGGTGGTCAGATCTCAGGTTCGGGTGCAAATGAGCTTTATGATGGGACACGTTTTGCCCAAGAAGGTGTTGTGCTCGTTACCTGCAATAGGCGTCTTGGAGCCGAAGGTTACCTGTATTTGGAAGAGCTGTTCGGCGACGATATCGGGCCAGGGAACCTNGGTATCCAAGATCTTATCCTTGTTCTCCTTTGGGTCCAGGAAAATATCACTCGATTTGGCGGTAATCCAAGCAATGTGACTTTGTTTGGTGAGTCTGGNGGTGGTGCAGCGACACAGGCGGTTATTGCAACGCCAGGCTCGAAAGGATTGGTCCATCGTGTGATTCCTCAGAGCGGAGGCCATTCTGCCCAGCGTACCGAAAANGCNACGGAAGTNGCGCGCAGAATTATCAATCAGTTGAACATTAGGCCCGGCGATATNGATGCATTGCGCAGAGTTCAGTGGCNGACTTTTGTTGATGTTTATGAAACGTTAGATGAAGAACATTTAGGTAGCCCGCAGATCTATCTGCCCGTNATTAACCGACATATGCCGGTGCATCCGGTCGATGCGGCTCATCATGGAATTGGTCTAGAGATAGATTACCTGATTGGCACTTGNCGCGATGAGGCGAACTTTTTNTCGGCGATTATGCCCTCCATGGTGGATAGNATATTTCATNGGCGCGCACTTCAGATCATNGAGAGTATNGNTCTTTCTTGGGAAGAAATCCTGGTTTCGTACGCTAGAACTCTGCCCCACCTTGACCATAACGATATCTTCAATAGGGTCGTGGGCGACATGTGGTTCCGGATACCGGCTATGAGAATCGTAGAAGGCCGCCTTCAGCACCCTGGCTCAAAGACATTTGTTTATCAATTCGACTGGGAATCGCCTCTTATTGGTGCTGCCCATGCATTGGATATTATGGTTTTTGGTAATGGGTTGCCCTTTGGTTTTCTATCAGCGTTCGCGGATTACCAGAAGACTGCTGATTTTATGCGCAAGGCATGGGTTGCTTTTGCAGCGACGGGAAACCCCTCGATTCCCGGTTTTAGCTGGCCGTCGTACCTGCAGGATCAAGCGGTGGTGAGGATCGACGAGCCGATATCGATCCATCGTGGCCAGCCACCAGAGCTTGAGCCGNTAGCTGAAGTGATTNCAAGAAAATGGANAGATTTNAACCTTTAGTGGNTANGATGAATTTGTAGANACNATATTCAATGTGTGCGCTTACTAACATTAAATGCCTCCGAGATAAGTAAGAATTGTAGATCTCCGATGCTAAGTCTTTCTGAGGGATACGTTTTTGAAGATGTCAATGTCGCAAAATGCGGGAAATTATCAATTTGACGAAATCAACATAAGAAACGTAAAATTTGCGGAATGCGACATCTATCCGGTTTTTGAGCGTCTAAATGGAACTGCCTGCTGTCACTTATCGAAATCGGCGAGATGCTGAAGGATTACTTCTCTGCTGGGACAAAAAAGCTGTTTTTGAATTGCTGAGAGGTAAGCCGTCTATCCGGACAATTGAACGCACCTTGAACGAATTCTTACCTGATCCGATCGATCCCAGCACGATTCAGGACAAAAACGGGCNGCCTATTAATAAGCTCATTTACGAGAGTCTTGAGTCCGAAGCAAAACGTAAACGATACCCGTCACTAGTAGTTCAATGCATTGAGTCTTCGCACGGTAAACTGTTAATGGCCAATGATCGGCGACGTGGGCGTCGATGGGTATGGCTGGAAAGTGAAGATTTGGTTGGGGAACTCCGAGCGTTTCTCGGTGCGCTGGCCCGACACTATGCTCGGCAGTTATTGGTCTGGCCCCTTGGTAATCTCTGTCCTATATGCATTGAATTAAAAAATCTCGAAGGCTCCCATGATGTGTTGCTGGATTCTGGTCATAAGGCTCGTCTGGGACTGACTGCTTACTCATCTGCCACAGATGCGGGCGCCGCAATCTCGATTCCTGAAGGAAAGCATCACACTATGAATGTAACTCACCTTGATCGTCTCGAAGCAGAGAGTATTCACATTATTCGCGAAGTTATAACAGAAACTGAAAAGCCCGTGATGCTCTACTCCATTGGCAAAGATTCGTCCGTAATGCTCCGGCTCGCCGAGAAAGCTTTTTACCCCAGTAAACCTCCTTTTCCATTGTTGCANGTCGATACTCGTTGGAAGTTTAGAGCGATGTACGAGTTNCGGAAACGCATTGCGGAAGAAACCGGGATGGAAATGCTTGTGCATATTAATCCTGAAGGTGTTGCGAAGAATATCAACCCGTTTGACCATGGCAGCGCCCTACATACCGACATCATGAAGACGCAAGGTCTCATCCAGGCCTTGGATAGCAATGGTTTTGATGCTGCTTTCGGTGGAGCCAGGCGAGATGAAGAGAAGAGCCGCGCTAAGGAGCGAGTGTTTTCTTTTCGTAACAGTGCTCACCGCTGGGATCCGAAGAACCAGCGTCCGGAATTGTGGAACCTATATAACGGCCGAAANGCTATGGGGGAAAGCATTCGTATATTCCCTCTGTCGAACTGGACCGAACTTGATATTTGGCAATATATTTACCGGGAAAACATACCGATTGTACCGCTTTATTTTGCTGCAGAACGGCCGGTGATAGAGCGAGATGGAATGTTGATGTTGGTCGATGATGACCGGCTGAAACTATTTCCTGGGGAGAAAATTCATACGAAGCGAGTTCGATTCAGAACGTTAGGTTGCTATCCCCTGACCGGGGCAATCGAGTCGGATGCCGATTCTTTACCCAAGATTCTATTGGAACTGATGGAAGCCAGGACGAGTGAACGCCAAGGACGAGCTATTGATACAGATAGTTCAGGATCCATGGAAAAAAAGAAACAAGAAGGTTATTTCTGATGTCAGTTTCATTGTCCTTTATGACTGACTTTCGCCGCAGGTTGCCTAGGTCCCGGAAAGTTGGATTGTTATTTTCGAGGTTGTATCGTGACTGGTAACACCGAGGTTAGTGTCAGCGGTCTAAATGCCTTTCTAGAGGAGCAATCTAGTCTGGATCTTCTTAGGTTTATAACATGCGGATCGGTGGACGATGGCAAGTCTACGTTAATCGGCAGAATGCTTTACGAAGCTCAGCTTATATTTGAGGATCAGGTGTTGGTGCTTCGTAGTGAATCGCGGCACCTAGGTACACAGGACGGTGATATCGACTTTGCCTTACTTGTCGATGGTCTAGCGGCCGAACGGGAACAGGGCATTACCATTGACGTAGCTTATCGGTTTTTCTCGACCGAACATCGTAAATTTATTGTAGCGGACACGCCGGGACATGAGCAGTACACAAGGAATATGGCAACTGGNGCGTCGACTGCTGATATNGCTGTTATCCTTGTGGATGCCCGGCAGGGCTTGCTAACTCAGACGAAGCGACACTCGTTTATCTGCTCGTTGCTCGGCATACGTCATGTGGCTCTGGCTGTAAATAAAATGGATCTGGTTGGTTTTGATCCTGAGCGCTTTGACGCTATCGCTGGTGACTACAAAGATTTCGCAGCACAGCTTGAGTTTGATCAAATTACTGCCATTCCGATGTCGGCACTTGAAGGTGATAATGTTGTTGAACGNTCTGAAAGAACGGCTTGGTATAACGGACCTACGTTAATCAGTTTCCTCGAAACCGTTGAGGTGCGGAAGCGATCCTTGGGTGAACCGTTTCGAATGCCAGTGCAGTGGGTAAATAGACCGGATAGCGCCTTTCGGGGGTTCTCCGGTACGTTGGTTTCGGGAAGGATCCGACCAGGAGAGGAGATACGGATTTTGCCGAGCGGAGAATCCGCTANTGTGTCTGATATCTTGCTCTATAAAGATAGTTTACGTGAAGCAGTTTCCGATCAGGCGGTGACGATTACGTTAGATCGAGAGGTTGATTGCTCGAGGGGAGACGTTTTGGTCGCTGCCAGNAGCCCTAGTGAAGTTGCTGATCAATTTGAGGTCAACCTCGTCTGGATGGATCAGGAAGCTGGTCATAACGGGCGGGCATATTGGTTGAAGTCGGGCGCCACTCGGGTAAATGCGACGATTACNGATATCAAATACAAATACAATATCAATTCTTTGGAACACTTATCGACCAAAAACATGTCGTTGAACGACATTGGNGTCGCCACCCTGAGCCTTGATCGAAGTATCCCTTTTGAGACCTATGCGGCAAATCGAACCCTAGGATCCTTTGTGCTGATTGATCGTTATACTAATGCGACCGTCGCGGCGGGGATGATTAATTTTGCGCTGCGTCGTGCCAAGAATATTCACCAGCAGCACCTGGCGGTCAATAAGATTGCGAGAGAGGCGCTCAATGGTCATCGGTCCAGGCTCCTCTGGTTTACGGGTCTTAGCGGTTCTGGAAAATCCTCGATTGCTGACGCTCTGGAGCAGGCCTTGCATAAGCGTGGAGTTCGCACATATATATTGGACGGAGACAACGTTCGACATGGNTTGAATCAGGACCTCGGTTTCTCTGATGGTGATCGGGTAGAGAACATTCGAAGGGTCTCCGAAGTGGCCGGGCTGATGGTTGATGCAGGATTGGTCGTGCTAGCTTCGTTTATCTCTCCCTTTAGAGCAGAAAGGGATATGGCGCGTCGGTTAATTTCAAACGGAGAATTCATAGAGATTTTTGTCGATACACCACTTGAAGAGGCAGAGCGGCGAGACGTTAAAGGTCTTTATGCCAAAGCGAGACGCGGCGAATTGCCGAACTTTACGGGGGTTGACAGCCCTTACGAAGTCCCTGAGAACCCTGAGATACACCTCAAGTCTGGAGAAGACTCAATTGAGGTTTGCGTCCAGCAGATTCTTGACTATCTCGACTCGGCTTGAACGTTCTCCGGATGGTGAAAAAACAGCCAGGCGGATCTCGCTGATGCCGTTAATATCCAGTTGATCGATCAACTCAGGGTCGTTTGCCGTCGGATTTTCTCCCTGCTGGTTGTAGCGGATGATTAGACCCGGATAGGTAGAGTTGGCCTTTAGATAATGATTTTCGATTTGAATGCCGGGTGGTGGTAGGCGGTATTTAATCCCGAGAGCGTCGAGATGAGCGAGTTCTCGGCTGCCGACTGCATGCGCAAAATTACTCCAAGGGCCAGATTTTTTGCACCAAGCTCGTTCAGCGACGGCAAGCAGACGCGGGAATAGGTAATAGTGAAGAGTAGCCTGGTCATATACGGTCTCGGTCCAAAGCTGTGCTTGAATACCTTTGATGTTGGACTCGCTGTCAATGTCCCAGCAATCAAATGGATCAAAGTCGTGTATTCGCCTTGTACTCGTATAGGCTGCCCAAGGTAAACCTGGCTCCTCTGCATGCAGACTGTAAGGCATGTCTAGGTAAAGAAAACTGGCATTAGCCACCACTAGATTCTGTTGGCGACTGAGAATACTGTCGATTGAACCAGCTGGCGGATCCTCAGTGTACCAGCCGGTGATGTAGGTATTTGCCTTATCCGGGATGAAAGGGGCCATTTCGTGCCAGAATCCGGTCATTACATCAGGATCAATGTCCCTAATAATATTGAGAATGCTCTCAACATAGTATTTTTGCAAAACGCCGGTGGCAGCTTCTCTGTCCGATTCACTTGTCATATCCCAGTCAGGCGACCAAAAAGGAGCATTGCGACAGACAGGTGAACCTAGCCAGGCCCCCGCGGGTACTTCGTCACCGCCAAGATGAATGTGTCTCAGGCGTAAGCCAGCCATCGAATAATACTTGGCGATCGTCTCCAGGATCCGCCTTGTTAGTACGAAGGTATCAGGTTGGCAGACGTTAACAACGTTTCGGCTGTATCCCTGGGCTGATGTGTATGTTGACTGGTCGTCTGGATCAACGATCTCGTAGCGGCCACTTGCGGCGATAGAACGGATAAGAGCATTGGCGTGAGCGGGCAGATTAAACTCGATAATGATTTCGACGTGCGCATGATTAGCAAAGCGCAGTAGTTCGATAAACTCTTCGCCCGTGAGAAAGTTGTGACATTCCTCTGGTCCATCACCCCATGCAGGATACAGGGCATCAACAGATTTTGAACCTTCCGGAATGAATGCCCGCCGACCACCGATATCAGTTAATTCGGGTAACCCTTGTATGGCGAGCCGCCAGCCTTCGTCATTGCTGATGCCTAACTGCAAACGGTTCATTTTATAGGCTGCCATGGCCTGAATGATGGTTTTTAGGTCGTCGGCCCCATGGAAGTGACGAGCAATATCGATAAAGAGTCCTCGGTGGANAAAAGNGGGCTGATCGACGATCTGGCAGGGTTGGANCAGATTTTGACTNNTAATTAGTTGNCTGAGAGTCTGNGCNGCATGGAATGTGGCTGTGTCTGAACCTGACAGGATTACAACTTCGGTTGANTTGACCTGAATCGAATAGCCCTCAANTTTTTGATCATAGCGGACCCTTATGGGTAGGGTTTCTGCACCTTTGTTATGCGCGAAAACTTTACCAATNTCAGGATCGTCATAATTAAAGCCTAGACAACGAAAAGCGGGCCCTTTGAACTCAAGCTTTTTTGGTGTTGGTATAACGGTAAATTCGCCTTCGCGAACTCCCTGATTGTTGATACGAAAACGATGTGCGGGGCTGTCCGGATAAATGTCGCAACTCGGTGATGTCTGNGCTATCCACGGGTTTGGTGTTGAGTTGATATCAAGGAGATCAGGTGGCAAACACTGGGGTTCAGTTAAAACTCCTGCTGCAGGTGTTGTCTCCCAGGTCAACAGATGGAAACCTTGCCTTGCCTGAAGCGGCATGTGAGTAAATAGCCAGCCCTCTACAGGAATCTCTACACTCCCACCTGCGGGTAGTGCAGGCCAGTCTGCCGTTGGTTCGAGATAGCCATAGCGACCATCAATAATTATTTTTAGGACTCGTGTCTCGCCTTCCTTGGGTGTGAGTCCTAGGGAAAAGTAAAGACGCCAGCGCTTATCGAGCGGTTGGTCGGCCTTGTTTAAAATCTGCAGGAAGGACAGCGGTTTTTCAGCGGTCTCTCGTCGTTCGACGAGCCTAAGCTGAAGCCGCTGTCCTGGGAAACTCACTAGTGGAACTGTTCCATATTTTTTAGCTGATGGGCTACACCGAATGGACTGTTGATCGAAGGTTCTTCGCCAAAAATCGATTCCTTCATTCTTCCATAAACTTTGCGGTTCGCTCCGAGTCTGGCAAGTTCTGCACCCTTCTGTAACGCGANATCCATGAGGCTATCGATGCTGGCAGTTTGCTGTACGAGACCCGCGTTCAGCGCATCGGGTCCAGTCCAGCGGCGCGCTAGTTGTACCGTTTCGAAAAAGGTGTTCATTGGAAGTTTATGACGAAAAAGAGCGAGTTCCGGTTTGGGGATCACCATACCAATCTCAACTTCGTTGGCACACGCGAAGCCACGATCCTCGCGCATGATTCGGACATCGTGACAGAGCGCGCACATCAGTCCTGCTCCGAAAGCATGGCCATTTATGGCTGCTATGGTGGGTACCGATAGCGTAATGATCCTGCCCATGAGTTTCATGAACTCATCCCCAAACGCCTCTCGATCACCACCACGGTGTTCGCCTGACGAGGCACGCCAATCCAGATCAAGCCCGTTGGAAAAGAATTTTAGATCCGATGATGTCGTTACTACCGCAGCAGCCCCCTCGGAACCCTCAACTTCATCCAGCGCCTTTGAGAATTCTCGGACAAATGTTGTGTTCCAGCGGTTTTCGCCGTCGTTCAAAGTGATAACGAATACTTCACCTTCTCGTTTTAGATCTATCATGATGTCTTTCCCTAAATGGACATGATTGTATCCTAAAGTGCTTCGGGGTTAACGCCTGCTCAGTTATTCTTGCTATTAAAACGAACTGGGCGCCAACGAAGCTTTACTTANCATTGGGGNTNNTTAGTTAAACCTCGATTAAGCCAGATGATGGTGAAGTTAAGCACGGCGTAGATAAATATGACTCTTAACCAGACCCGACTCATGTTCATTCCGCTCCTCGCAACCTTGATCATGGCGGGNTTTGTGACCACTATCGGCTTAGTCACCGAGCCGGCGGCGGANCATTTTGGCGTCTCGATAAGCGACATTGCNAGCCAGTTTTCATGGTTAACCGCGGGAGTTTTTGTCGGCGGTATTCTTGCCTTTTTTATCTTTGATCATCTTCCAATCAAANTAGTCACCATCGGCAGCTACCTAGCAGCAATCGTCCTGATTATTTTGTTGAATCGCCTAAAGNCATACGCCTTTCTGCCTATTCTCTTAGGTCTAATNGGAAACTTCTTTGCGATAGTGGTCTGTGGCGGCGTAACGATCATCACGCAGCAATGGCGGGGACACAGAAGTCAGATGATCATGGTTGCCCAGGATGCGATGTTTAATGGTGGAGGCATTGCATTTGCTGCATTGACCACNTGGTTTGTTGTGAATTCTTATGGTTGGTCAGCAGTTTATTTGGTGGTGACCTTGTTCCTTGGTTTTGTGGTCATACTTGCTGCAGTGACCTCCTTTGAGCCGGCCTATGAAGCAGAAGAAAACGAATCAGATGAAGTTGAACAATGGAACCTTGGAATAATACTAGTTGGTGTCAGTTTGCTGCTTTTCATGACAGCAAAAATTGCTATCTTTGTTTGGGCTCCTCAATTTGTTCAGCAGACTTTTGAAAGCGGTCCAGAGTTAGCTGGCGAATTCATGGGTAATGTCTTTCTGGCTGCCTTTTTAGGATCCCTGGCGGGTACCTGGCTGGCTTCAAAAATTTCTGTCAGGTTTTTACTCTATGGCTTTGTTCTGGTTTCCTTGCTTTCGGTCTATGCTATCAGTTCTGCCCAGTCCACTTCTTCGATACTTTTCCTTGGCTATTGCTATGGGCTTTCAGTCTCTGCGACCTACAACTCCTACGTCGCTTTCGGACTGGCTTTTGTCTCCAATCCGTCGCATAAAAACGTGGTTTATCTGCAACTNATGAGCGGGCTTGGGTCTACGGTTGCACCTGTTGTGAGCAGTCTGGTTGTCCATGAAGCTGGCTCAACGAGATCTGCTTTGCAGCTCTGTTTTGTCTTATTGCTCACAGTAGTTCTNACTTTGGTTATTAGTGACGCCCTTTATCGACGTCGCACTTTCACCTAATTGATGGCAGTGTGTGAGGAGTATTGTTCTTGTAATGGTCCTCCTCTGTTTAGAAAATTAGAGAGCAGTACCCCCATCTAACGGCAGGATTGCGCCGGTGATACCTCCTCCTGATGGGCTACACAGGAANAGAGCGAACTCGGCCACTTCCTCAACCGTGTTCATTCGCTTGATGGCGGCGTCCCTCGCGTAGTTCTCCTTGAATTCTTCATAGGTAATCCCCATTGATTCGGCTGCGGCAGGCCCCGCTTCTTTCATGAGGTCTGTCTCTACCGCACCTGGGCAGATGGAGTTACTGGTGATGCCTCGACTGCCGTACTCGAAAGCCACTGCCTTCGTGAATCCATTCAATGCATGCTTGAAGGTAATGTAGTGACTAACGTTTTCCTTATTGGCTTGCTTCCCCTCGACCGATCCGATGTTGATGATTCTGCCCCATTGTCTTGACTCCATGTCCCGCAGTGCGAGTCTTGTGGCCCAAAAAGCAGAGTGCAAGATCCATGCGGCCGCCTCCTGCCAGGCGTCTTCAGAAAGCTCGGCCACCGGGGCAAATCCGCNGGAACCTCCNGCATTGTTAATNAGAATATCGATCTTACCGAAAGTTAGAATGGCTTCGTTAACTAAGTGTTCAACATCGGCTCGCTGGGTGACGTCCCCAGCGATAAACACTGCGCGACCATTAGCGGCCATATCCTTGATAGCTTGGTCGCCCTTGGTTTGGTTTCGGCCGTTGATTACAACGGAGGCGCCTGCAGCGATCAGTCTATCGGCGATACCGCGACCAATACCGCGCGTGCCGCCTGTGACAACTGCAACTTTGCCTGAAAGGTCAGTCATTTCATTATTCCCGTTATCATCGCGAATTTATTGAAGTTGGTCGATGTTAATCCAGTGAGTTCAAAAAAAGGAATAGGTCAAAGGAAGAACTCCGTTCTTAAACGATTTTGCCTCGATAAGGGCAAATTATCGAAAACTATATGGCCCTTTCGCACTTATTAGCAACCTGACAGAATATTGCCATTTTCTAATAGGGATTAGCATGGATTACCACGACGTTATCATTGTTGGTGCTGGTATTTCTGGTGTCAGCCAGGCTGTTCACTTACAAAAACATTGTCCAGNCAAATCGTTTGTTATGCTTGAGGGTCGNAGTGCGATAGGCGGAACCTGGGACTTGTTTCGCTATCCCGGTATTCGATCCGATAGCGATATGCATACACTAGGTTTCAGTTTCAAACCATGGACTGAGGCNAAGTCGATAGCAGACGGCCCCTCCATTTTGAAATACGTTAACGAGACCGTTGATGAATTCGGNTTGAGAGAAAAAATCCTGCTGGGTCATCGGGTCAAGCAGGCGCATTGGTCCTCTAGTGAGTCGCGGTGGCTCGTCACAATCGAGAAGTCAGATGGCTCTCGGATAGAGATGAGTTGTGGTTTTATCACTATGTGTGGCGGCTATTATAACTATGATGAGCCTCACGATGCTCAGTTGAAAAATCTCGATTCTTTCCATGGGCAGGTTGTCCATCCGCAGTTTTGGCCCAAAGATCTTGATTTTGTTGGGAAGAGAGTCCTTGTTGTTGGTAGTGGTGCGACCGCGATGACGCTGGTGCCCAACATGGCCGACAATGGTGCTCATG
The DNA here is from genome assembly GCA_002694945.1 of Gammaproteobacteria bacterium. Taxonomy (GTDB): domain Bacteria; phylum Pseudomonadota; class Gammaproteobacteria; order Pseudomonadales; family Azotimanducaceae; genus UBA9659. The sequence goes on from NZNP01000074.1 coordinate 18,044, forward strand.
TCACTATGCTTCAACGCTCACCAACCTATGTGGCCTCTCGGCCAGATCAGGACGGGTTCGCTAATTTTCTTCGTAAGATGTTGCCTGATAATTGGGCGTACGCGATTACTCGTTACAAAAACACCAAGCTGCAAAGTTACATCTATAAAAGAACTAGAGTTGCACCGGGTATGGTCAAGCGAAGGCTGCTAAATGAGTTACGCAAATGGTTTGATGACGACTATATTGCTGAACATTTCACACCGGATTATAACCCTTGGGATCAGCGAATGTGTCTGATACCCAATGCTGATCTATACAAGGCGATCAAGCGTGGAGATGCGGTNGTTCGCACGGAGCTTATCGATAGTTTTGTCGAAGAAGGGGTTCGACTCCAAAGCGGGGAGGTGCTGACTGCAGACATCATTGTGACTGCCACAGGATTGAAGTTGAGCGTACTTTCGGGTGTCGAATTCTATGTCGATAATCAACACATCAATGTGTCGGACACGTTCTCATACAAGGGAATGATGCTTTCTTCAGTCCCCAACATGCTGCAGACCTTTGGATACATCAANGCATCATGGACCTTACGTGCTGATCTAAACTCAGAGTATCTTTGTCGTTTGCTAAATCACATGGATCAAACCGGCATGAGCAAGGTGACACCGACTCTTCGTGAAGAGGATGAGGGTATGGAAGCTCGACCTTGGATTGAGAACTTTCCGTCGGGNTACATGATGAGATCCATGCATCTTTTCCCTCGTCAAGGTGAAGGTCCATGGAGAAACACCCAGGATTTCAACGCTGACAAAAAGATGGTGCGTGAAGGTCCTATAGTAGATTCGGCTCTGCGATTTTCGAAGCCTGTCATCAATCAAGTTTCAGTTCCCATTAAGGACACGGAGGCCGCCTAGCGGCGGCGGTCTGGAACTCTTGAGGCTAGAGGACTGGCGTGGTTAGTGATGTAAGTCAGGGTTTCGCCAAATTTCTTTAAACTGCTCAGTTGTATTTATCTTGGGGTAATCAGTTTCAGGAATAGGAACCATCAAAAAGTCACANAGTGGGNCCCAGCCCTGGTGGGCCTCGAANACCAGCAGCTGTCCCGCAGGGACCTCAGCNATGACTTGCTCATTATGACGATTGAAGACNTCAATTACCTGTTCCCGATCACTCATTTGGTTAGCAAAAATACGATTCCAAATCAGGTCAAAGGCCCATGAACTGTCATATTTACGTGTGGGATTGTCTGATTGTGNTCCGGCTTTTGAGCTAGCATAAATAGTCGCCATGACGCTTTGGTACCAACTCTCTGGTGAACGCAGGGTGAGAATAACTTTAGCGTCGGGGAAGTGTGCCAGTTGTTCGCGCCAGAGGTTGCAAGACGGCCAGTCAACTGTCGCTTGATAGCCTTCGAAAAGCTGGTNCCAGTCGATTTNTTCGCCCGNGTGAGCTTTGCGCCAAATTGACCGATGATCATCGTGTTTACCGACTTCCATCATGTGGTAGCACTTATTGAAACCTAACGTCTCAAGCGCGTGTTTGAGGGACAGAGTACCTGTGCGACCGAAGCCAGCGCCAATAACCTTTAACGTCATGATAACTTCCTTATCGTCCACTCTTAATATAGAACCTGCCACAAAGTGCATCAAGTCAGACAATGACTTCAACTTTAAATAGGTAGTCCCACCTTGAGAGTATGGATTAGGCTTGATAGCAACTTCTGCGTAACTTGCCCTTGGCGCAAGCAATGAGATCTTCTATAAAACGTGCGATCTGGCGCGCCGCATAAGGTTTGATGACATTGTCCTANCGTAAAATAAGTTTGAAGATACTGGCCCTTTATCTCTNGCAGGGTTCTTTTCGTCGCCTGTGATAGACTCATGATTTCCTCTTCTGCCTTACCCGTGACTNCAGGACCTCACTATCGCTGGTTTATTGTTGGACTGACGCTTGTCAANCAGGCCCTGGCTCTGGGCATCATGATCTACAGTTTTGCTTTGTTTGTTGTCCCCTGGTTAGATGAATNTGCGGTTTCTCGCAGTACTGTCATGTTGGCNATACTTTTTTTCCAAGTTATGACGGGACTTATAAGTCCTTTCATTGGGCAGCTTTTGGACAAGTACACAATGCGTTTGCTGGTAGTCTTCGGTGCCATCTGCATGGGCGTTGGGTTGTTTTTCTTGTCGCTAGCGACNGAATTCTGGCAGGTCGTCGTTATTTACACCTTTGTATTGCCGGTAAGCATGCTGCTGACAGGTACATTGGCGTCCCAGACNATGATCAGTAAATGGTTTACGACTCAGCGATCTTTGGCTATAGGTTTGTCTGCGATGGGCACCTCCATCGGTGGTCTTCTTATTCCGCTTGTGACAGCCATGCTGATTGAGCACTATGCATGGCAGGGTGCTTTGCTTGTNCTNGCCNTGGGTTCACTGGTTATTCTTGTACCGATAAATCTATTGATCCTGCGGATTGAGCCCCCGCTGCAGGGGGTAGCGTCGCAGAAAAGCTCTGACCCATACCAGCGGATCTGGACTAGCAAGGAAATACTTTCATCCAGTGCTTTCTGGATCCCGGTTATTAGTCTTATCCCGATGAATGCGGCCTTTGGTGGTATTCAGTTTAATCTGGGTGCCTACATGCAGGACCTAGGGTACGAGCAGTCGACGGCAGCGCAGCTCATATCGTTAACTGCGTTTAGTATGATCGTTGGCAAGCTTTTTTTTGGGGCGATGGGTGACCGAGTTGATCATCGTATATTGTTCTGGATTATGGCTTTACTGCAGGTTGGTTCGCTGACGCTTTATGAAGGGACGCCAGGTCTATCCGCGCTTTTGGTGGCGGCTTTGCTGCAAGGCTTTGCAGTGGGCGGTGTGATGCCGATGATGGGTATCTCCTACTCGGAAAGGTTCGGCACTCTGTCTTTCGGTAAGATACTCGGTTACGTTAATCTCTTCATGATGGTGGGAAGTTTTGGCTCTATCCTCTCTGGTTGGGTCTTTGACCTAACTGGCTCCTATGACTTGGCTTTTTGGATCTTTGGTGTCCTGGTTATTCCTGGTGTAGTTGCTACGTGGTTTCTCCCGCAACTGACTGTTGATCACCTGGATAAAAAGGAATCAGGGGTGGACCTGTCATGAATGTATGCACATGGGCCCCAACAGTCTTTGCGGGTCCAAAGCTTACAAGCGAGGCGCCCGGCAGCGCGGCTCCCAGCGGGGCTAGGCTC
>NZNP01000075.1 GCA_002694945.1 Gammaproteobacteria bacterium
TCATTAACAAGAAGCTGATTATATCTTTCTGCAAGTTGAATATTTGTTTTTGGGTGTTTATCCAACCCTATATTGACAGATTCAAGAAAAACAAGATTTTTTTCAACAAAAGAATTTAAAGCCCTTTCTTTTTTTGTAGAATCAAAAGAAGCCCACTCAGACATAGGAACCTGTTGATAAAAATCGTGAACATAAAAAAGAGAATCTCCAACAGAAAGCAAAGTTTTGCTGGAAAAAACAAAAGAAAAAAGAAAAACAAACCAAAAACACTTAATCATATAAAAACCTTAAAAGTTTTTTAATTAAAAAATATGGATCAGAAGAACTTATTTTTATAGAAACACCAAAAAGACCTTCTTTTTTTATATATGTAAAGTTAAAACCTTGATTAGTTAAAAAACCACCAAAATCATTTAGTATTTTAGATAAAGAGCTGTTAGCGTCCTCTGAAAACTCTAAAACTAAAAAGCCATCTTTTGTAAAAGCAGAAAGAAGCCCTTTGTTTTTAAAAGAAAGAGCAAAGCTGCGCACCTGAAATAAATTTAAAGCCTCTTGTGGCATAGGGCCAAACTTGTTTTCCACATCTTTTGTTAAAAAATCTAAGTCTTCTTTGGAGAAACAAAGGTTGAGTTTAGAATAAATGTCAAGCCTTTCACTATCATTGGAGACATAAGAACTGTTTAAAAAATCGCGCCCAAGCGAAAAGGAAGGCAACTTTTTTTGTTTAGACTTAAAATTGTTTTTCTCCACAGCAAGGGCAATAAGTTTTGAGTAAAAATGAAAACCAACAGAGGAGAGTCCTGTTTGTTTTATTCCAAAAAGATCGCCACTACCCCTAATTTCAAGGTCGCTAACAGAAACCTGATATCCCGAGCCAAGAGAAGAGTGTTTAACTAAAGAGTTTAACCTTAAAGAAGCTTCTTTAGGGAGCTGTTTTTTTAAAGGAACAAATAAGTATGCAAAAGCTTGCTTTTCGGAGCGCCCGACACGACCCCTCATCTGGTAAAGCTGGGCAAGGCCAAACAAATGGGAATTGTTAATTATAATTGTATTTGCAGAAGAAACATCTATGCCGCTTTCAATAATTGAAGTTGAAACCAAAACATCAATTTTTTTAGACCGAAACAAAGACATTGTCGTTTTTATTTCTTTTTTGCCCAAACCTCCATGAATCAAAAAAACAGACAAAGCAGGCAAAGAAGAAGATATAAAAGAAAACAAAGACCTGACGTTTTTAACAGAGTTATCAACAACATAAACTTGACCACCCCTAGAAACTTCCTCTAAAACAACCTTTAAAAAAAGGCTTTTATTAAATTCACAAACGTTGGTTATAATGCTTTTTCGCAAAGAAGGAGGGGAGAGCATGGTTGATATTTTTCTAATGCCGGAAAGAGAGATTTGTAAAGATCTTGGAATAGGAGTTGCAGACATATATAAAAAATCCACTAAAGGGTTTGCAATCAAAAGAGACTCTTTGTCTTTTACTCCAAAACGATGTTCCTCGTCTACAATATATAAGCCAACATCGCAAACAGATGTTTTTCCTTTTATAAGAGCATGCGTGCCAACCAAAACATCAACGTCTTTATTGTTAAAGGCGGAAATAGAGTTGGCGTTATCTTTAGAAAGCCTAGAAACCTCTTTAACCGTGCAACCAAAAGGAGAAAGTCTTTCGTTAAAACAGGAAAAAAGCTGTTGCGACAAAAGGGTTGTTGGAGCAAGAACCACAACAGGGCGGTTTGAGCAAAAAGCTAAAAAAGCAGCCCTTAAAGCAACTTCTGTTTTACCAAAACCAACATCCCCACATAAAAGCCTGTCCATTGGCTTGTTGGAAACAAGGTCTTTTAAAATACTTTTCCAAGCTAAAGCCTGATCTTCGGTATCTTTATATTTAAACAAAGACATAAAAAGCGAAAACAAAGACTCATCAAAGACGTAAGGAGGTCTAACGCCTTCAACTCTTTTCGATAAAGATTTATAAGTAGAAAGAATATAGTTTTCAGCGGAAAGAAAGGCAGACTGTTTTTTTCTAAGCCACACGCCTTTTTTATTAAGAGAGTTTAGAGTTATGCCTCCCGTCTCCCTTGAAGCATAAAAAGAGAGCATGTTTAGTTTTTTTGGACTAAGCTTTAAAGNCCCNTCTGCGAACCTTAGGCAAAGCCTCTCTTCTTCTTTTTTATAAGACTCCTCAAAACCAACAAAAACACAAACCCCAAAAACCTCATGAACATAAAAGTTTCCAACCTCTATTTTAAAAACATCTCGATTTTTAAACAAAGAAGAGGAGGTTGTTTTTTTTTCAGAAAACCAGCTAGGATAAAACAAAAAACCTTCACANAAACACGCAGAAGACAACAAAAAAGAAGAGGGTCTTTTGCTAACATTAGAAGAAAAGTTTTTAAAATCGAAATAATTAAAAGCTTTAAACACCTCCTTAACCTCAAAAAAGCCTTTAGAAGAAAGGGGAGACTTTATTAATATGTGTTGATTAAAAACNTCAACAAAAACATCTTCGTTAGAAGTTTTTGAAGAAAGAGAAACCTCTGCTTTTTTACAATCAGAGTATAACGTAAAGGTTTTTTTAGAGGAAACTATATTTTGCGTTAAAGGATCTACCTCGTAAAACAAATCATCAGGATAAAAATTATATCTAAAAATATTTTTTTGTCCAAAGCCCCAAACATCTACAATAAAGCCGCGAACAGCAAAAAAGCCTTCTTCTGCTACTATTTCAGACTGAACAAAATTATTTTCTTTTAAAAAAAACAACAGCCTGTCAAAACCATCTTCTGTATGAAGAAGTGTTAGTTTTTTAAGCGGCTCTGCGTCAAAAAGAGGCATGTTTAAGGTTCCCTTGCTGGCCACACAAAAAGAAACATCTTTCCATCTAGAAGAAACAAAATGTTTTGTCCTTTTTAAAGTTTGAAGGTGGTATGATATAAAAAGAGAGGTTGTTTTTTTATCTAAAAAAGGAATTCCCACAACGCCGGAAATTTTATTAGGAAAAGAAGAAAAAAGATCATCAAAAAGAACTGGAGAAACCTCTAAAACAACCCTTTTTTTTATTTTTGACAAAACAAAAGGAACTAAAGAAATTTTGTCAAAAAAAACCTTAACCTCTTTGTGGGCAAGAGAAAGGCTTGCTATTTTTGAAGGTAGACTATTGTTTTTTTGTTTCACGTGAAACTTTTTTATTTACAACAACCCCAATAATAGTTATGTCTGTTGGTCGAATTCCAAAAATTCTTGAGGCCTGCCCGAGTGTTTCAGGGCGCACAAGAGACAGTCTTTCTTTTGATTCATTTGAAAGACCTTGTATTTCTTTGTAGTTTAGGTTCTTGGGCAAAAGGACAGAATCCAGCTTTTTGTTTTTTTCAATTCTTTCTTTTTCATTTTTTATATAGCCGCTGTATTTAATTGTTGTTTCTATCTCAAAACAAGCCTTTTTAAAGTACTTTAAAAGAGTTGTTTCTTTTGGAAAAAAATCAGCCTTTAAAAAAGACTCTGGCATTTTAACCCAATCTTTGAGAGGTTTCTTTTTATTGCCATCTCCAACGGTTGTTTTGGAACAGATTAGCTCTAATTCTTTTTTTGTGTTTAGGTAGTCCTTAACGCAAGAAATTTGATCTTCAGATAAAAGTCCATGTTTCTTTGCAATAGAAGAAAGTCTTGTGTATGCGTTGTCTTGCCTTAAAAAAAGACGGTGCTCAGCGCGTGAGGTGAACATTCTGTATGGTTCATCTAAAGAAGAGGTTATAAGATCGTCAATTAAAACGCCTATGTATGAGCTTGAGCGACTTAAAACCAAAGGCTTTTTTTTGTCTAAAAACTTTGAGGCGTTTGTTCCCGCTATTAGACCCTGGGCTGCAGCCTCTTCGTATCCAGAGGTTCCATTTATTTGTCCTGCAAAAAAAAGACCTTTTATTAGCTTGCTTTCTAGCGAAGCTTTAAGCTGTCTTGGTGGAAAATAATCATATTCTATTGCATAGCCAGGACGAATAAACTTTATTTTTTCAAGTCCTGGAATTTTTTTAAGAGCAGCTTTTTGTACGCTTTCAGGCAAAGAGGTTGAAAACCCATTTACATATATTTGATCTGAGTTTTTCCATTCGGGTTCAAAAAACAGCTGATGAGAAGGTCTGTCAGAAAACCTAAAAATTTTATCTTCTATGCTTGGGCAATACCTAGGCCCAACACCTTTAATTTTCCCAGAAAACATAGCAGACTTGTTTATGTTTTTTTTTATAACCCTGTGACAGTATTCGTTTGTGTTAAATATATAGCAGTCAGAAAAATTTTCTGTGGTTTTTTTTGAATAAATAGAAAAAGATTCAGGCTTTTTGTCTCCTGGGGCCAAAGCAGACTTGCTTAGTTCTATTGATTTTAAGCTTATTCTTGGAGGGGTTCCTGTTTTAAGCCTACCAACTTCAAACCCTTTGTCTTTAAAGGTTTTGCTTAAAAGGGTTGCTGCCCTTTCTCCCATTCTTCCGGCTTTAAAGTTTTTGTTGCCGACGTGAATTAGCCCGTCCAGAAACGTTCCAGAGGTTATAATGGCTGATTTGCAGGAAATCTTTTTTCCAGAGCTTAAAAGCACGCCACAAACAGCGTTTTTTTCAAAAAACATATCAACAACCTCTCCCTCAAGAATGTTGATAAGGGGGTGTTTTTTTAAAAAAACGTCTTTAATAACCTTAGGATATTCTTTTTTGTCTAATTGAGCCCTAAGAGACCAAACAGCCCTGCCTTTAGTTTTGTTTAGAGTTTTATATTGGATACCTGAAAGATCTGAGGCCCACCCCATTACGCCACCAAGCGCGTCAATTTCTTTAACTAAATGGCTTTTTGCCACCCCTCCTACGGCCGGGTTGCAAGATAGTCGCCCAAGCGCCAAAGTATCCATAGTTATAATTGTTGTTTTTTTACCTAATTGAGAAAGAGCCCTCGCGGCCTCTATCCCCGCATGCCCCCCTCCGACAATAATACAACTACTTTCCAACGCAAAACCCTTTAAAAATATTGTTAATTATTTCGCTTTTATTTGTAGGATTTATGGTTCCTTGAATAGACTCTTGTGCCACATAGAGCGAAGAAACAAAAACAACAAGATCCCTGTTGTTTTTTAGGTTTTTGTGAGCAGTTTTTAGGCTTTTTATAAAAGAAGAAAGGCCTTTTTGGGCTCTTGAGCTAATTAAATACTTATTTTTAATGTAAAAAGACTCTTTTTGCGCCTTAATTAATGTTGATAACTCTGTTTGTAGTTTTCTTAAACCCTTTTTGGTTTTGCAAGAAACATTAAAAACGGAGGTGTTTTTNTTTTTTTTATTTANATCTGTTTTATTTTGTATAAAAAGAGTTTTTTGGNTNGGNTTTANAGAAAAATTAAAAGATTTAAANTCTTTTAAAGGGNTTTCCTCGCTGACAAAAAGAATAATATCAGATTGTTTTATTTTAGACAAAGCTCTATCTATGCCTTGTTTTTCAACNTTGTCTGAAGAAACTCTTAAGCCTGCTGTATCAACAAGGTCTACAAGAAACCCGTCAACAACAAAAGAGGCGCTAATAAAATCACGCGTTGTTCCTGAGGCGGAGGTTACAATAGATCTGTTTTTGCCAACAAGCCTATTAAAAAGAGAAGATTTCCCGGCATTAGGNTTACCTGCGATACAAACCTCTAAATCGGTATTTTGTTCGCTTCCTACAAAAGAAGATCTTTCTATTTTTTTTGCCTCCTTAATTATTTTTGTGGTTTGAAGCAGATAATTTTCAACGGAAACATGACCTATTTCTTCTTCTGTAAAATCAAGCTCATGTTCAATATAGGTTATTAATTCTTTAAGTTTTTTTTGACACTCAACCAACGACTTAGAGAGAAAACCTTCAACGTTTTTTGAAGCATAAAAAGCGTTAACATCCTTGCTTGTTTTAATTAATGAATTAATTGCCTCTGCTTGAATTAAATCAATTTTTCCATTTATAAAAGCTCTATATGTAAATTCGCCAGGAGAAGCCTCTCTGCATCCAAGGTCTATTAAAACTTGAATAATTTTAGAGGAAATAACAGAGCCCCCGTGAAGAGAAAACTCAACAACATCATCTCCGGTAAAGCTGTTGGGCCCTTTAAAAAAAACAACAAGACACTGGTCTATTTGTTTTTTGTTAACAGGGTTAAAAATAGAACACAGAGAAACAGTCTTTGGAGAGGTTAGTTTTTTTTTAAAAATAATTTTTTTTAAGAAAAATAAAACTTGCGGGCCCGAACACCTAACTACGCTTAAGGCTGATGAGCCTGGAGCTGTGGCTAAAGCAACAATATTGTCGTTTAAGGAGTACACATCTTTAGGCTTTTTTTAAGCCCCTTTGTTGAAAATAGTTTAAAATATTATACATTGCATAATAAAGGTTTAGCCCGGAAGGAAAAGAGTTAAAGAGCAAAAAGAAAAAAGCAGACATTATATACATCATAGGCTTTTGTTTTGGATCCATATTTGNCATGGAAAGTTTCTGAGACATAAACATTGAAACCCCTAAAACAACAGGCAAAAAAGAAACATGAGAGCCATAAAGGGGCACAGAAAAACCTAAGTTGAAAATAATATCTGGCTGAGAAAGGTTGTTAATCCAGCCAAAAAAGGGAGCCCCNCTAAACTCAATTGTTGATCTAAAAACAATAAAAAGTGAAAACAGCAAAGGCATTTGAATAATCATAGGTAAACAGCCCCCGAGCGGGTTGTAGCCCTCTTTTTTATAAAACTCAACCATTTTTTGGTTAAGCCTAGCAGAGTCATTCTTATATTTTTCTTGAATCTTTTTTAATTTAGGCTGCAGTTCTTGCATTTTTTGAGAAGACTCAAAGCTTTTTTTAGTTAGAGGCCCCGTAACAACCCTAATTAAAAACGCAAATAAAATTAAAATAACTCCGTAGTTAAGGCCTGTTAAATATAAAGTTTTTAAAATCCACAAAACAGCCCTGCTAAAAGGCTGTATGGGAAGCCATCCAAAGTTCATAACTCTATCTAAATACGTGCCGCTTTCNTCTATAATATCAACGTCTAATGGACCAAAAAACTGTCTAACAGAAAAAGAGCTTNTGTTAAAATTAAGGCCCATAGTATANTGTGGAACAAAAACGCCTTCTTGAAAAAAGGCCGCCTTGCCNCTAACAAAGCCCCCGNTTGCATCATTGCTTATAAGAGAAGATATAAAATATTTATTTCGAACAGCAACCCAGTCTGTTGGGCCAAACATAGAAAGCCTTTCAACAGAGTCTGATAAAGAAGAAGGGGTAAGGGCGACGCTTTCAATATTTTTGTCTTGAGCAATATAGGCAGAAGAAAAAGTTATTTCTTCAGAAAGATTTTTTTCGGTAGGCCTAATTCCAGCCCCCCAAGAAACGTTTGCGTTATCAACGTTTTGAGTGCTCCATCTATGGTCAACAACATAGCTATTTCCATAAAAAACAGTTGTTTTTTTAACAACAGCGTTGTCAAGAAAAAGATTCATAACAACAACCAAAGAATCTTCTTTTGATAAATTAAAAACCTGGTTGTCTGAAATTTTAGGAGACAAAATAGAAAAAGGAACGNTATATTTAGAAAACCCCTCTTTGTTAAGGTTTAAGCAAGGACTACACGAAGCGCCCTCNTTTTTTAAAAGATTAACGCTAATACTATCTTGATATTCATTAAAATCGTTATATCCACCTAAATACTGATAAGATTTTTTGTTGGAGTCTGTAATAGAAAAAGACGCCAAAGAGCCGCCAGACAAGCTAGAAACCTGAGCTCTAAAAAGGTCAGTTTGAACAANAAACTCCGTAGANCTCGATTCGGGCTGTGTTGGTTGAAAATCTAGTAAAGGTGTTTTTTTGTCTTCTTGCAAAGAGGTTTTTGTTGTTTCGGATATTTTGTTTTTCTGTGGAGAAAGCGCCTCTCCTTCTTGGCCGCCTGGAGCAACTCCAATAAACTGTAAATAAAAAGGAATAGCAAGAGTTAGCAAAGCTACTAAGCTAAAAGTTAAAAGAGTTCTTTGAGTGTCATTCATGGTTTATCTTTCTAAATGAGGATTAAAGGTTTTAAAAAAGGGAGAACAGCTAAGAAGTCGACAGGCTCCAAAGTAAACCCCCAAAAAAGGCCCAAAGGCAAGAATACAATTATACATATATTGAGAGCAGGAAACAGAATATCTGCAACAAGGGGGAAACAAAGGTGAAATTGTTGTCTTATATATTAAAATCACAAAAAGAAAAGTCCTCTTAAGCACTCCCTATTAGCTCCCTAAGTTTTAAAAAGTCAGATTTAATACTATGCGTTTTATTGATAGGCCTCAAAGGAAAAACAATTAAAAAAACACAAGGCTTGTTTTTGAATAATTCATTAAAAAAAGATCGACATTGTCTTTTAAAGCGATTTCTTTCAACAGCAGACCCAAGCTTTTTGTTAATAGCAAAGCCTAGAAGGTTTTTTTTTGCAAAAACAAACTTAAATCTTAAACTTGTGGCAGAAAAAGATTTGTTGGGAGATTCTAAAACAAACAAAAATTGGCGAGAAGTTAAAGATGTTTTCAATTACTCATCACTAACAGTTAGTTTTTTTCTACCCTTTTTTCTGCGGCTTGTTAAAACAGCCTGGCCAGAAGAAGAGGCAGCACGCTTTCTAAAACCATGTTTGTTTTTTCTTTTACGATTACTTATATGAACAGTTGTTTTCATCTTTTAATATCCCGCTTAATTATAGTATAATTTATTAAGAAAAAGTAACACAAAGCCACATTACAAATTGTCTTCAACAAAAACTTCTGTTTTAATGCCACCGCGCGGCTTAAAGTCACCAAGAACGCTGATTTTTTTTGGGCAGCAGGCCTTTTTGAAGTCTTCTAAAATTTTATTTGTCACGTGTTCATGAAAAATTCCCAGGTTTCTAAACTTAACAATGTATAATTTAAGAGATTTTAGCTCCACTATTCCTTTTTGCGGAACATATTCAATATTAATGGTTCCAAAATCAGGAAGCCCTGTTCGAGGACAAACGCAATTAAACTCAGGAATAGATATTCTAATAACGTAGTCGCGGTGAGCGTTGTCGTTATTAACAACCTCTAGGTCTTTATATGTTGGGGACGTTTCTTCAGACATTTTGCAAGCAAACAAAAAAGGGCTGAGAACAGCCCTTTTTATAATTTTATTTTCCTCTCATGGGGCGCCTTGTTTTTTTTCTTCTAATGTGCCTTCTTCTTTTCATAACCGAATCTTTTTCTTCAATAGCGCCTTTAGAAATTTTAGCTTCTCCTCGATTAAACGCTGTTGAAAAGATTAAGTCAGGAGCAATGGTTACCTTGTGAGCATACGAGGCTCTAGAAAAACCCATAGAAAACAAAACTAATAATATTAAAATACTTTTTTTATTCATCTTATTATCCCCCTAACAGAGAAAGTTTATATTCATTACTAATATATAACAACCTAAATGTAAAATAAAAGCAAAAAATATTACAAATTGTAACAAGTTATTTTTTAGAAGCATCTGAGCTTTTCCATTCAAGAGGAGTAATGCTTGAACATAAAATTTCGGTAACCTTAACGGTTCTGTTTTCTTTGTCTTGCCAGGTTCGTGATGTTAGTTTTCCCTCTATACAAACAAGCTGTCCTTTGTGTAGGTATTCTTGAGCAAAGTCAGCAAGACGCTCCCAAGCAACAACATTGTGCCACTCTGTTTTGTTTATTTGCTCGCCATTTTGAGACCAAGACTCGTTAGTTGCCAGGGAAAAGCTTGTAACAGGTTTTCCTGAAGAGGTATATCTTCCCTCAGGCTTAGCTCCAAGATGACCGACAAGAATAACTTTATTTATACTATTTTTTTGCATAGAGATAATTTGCATAGAGGAAAAAGTAAAAGCAAGAAAATTTATTTTTTAGGAAAGCAGAGGGTAATGGTAACGCCTGGTGTTTCTTTGTTGTTGCAAAGCTTTAAGTTCCCCCCATGGGCCATAACAACTTTATTGCTTATTGAAAGGCCAAGGCCAAAGCCAGACGTTTGTCTGTTTGGACCACGAACAAAAGCTTTTGTGATTTCTTTTTGCAGGTCTTCAGGAATTCCTGGGCCAGAGTCTACAACCTCAACGTTGCAGAACACTTCATCTTCAAAGGCATTAACATAAATAGGGGAATCCGCAGGACCATATTTATAAGCATTTTCAATTAAGTTTTTAATTGCTATTGCGCTTTTAATAGAATCAATATTTGCTGAAAGTTCGTTTTTAATAGAAACTCTGACGTTTTTCACAAAAGTAAGTTCAAGGGCCTGTTTTATTACATCACCAATTTTGGCATTTTCTAGCTTTAGGTTTGAGTAAGGAGAAGACATTTTATCAGATAGCAAAATGTTGGTAATTATAGAATCAAGAGACTTGATTTGCTTATCAATTTTATCAATTTTTTTATGAGGGGGAATCATAGCTAAGAGCAGTCGAATTTTAGCCAGAGGAGATCGAAGCTCGTGGCTAACTTCTGACAAAAGTCTTTCTTTCTGTTTAAGAAGGTTTTTAATATCATCTATCAATTTATTAAGATTTTTTGAAAGCTTTGCTAATTCATCGCTGCCAATAACTTTAATTTTAGAGTCTAAGTCTCCACCTTCTAAATCAATAATTCTTTTTTCAATCAAGCTGATAGGAGCTAAAAAACGACGAACCATTAAATATAAAAAAAACAAAAAAGCAAACAACAAAACAACAATAGGGACAACGTTAAAATTGTTTGCTGGGTCAACATACCCAATTGTTAAAAGATACTGAAAAGGGTTTTCAACCACGAGGGTGGCCTGATATTGGTCTTTTCCATCAAAAAAGTCACCAAAAGAAACATAAGAAGGAAACTCAATGTTGTGCCTTTGCCCCAAATCTTCAGAGTCTGAATAGCTAACATAGTCACACAAAGCAGGTCGAGGGTTGCTTTTCCAGTTTGACCAATAAATAAGAGAATCGTTTTCACATAGAGTGTCTAGGTCAGCATAATAAATGACGCAGTTTAGCTGCAAGTTTTCTAATTCTTTTTGAAGCTTTACGGTGTCTGGAGGAGAACCCCAAGAACTTACAAGCTTATAATGATAGTATGCGTCATGAGCATCTAAAATATTGTCGCTTTCTGTAAAAGACCAGTTAAAAACATAATAGGCAGAAAAAAGTAAAACAAACCCGGCAACAAAAAATAAAATTCCTAAGCGACCAAAAAGAGTCGTAAACCACCAAACAGCAGTCTCTTTAAACCAAAAAGTAAAGGGTTTATAAAATTTCATACTCGTTATTTTTTTTGTTTTGCAACAAACTTATATCCCACCCCATGAATGGTTTTTAAAAAGCGAGTTTTGTTTGGAGTTTCGCCGAGCTTGTTTCTAAGGCGGCTCACAAGAACGTCTACAGATCTATCAAATGTTTGCCACTGAATTCCCCGAAGATTTTCTACCAAAAACTCCCTATCAAGCACCTCGTTGTTGTTGTCAATAAATAACGTGAGCGCCTCAAACTCAGAGGTAGAAAGATGAACAACCTCGCCATCTAAAACAACCTCTTCTTTTACTTTGTCAACAATCAAGTCGTTAAACTCAACAACATCAACCATAGAGTTAGAGAATTTTACTCGTCTTAAAATAGATTGAACTCTCGCAATAAGTTCTTGTGGTTCAAAAGGCTTTGGTAAATAGTCGTCAGCTCCAAGCTCAAGGCCAACAACCTTATCTGAAACATCTCCTTTTGCGGTTAGCATCATAACGGGAACCTCTGAGTGCTCTCTAATTTTTCGAAGAACGTTTAAACCGTCCATTTCTGGCATCATTATATCAAGCAAAACAAGATCTACAGAGTTTTTTTGTAAAAACTCTAAAGCCTCCAAAGGATTGTGATAAATTTGTACGCTGTATTTGTGGTCAGTTAAAAATTCACTTAAAAGACCTGTCATTTCAGCGTCATCATCTATAATTAATATTGTAGGCATTTATACTCCTTATTGTAATTGGTTTTTAATTTCTTTAATTGTTTTTTTAAAGTGAGAATCTTGTCTCAGCTTTTCTTCAACGGTTTTGCAAGAATGAATAACAGTTGAGTGATCTCGATTTCCAAAATGTTTTCCTATAATATCAAGAGAGCTATCTGTTACTTCTCTAGATAAAAACATGGCAACCTGTCTAGCGAGAGCAACGTCCATAACGCGACTTTTCCCATAAAGCTTTTTTTCTGTCACCTGAAAAGAAGAGGCCACCTCTTGTCCTATTTTTTTTAAGGATGTTTTTTTAACAGCTTTTTCTCCAAGAAGCCCCTTAATTACTTTTTTTGCTAAATCAATAGTTACGTCAGATCGCGTTAACGATGAAAGAGCAAGAAGCTTAACTAGCGCCCCCTCCATCATTCTGATATCATCTTTAATTGACTCTGCTAAAAACTCAGTCACATCATAGGGAATGTTTAGTTTTTCGTTTTCAGCTTTTTTCATTAAAATGGCAATGCGCGTTTCAAGGTCGGGAGGCTGTATATCAACAATTAGCCCTGACTGAAAGCGAGAAACAAGCCTTTCTTTTAGATGAGTAAGTTCATTGGGGTGGCGATCAGTTGTTAAAATAATTTGTTTTCCCTGCTGAAAAAGATCATTAAATAGATGAAAAAACTGCTCTTGAGTTTGTTCTTTTGTTTGAAAAAACTGCACATCATCAACAAGCAACACGTCAACCTTTCGATATGATTGAGCAAATTGAGTAGACTTGTTATTTTGAATTGAAAAAATAAAATCATGCATAAACTTTTCACTTGTAACATAAATAACACGCAAGCTAGGCTGATTGTTTAAAATATGATTTCCTATTGCTTGAATTAGGTGTGTTTTTCCAAGCCCTGGATTGCTATAAACCAGTAAAGGGTTAAAAGGGGTTTGCCCTGGGCCATCAGCAACAGAAGACGCGGCTGCTTTTGCAAACTGATTTCCCTTGCCCTCTATAAAGTTTGTAAACGTATATCTAACATTAAGGCGCGAGGCTCTATGAAAAGTATTGGGAATAAGCTTTTCTGCTCTTTCCTCTGGGGTAGAGTCTGCTTTTTCAGGCTTAACTAGGATGCTGTAGTTAACGCTAAGTTCGCGTCCAAAAAACTTTTTTAAAGACTTATTTATAAGCTGTCCATATTTGTTTTCTATCCATTCGTAGTGGAAACGGTTAGGAACTTGTAGCGTAATTTGCTCAAAGTCTGCGCTCATAAACGTTAAATCAGAAAACCATGTTTGATATGCTTGAAACGAAACGCTTTTTTTGATCTCTTTTTTACATTCTTGCCAAATTTTTTTATTTTCATCCATTGATATAAGCAGCCCAAGTTATTAACAAATTATAAACATTATTGTATCATCGATTAATTTAAAATAACTTTTATATGTTATTTATACCTAATTATTTATGAAAAAAACTCAAAAAATATTTTTGTTATGGTTTGTTTTGGTTGTTGTGTGGAACTTTGGGGTTCCTAAGGCTGAGCCAATTTGCGATGTTATTGTTGCTGTTGTTCTGTCAGCTTTAGCTAGCTTTTTAGGAAAAGGGCAATAGTGTTTTCTTTAGAAATTATATTATTAATGGCAGTATTAGGAGTTGTGTTCGTGGTTTTTTTTGTTAGCGCATACATCTTTTTTGTTTATAAGTGGAGTCGGCCACAGTCTTATTATTATAAAGATAGGCCCTTTATTTTTGGACATAGAGGCTCTCCAACGAAAGCGACAGAAAATACAATAGAGTCTTTTGAGGAGTCCATCAAACAAGGGGTTGACGGCCTAGAGTTTGACATTAGACTGACAAAAGATAAAAAGATTGTTATTTTTCATGATTCAAACCTTCAAAGGCTGCTTGAGGTAGATTTAAAAATTAAAGACTTAAACTATAGTCAGCTTAAACAATATTTCTTTAAAGACAAAACACGCATCCCTCTGCTGGATGAAATTGTGCCGCTAATTAGCAAGGTTAGAGCAATTAACATCGAAATAAAATCAGAGGGGACTTATTCTGGCCATGGAGTTATAGGCCCGCTTATAAAATTTTTAAATACTCACAACATTGATCATAAGATTGTAGTGTCGAGTTTTAATCCATTTATATTGTGGAGGCTTAAGAGAAAAAGACCTCAAACAATCATAGGGCTCCTATATATTCGAAAGAAGTTTTTTACAACCTGGGACAACATGGTGTGGATGATGAGATTAAGGCCCGATAATTTACACATTCATTATTCTTTATTAGACAGCTGGGTTGTTAGGTGGGCGCGCAAAAAAGGAATGCGCATTAATAGCTATACAATAAACGACAAGAAGGTGTTTGACTTGGCAAAAATTGATGGAGTATTTACTGATAACATCGAATATCTAAAATAATGTAGATTATCACACAAATTTCTTAAATGGTGAGCAATGCTTGAAACAATTAAAGAGTTAAAAGAAAAACATAATGCGGTAATACTGGCTCATTATTATCAAGAGCCAGAAATTCAAGATATGGCAGATTTTGTTGGCGATAGTTTAGAATTATCAAGAAAAGCCGCAGGAACAGATGCGGATGTTATTTTGTTTTGTGGTGTTCATTTTATGGCAGAAACTGCAAAAATTGTAAACCCTAGAAAAAAAGTTATCATACCAGATATGGACGCAGGCTGCTCTCTAGCCGACAGCGCTCCTCCAGAATTATTTAAAAAGTGGGTAGAAAAATACCCCGGCTACGTTGTTGTTTCTTATATTAACTGTTCGGCAGAAGTTAAGGCCTTGTCGGATATTATTTGTACATCAGCTAACGCAAAAAAAGTTGTTGAGTCAATTCCAAAAGATAAAAAAATTCTTTTTGCTCCAGACCGATTTTTAGGAAAATATGTTATAAAAGAAACAGGACGAGATATGGTTCTTTGGAACGGCTCGTGTCAAGTTCATGAAATTTTTTCAGAAAGAGAGCTTGTTAGGCTTAAGGCGGAGCATGAAAAGGCCAAGGTTTTAGCCCACCCTGAGTGCGAGGAAAGCATCCTAATGCATGCTGATTTTATTGGTTCAACAAGTGCGCTTATTAAAAATGTCAACGAAACAGACGATCAAAAATATATTATTGCAACAGAGCCTGGAGTAATTCATCAAATGCAAAAGCAAAACCCCGGGAAAGAATTTATTCCACTTCCATCAAATGATGGCTGTGCATGTAATGAGTGTCCGCATATGCGGCTAAACACCATGGAAAAGATTGTAGAAACTTTAAGAAATCTTGATAATGAAATTACGCTTGATGAAAGCGTTAGAGCAAAGGCGCTAAAGCCGCTTAATAGAATGCTTGAAATAGTATGATAAGACACAAGCAAATCACAACACTAAGCCCAAATTTTGTAAACAAAAAACTAAAAGAATTTTTCAAAGAAGACGAGATTACAGAAGACATCACTACAAAGGCAACCCAAAAAGATAATAAAATAGTAGAGGCTAGTTTTGTGGCAAAAGAAAGAATGGTGTTTGCTGGGAAAGAAATTATAATTCAAGGTTTTCAAGAATGTAAATTAATAGCAATTAAAAATGATGGAGAAGAAGTTGAAAAAGGCAGTGTAATAGCAAAGCTAGAAGGGCCCATTGATATTATTTTAAAAAAAGAACGTGTGATTTTAAACTTGTTGCAAAGGCTTAGCGGCATAGCTTCAACAACTAAAAGATTAAAAAATAAATTAGAAAAGAACTGCGTTCAACTTCTTGATACCAGAAAAACAACCCCGGGATTAAGGCGGTTTGAAAAGTTTGCAGTTTATGTAGGAGGAGGAACAAATCATAGATTTAGCTTAAAAGATGCGGTTATGATTAAAGACAACCACTTAATAGGAAGCTCCTCTTTAAGCAAAGCGGTTGAAAGCGCAGTAAAACAAAACCCAGGAAAAGACATTGAAGTAGAGGTTGATACTAAAGCGCAACTTAGAGAAGCCTTAGAGACGAGGGCAACATCTATACTTCTTGATAATTTTTCACCAAAAGCCCTGCCAGATACTATTAATTATATCAGGTCTCATAAAAAAGGATCAGATGTTTATGTTGAGCTTTCAGGGGGAATTAATGAAAGCAATATTGATAAATATAACATTCAAGGGGTAGATGGAATTTCAATAGGGGCCCTAACACACAATATTTCAAGCAAAGACATTAGCTTAGATTTAAAATGAAACAAGAAAAAACAGATATTTTAATCATAGGTCTTGGTCTAGCTGGAATGACTGCAGCTATTACAGCAGCCGGAACGGGAAAAAAAGTTACTATCATAACCAAAACAAAAAATTTGTCATCTGGAAGCACTCCTTGGGCCCAAGGGGGCATTGTTTATAAAGGGCTTAACGATTCTACAGAAAAATTAAAAAACGATATTTTAAAAGCTGGGGCAGACCATTGCTGGGAAGAGGCTGTTGACCACCTCTGTAAACACGGACCAAGGCTAGTAAAAAAATTTTTAATTGATACTTTAGGGGCAGAGTTTGATAAAAAAGAAGGAAGTCTAAGCCGGGTGTCTGAGGGAGCGCATAGCGAACCAAGAGTTATTTATAAAGAAGATCAAACCGGCCAAAGCATACATCAAGCTGCGTTGGCGCGCTTGCAACAGCTAGACAATGTTAAAATTTTAGTTGACCATACGGCTATAGATTTGTTAACGTTTTCTCACCACTCTACAGCATCAACCGATATTTATAAAAAACCCGCATGTTTTGGCGCGATGGTTTTAGATAATAAAAACGATCAGGTTGTTGCAATGCATGCATCAAAAACAATTCTAGCTAGTGGTGGAATAGGCCAGCTGTTTCTTCATACAACAAATCCAAAAGAGGCAACGGGCGATGGGGTTGCGATGGCCTGGAGGGCCGGAGCACGCTGCTTTAATTTGCACTACATTCAATTTCACCCAACAGCGCTGTATCATCCGTCCGGAAGATTTTTAATATCTGAAGCCCTTCGTGGAGAAGGTGCAAAATTAATCAACTCTCAAGGACTTGAGTTTATGAAAAACTATGATTCAAGAGGAGCGCTCGCACCAAGAGACATTGTATCTAGGTCAATACACACAGAGATGCTAAAAGATGAGACAGATTGTATGTTTTTAGATATATCTCACAAAGAAGCTGAGTGGGTCTTTAAGAGATTTCCAACAATCTACAAGCATTGTTTATCAAAAGGCATTGATATTACAAAAGAACCCGTTCCAATTGTGCCTGCGGCGCACTATAGCTGTGGGGGTGTTGGAGTAAATCTTGTTGGAAAAACATCTTTGAAGCGACTTTATGCCGTTGGAGAGGTTGCGTGTAGCGGGGTGCATGGAGCCAATAGGCTAGCAAGCACATCCCTGTTAGAGTGTTTGGTTTGGGGATATTTTGCAGGTAAAGACGCTTTAGAAAGTAAAGACGATGATAATTATTTTCCCCCGCTTGCAAGCTGGAAACAAGGGAAAGGTCTAATAGATAAAGCTCAAATAGCGCAGGAGTGGTATACGATTAAAAGCACAATGTGGAACTTCGCAGGATTAATTCGATCGCAATCCAAGTTACACGCAGCAATGAATATTTTAAGAAATCTTCAGTCAGAAGTTGAACAAGTTTATCAAAGCAGCAAGCTAGACAAAAACATTATTTCTTTAAGAAATGGCGCACAAACAGCCTTAGCTATTATTGCTTCTGGTATAGAATCAAGAGAAAGCAGAGGAACACACTACGTAGAAGGCCGATAGGTAAAATTATCAATTAAGCGCACCTCGTTATAATATATGGCACAGCTTACAAGAAGCTCTTTTGATGTAATTTCTTCTAGTTCATTTAAGCTTTCGCTGCATGCAAGAGAAATATAATCAAGGGTAAAGCTTGAAAAATTTGCAATGTGCGCCTTAAACAACTCTTTTAAAACAGCAGGACGCTTTTCTCCTAATTTTAGAGCATTCTTTATTAATAACAATCCCTGATATATATTTGAAGCATAATTTCTTTCTTCTTTGGATAAATATTGATTTCTAGAGCTTAAAGCAAGTCCAGCTTTATTTCGAATGGTTGGACACGGAACAAGCTTGATGTTGTAGCCCTCATTTAAAATAAGCTGTTTAATAACTCGTAATTGTTGAGCGTCTTTTTCTCCAAAAAAAGTATGAGTGGGAGAAACAACGTTAAAAAGCTTTGAAACAATAGTAGAAACGCCATAAAAAAAATGAGGTCGCGAGACCCCCTCTAGTTTGTTAAACAGACCAGAAGGGCGAACCTCTATATCACCTACTTTTTTGTACATTTCTTCTTCAGTAGGCAAGAAAAGCACATCGACACTCAAATCCTGTAAACCTTTCATATCTAAGTCTAAAGTTTTAGGATAGGAGTTTAAATCTTCGTTTGGAGCAAACTGAGTTGGATTAATAAAAATGGAAACAACAGTTTTATTACAGATTTTTTTAGAGGCTTTAATTAACGAAAAGTGGCCTTCGTGTAAGGCCCCCATTGTTGGAACAAAACCAACAGACTTAGAAACAGCTTTTCTCCAGGCAGAAAGGCTAGACGCGCTTTTAATAATTTTCATTTAAGGTTTTTGAATATCTTTTTTATAGTTTTTGGCAGCACGAAGCATTTTGGTGTAAAGGCTGTCTTTTTGCATGGCGTGTTTAGGAGGCTTTTCTTTTGAAAGACCCATAATATCATGATAGACTTGAATTTGCCCATCACATTTTAAACCAGAGCCAATACCAATTGTTGGAATGCTTAATAAAGCGGTGATTTCTTCAGCTAAGTTTTCAGGAATACACTCTAACACAACACTAAAAGCACCGCTATTTTCAACAGCCCTAGCGTCATCAATGATTTTTTTTGCATCATCTGGAGTTTTTCCCTGAATTTTATATCCTGAAAGCTGATGAAAGGATTGCGGAGTTAGCCCAACATGCCCCATTACAGGAATTCCTACGCCAACCAAAGACTCAATTTGGCTAGCCATATTTTGTCCGCCCTCTAATTTGACAGCTCCTGCCCCTCCGTTTTTAATAAGCAAGCCAGCATTTAATATGGTTTGTTCAATCGAGGCTTGATAGGACAAAAAAGGAAGGTCTGCAACGATTAAAGAAGTTTTGTTAGATCTAGAAACAGCCTTAACTACAAGAAGCATTTCCTCCATCGATACAGGGATTGTTGTATCATAACCAAAAACGACCATAGAGGCGCTATCTCCAACTAAAACAACAGGAATTTCAGCATCATCACAAACTTGAGCAGAAACACAGTCGTAAGCTGTTAAAGCAACAAAGGGGTCTTTTTTGTTTTTAAAGTTTTTTATTTCTTGAATTGTTATTTTGTTAATCAATGATTTCGTTTTTATTGTTTACTTTAATAATTGTAGGTTTAAATTTTGATACTTCGTCGCAGTCTAAGGCGCAATATGATAAAATAATAACACAATCTTGAGGTCTAATAAGGTGAGCAGCAGCTCCGTTGATGCAAATTTCCTTAGAACCAGGAGGGGCAACAATAACATATGTTTCAACTCTAGAGCCATTGGTAATGTTAAGAACATGCACCTTTTCATACTCATGTAATCCTGCCGCGTCCATAAGCTCTCTATCAATAGTGATAGAACCCTCATATTCTAAGTTTGCGTCAGTTACTGTGGCTCGATGAATTTTGGACTTTAAAAACTTTGTTTTCATGATTATTAAATAAAATTAATTGCTAATAATATAACTTAAAAAGCAAACTTTATTCAAAATGATTTTACTTAATTTTTTAATAGATTCTTTATTACTATCTTAACTAAATTATTGAATCACAATTAAGGTATCTAAAATGAACAAAGGAACAATAAACATCATATTTTATATGTTGATAACTATCTTGGTATCTAGTTGCGGCTCTTTGGGCGCCAAAAAACTTCAAGAACCAAACAACAAAAAACAATCTGAGGCAAAAGAGGGCGACCCATTTGTAGATGAAGTAAATCAAAGAATTATGGATAACAAAATTGATAATGCTGTTATTGTAAGCGGAGACAATGCTGACGAGTTGGTGCTATTAAAATCTAAAGTGAAATACCTAGAAACAGTGATAAACAAGGGTCCAGGAGACACTAAAGAGCTGTTTAGTAATCCATACTCTTTATTTAATCAACAAATTGTAATGGACAACGGAACAGTTTATTATGGAAGCGTTGTATACCAAGACGATCAGGTTGTAACAATAGAAACCTTGATTGGCAAACTAAATTTAGACAGACAAAGAGTAATGAGAGTTCTATCTCATCAAGCTTCAGAAAATGAAACACCTATTTTTGAAGAAATTGATTTTGATGATAATATTGATCTTATTGATGATGGAAATCTTTTGTATGAAAGCCCAGCTGAAGTTGTTTTGTCTGGCAACATTGCAACTTCTTTTGACGACAAAGGCAACACGGTATTAAAAGGCCAAGTAAAGAACGTAGGTGGAAAACGAGCAGATTTTGTAAAGCTAAATATGACTTTGTATAGAGATTGGTCAGAGCAGCTCCCTCCTAAAACGCTAACTGTTTTCGTTGATGGAACAACATTTTATTTTGATTCAGATAGCACGAAAATGTCAAATTCAAGCGTTGAGCCAAAAGCAACCGCAGACTTTTCGTTGGTCATTCCAGAAAGCTTTGGAACTTTAATGAGCTGGAAATATAATATTGATTTTGAGCAATATTAATTAATAGTGTTAAAGCAAAAAACAATCTAATATGAATAAAAAAACAAATAATTATTTATATCAAATCATAGTTGTTTTTTTGTTAACAACAACACTTTTTAGTCATTCGCGAGTAGCCTTTTCTAGGCCAGGGTCCTTTGTGCGAACCCCTTCTGCATTGATGTCCTACAATGCGAATCAATACTCTATTGGATACTCTAATGACTTAATTCACACAAAAAACCTAACAGCAACAAATTCTTTATTTTTTCATGCATATTTAAAAAACGGAATGGCCTGTGGAATGGCCTATTCAAAACATGCAGCAACGTCTATAGCAGACACAAGTCCAGCCTCAGAGATGTCCTTTCATTTTACCAAACAAGTATATCAAAATAATAATTTTATTATTAACGTAGGGGTTCAAGATATTTTGTTTGAAAATAAATATGAAAATCAAATTTCGGTATTTATGACGCTAATAAACAAAAACATTCAAATTGCAGAAGGTTATAAACTGCAAACAGCCGTAGGGTTTGGGTCGGGACGAATAAACAATGATTCTTATTATTATCAACAAGGCATTGAAAACAAAGCAAATATTTTTTTAGGCCTTGCCATAAACACCCCTTTTTTGTTGAATAATGGAGGGGTAAAGTTTTTAATAGATTATGATGGAAAAGGCCTTAACGTTGGTTCCGCAGTTCCGGTCACCAAGCAAATAACTTTTTTGGGAGCAATCACTCACGCAGAAAACTTTTCTAAATTTAATAAATACTTAAATGATGGTACCGAGCAAATTTATTCTGACTCTCCATCAATTTCTGTAGGGCTGGACTTTAAAATACCTCAAAAAAATAAACGACTTAAGCGCAACAAGGTATTGCCTCAGTTTGATATTAAAAATATAGAGACAGACAATGAATGTTTGCTAACAATAAAAGAGCAGTCTAAGGCTCCGCTATCAGTAAACGCAGATTGTTACGATGTGGCATTAAATGCCCTTGTTGAAAATTTAAATAGCTCGTTTCAAAGCCTAAGCGACTCTTTAATTTTAATGCAACAAGACCTAGATGCGGGTCAAAAAGAAAATTTATCTTTAGAATTTCAAACAAAAATATTGCAAGATTCAATAAATGTGCAATATCTTAATCAACGTATTTCACAGTCAGAGATGAACATAGGCATGAAATATTTATCTAAATCGTTAAAATATTTTTATTCAGAAGAATATGATTTAGCGTTAGTGGAGGTTGAAAATGCTCAAAAATATTTACCCAATTTAGCGTATGCTTATGCAAGAAAGGGGTCTATTTATTATAAAATTGGAGATTTAGATAGAGCGCTTGTAAATTGGAACATAGCTTTGCAGTTAGATCCCGAATATTCGGAAGTAAGAAACATGATTTATGCCGTTAAGAAAGAACGAGACATAGAAGTTCTTTCAAACTAAAAGGAGACATTTATGGATATAGCCACAATTATTGGCTTAGTTATGGGAGTTGTTTTAATCATTTTGGCAATGTTGATGCAAACCTCTTTTGACACAGCTCAATTGGGACCTTTCTGGGAGCCATCAAGCATGATGATTGTTTTGGGGGGAACTCTTGCAGCAACAGCAGTAGGCTTTAGATTAAAAGAAATTCTAAGAGTTTTTACATTAATTAAATTTGTTGTAACAAAGCCAAAATATATATTACCAGACCTGGTAAAGGAGCTAATTGATTCTGCTGAGGCAAACAAAAAAGGTCCAGCGGAGCTAGAAAGACATATAAGTTCAATTAAAACTCCGTTTATTCAAGATGGGCTTGTTTTTATTAACAACGGAATTAAGTATGATGATTTAAAAGAAATTTTACACCAAAGAGAAAGATTTCGTTATAATAGAGAGTCGCATGAGTCTGACTTAATGAAAACCCTNGGAACCTTTTCTCCGGCCTTTGGAATGGTTGGGACTTTAATTGGGCTTGTTTTTATGTTATTTAATATGGGTGGAGANCCTGGAGCAATGGGGCCCGCGATGGCTGTTGCCCTTTTGACAACTTTTTATGGTTCTGTTTTGGCAAATTTAATTTTTAATCCCTTTTCAGAAAAATTAGACTTAAGAAACAAAGAAAATGCAGATGCCCACAAATTAATGATAGAGGGGTTGCTTTTAATTTGGCAAAAAAGACATCCTTTAGATGTAAAAGACATGCTTACTTCACATATTACGCCAGATGAAAGAAAACAATTTTATAAAGACGATGAGTAGCGAGCCTCAATATAGTCAGCCAGAAAAAACAGAAGGAGGCGATCAGCCTTGGCTTCTAACATATGCAGATATGATGACCTTGCTGTTTGCCTTTTTTGTAATGTTNTTTGCCATGTCTTCTCCAGACCCGGTTAAAATGTCTCAAGTAGAAGATGCAATGAAACAAGAGGCTGGGCTTGAAGGCATTATTCAATCTCAAAATGAGATAAAACAAGAATTTGAAGAAATAGTAGAAGAGCTAGAGTTGCAAAACGTTGCCAGCGTTATTCAAGATCCGCGCGGAGCAGCAATTGATTTAAATGGAGATATTTGTTTTGATACTGGAAGCACTAAAATTAGAGGAACGCTAAAAGCTGTTTTAGATAAGGTTGCGATAGAAACGCTTTCTAATAAAAACGACTATAGAATGGTTATCGTTGANGGGCATACAGACNCNGATCCCATTCCAAAAGATTTGAAAAAAATATATCCAACAAATTGGGAATTATCTGCGGCAAGAGCCTCAAATGTTGTAAATTATTTAATTAATAAGGGTGTAAATTCTGGCAGGCTGCAGGCTTCTGGTTACGCAGATAGGTGGCCCGCAGATGTATCTTGGTATGATGTTAGAAGTGGAAAAGTTGACGACAGAATAATTGCAGAAAGCAATTCAACGGCAAGTCAAAAACAACAAAACAGAAGAATTAAAATTGTGTTTACAAACAATTAAAGTTTTTAGGAGACAATGTATATGAAAAACATAAAAGCAATGACAATAATTTTTACTTTATTTTTATCTTTAGTCTTTTCTCAAAAGGCAGACTTGCTAACCCAGCAAGTTAATGTTGAAAATGCTATTAGAGAAAAAGTCGAAAAAACGGTTGACAAGTTTCTTGATGAATCTCAATATTTAATTCTTGTAAATGCTAGACTTGAATTTAAGCCGCTTTCTGTTGGGTCGCTTAATGAATCTGGAATGAACAAAGAAGAACAATCAATGTATCCGTATACGTTAATTCCAGGCCTAGAAATGCCAAGCATTCCAACCAAACAAACAATCTACCAGCCCAAGTTGAATGAATCAAGCTTTCAGTACTCAACAGATAAGTATTTTTTATATGGCTTAGAAATAACAATCTATGTTGATGAAAAAATATCTACAGGAAGCCTTCAGCAAAACATTAAAACACTTGTTTTAAAAAACATGCCCGAAATATCAGACTGCGAAGACTGCATTAAATTTGAAACAATTAATTTTTTATAAATTAAATTTGAAACAATTAATTTTTTATCTGANGGAAAGAGNAGCAGCAGATATGATGANTTNTTAGAAAANATAGAATCNTTAGAAGAGGAAAGGCGCTCTGCAGAACAGAGGCTACAAAANTGGAGATTTGAACAANTNGAAGANCAGNTNGCATCTTCAGAAGATGCGCGGTCTGAATGGGAAAAGCANGCAAGAGATAGAGAAAAANTAAGAAGGCTCGATGATTCGACAAGAATGGCNAATTTNCAAAAAATTGATAGGCAGTATAGGGCCAANCAAGANTCTCTCTATGTTTTGACNTCNATTAAATTGGATGAAGCATTAAGNGGAAGGATTGAGTCAGAAGAAAACACAAAAAAAGAGCTGCTTGGCTTAATTAAAATGCAAATACAAGGAGAGGGCGCAAGCGGTCAGCCAATATCAGATGAAACCAGGTCTGACCTTTATACCAAAAGGCCAACTCCATTGAATTCAGGCATGTCAAGCCAAATGATTTTAATGATTGTTGCTGTTATTTTGTTATTATTAATTTTGTTTTTTATGATTACAAAAAACAAAAAGACTGTTTATTTAAAACCTAAAAACAGCGGAACCCCACCTAATGTTTCAGAAAATATAACATTTTCAAAAACATCAGCCAATGAAAACGAAGANGTGCAAAAATCAGAACTTCAATCATTAAGGCAGTCGGCTGTTTCGATGAGCGTAAGTGAAAAATCCGGTGCAAATCAAATTGTACAAGACTGGTTAANCGATGGCGCTGCAGAAGAAGATAACGAAGAACAAGACAATAAAGAATAGGCAAAGAATATGGAAAAAAACAACGAGTTACAAGGACTAGACAANGCAGCAATTTTGTTTCAAATTCTTGGAGAAGCTTTGGCTTTAAGCATGTTCCAAAACATTTCAGAAGCAGANATGATGAGAATAAGAATTAGATCTCGAGAATTACAAAATATTCCNGTGTCTATAAAAAAGAATATATTAGAAGAATATTATTTTAAAATGATGAGCAAGCAATATCATTCAACGAGTAGTTCAGAAAATCAGTTGTTTTCTTTTTTGCACAAACTTAATGACGAACAAACTTTTTATTTAATAAATACAGAGCCGCCAAAGGTTGTGGCCTTAGCGCTAGACCAGCTAAGCGACAAAAGAAAAATGCAACTATTAGATAGATTTGACGCGACAACTAAGCATAGCATTATAATGGAGCTAGGTAAGTTAAGTGAGATTCCGCTAGAGGGAGTAGTAAATGTGGCCCAAGAGTTAAAAAACAAAGTTTCATTTTTGCCAGGGCCAAAAGAGTTTACTAGGGGCGGAGCAANAAGCATTGCAACAATTTTAAATCAAATGGGAGCCGATGAAGCTCAGCAGTATTTAGAACAAATATCTACGGATGATCCGGAGCTATATTTATCAATNAAAAAACACTTTTTATCATTTGATGACTTATTAGAAATGCCAGAGCACATTATGCGAATTTATTGGCGCAATCCGGAGGTTGATGTTGANGAGCTAGCAAAAGCGTGCAAGGGATATGATGATTCAGTAATAGAAAATATTTTAACGTATTTACCAAAGCGAAAGCAAAAAATGTATGAAGAATACAATCAGCCAATTTCTAAAAAAGATTTAGAAAAATCTCAAGCAATGTTTGTTGCTTTAGCCAAAACAATGAATNCAAACGGAGAAATCAATTTAGANGATTTATTGTCTAGCGATGAAGATATGATTGATTAAGAATTTGTTAAAAAGAATGGAATAAAAAAGGGAGCTTTAGGCTCCCTTTTTTTATGTTTATAGTAGAATTATATTAATTTCCCAAAATAGAATTAACCATAAGAACAATATCTAGCACATTTAGCCCTTCGTCGCCGTTTAAGTCGGCACATGCATTATAATTATCAGGGCAGTCTGTACACAGTATAAGATTTGTAGTTAGCACAATGTCTAAAACATTAACACTGCCATCTTCATTTACATCTCCAGCTAGCTGACATCCTCCGCTGCTCCCGCCAAAGTCAAATTCCAGCTGCACGGTATCTGCGCCATCGCTAAATTGAAAAGTCGCTAAGCCGGGCATGTTTCCAACATCAGCAGAAAAAACAACCCCATCAGAGTATGTGTGCCCATCCGGTATCATGGTAAATCCCATATCTTCAATAAAAACATCACTAGAGGTAGAAAGATTATTATCTGCATCGCTGTAAGTAATGCTTAATACACCGTTTGCAAAAGTAGGATTTGTTAAAACAGGGGCAGAATTTCCAGTTTGAGTTTGCGTGCTTAAAACCAAAACACCAACATCAGAGGTATCTAAAACTTCAGTTGAAATATCTAGTCCGGACAGCCCGGCAGACACAGTCACGCCAACAAGGCCGACGCCATTAAACGAATTTGGCCACACGCCCCAATCTGCATCATTAGTAATAATGCTTAATAGAGAGGATGCTTGCATTTGATTGCCAGCTGTTGAATAATCAAAGTTTTCTGACAAAACCTCAAATCCGCCTACCTCTCCAGTTGTTAGGTCTCCGTCAATTTTATAAATAGCTGGATATAGCTGGCCAAACCCGCCGCTTCCATATCCATATGCATACGCCACAGGGTTTGCTGCATCAGGATTAACAACAGCAACTACATATAAGTTCCAAGGTCCAAAAAAACCTCCTTCATCACAACAAGAGCCATTTAAGCCAACAGATGCAAATAATTTGTCATCGCTATACGTAGCCCTAAGGTTGGTAATATCTTGCCCTGATCCCGTTTCTCCTGTTGCATCGTTTGCAACCGTAGCATATAAATTATTTGATGGAGGCCAAGTATTGTTTGCATTAAATGGAGATTGAGAAACAGTAACCTGCCCAAACGATAACCCTAAAGATTCAGAATCTAAAGAACCAGATAAATACCACGCAACATCATTTCCTCCATTTGTTGCAGTAGTAGCCCCCCATGTTGTTTCATAACCAGGAGAACCAATTAAATTAACATCATCATTTTGTATCCAGCTTGCCTGATTATCCGTTGAAACAAAAACACTAGCAGAAGTATTGCTTGCATTAGTTAAGCTGTCAGACAAATCTGCATGAGTTACAAAATAGGATGACGGAGCAGAAGAGCAGAGATTTGACAGCAGTTCTTCTCGCAACCTAGGCATAGTTTCATTAATCGAATGCTTTGCTATCATAGCTTCTTGCCAAACCCGTTGCATCGCCTGGCTCATTAATTGATTAATTTGTTCTTGAGTTGGATGCTGATTTGA
>NZNP01000076.1 GCA_002694945.1 Gammaproteobacteria bacterium
CAATGACTGCTATCGCCCCACCTATTTCTCCCAACGCCCCTATTGCTTCCCAAGACATTTTTTTACATCTCCTCAGAGCTATCCTTCCGACGATTAATCAAACCTTAGCATCCTCCGAAAGAAAACCCTGAATCTAGAGTAAGCTTAATTCCCTCACTTACCCTGGATTCAGAGAGGAGCGCGAAGAACGAGTTTGCAAAGAAACTAAGCAAACCCGTTACTTTCTAATTTCGCTGTGGTCTATTTATCGTCGTGCCCGCCCAGATAGAAGGTTGAGAACACTGTGCATATTCCTCTTCATACTTTTCAGACTGTTCCCAGCCTCTCTGATTCGCGTAGTAATTACCGACCTGACCCAGAACATTCATATCCTGCATGACAAGAAACCGCACGAAATCAGACTCTACCGGTGATCCATATTGCGGAAAAGAAATACCTAAAAGCCCCTTAAATTCGCCTTCTTCAAGCCGCCCGGCCATGCCCTGTGCTTGCTGCATTATGTCCGCCCACTCAACTCCTTCGTTACGAGTACATCCGCTTAGATGCATGTAGGCAACGTCGTTCTCACCCATCGTCGGCGAGTAATATAGGCCCCTGAATGCGTGAAGGGCGCGAGAACAACTGGCAACTTTCATCGTCGCTGCCAGCTCCTTTTGGCCCTCGGATTGAATCGTGCCGAAAAAGTCGTTCAAGGCGCCGAAAGGTAAAAAATTCATGAAGAAAAAGTCCGGACCTTCTCCCGAGCTAAACATCGGCNTCGCNTGAACAGNCANTTGCTNCATACCTTGTTCTTCGAAAAACTCTCCCCACANAGGGCCTAACGCCTCAGCATCCTGCATTTTTTTTCCATCATTCAAAGTGCAGAAAGTCAGCAACTGAGCAACTGCCTGCTGAGAAGCTTCCGACTCACNATGATTATCTGCCTGAAGCGNGCCTGCAACCAAAGACAAAGAGATGAGTAAGCCCCAATAAAGTTTGTTTTTAAAGATGATTCCTTTCATTTGTTCCTTCCTTTTAATNTTTTTGATGAGCCCACACCATAACTTNAAAACTCTTCGACATGAGTCATTTAGGATAGAAGCGCATCTCGACCTTATCCGTCATTAAGTCCATTTCTGTTATACATAGGTACTGATTACCATCACTAGCATCATCTAAAGACATAAAAGAATAAACATGACCACTCCTCGACCAAACTCCCTGCCGAATTGAGCTCGCTCGGTTACCGTCAGCATCTATGGCCGTTGCTCTCCCGGCNAAAGAGCCCTGATCCGATGAATTCGGATTGGAAAGCCGNAGGTTGTATGTGAGCCAGGTTTTTCCGTATCTCTCATTGTCTGATACCACATTGATCTCACCACCCGATTCCGTCAACGTTATCGAGCTTATAGATCCATTCAAATTTAATTCGTCGCCGTCAACCTCGAAAGCATTAGCGAGGGACGAAACAGCNAACCAAAATAAANTTAGTCCNGCGCCAAAAATCAATTTCATAATGACTCGCCTCTACTATTAATTAGACAAATGATCATAAGGGTTTTGCACAGTCCAAAAGTTTCGNGACTCGCAGGTTGCAGCTTCATTAAAGTCAGCGAATATTTGATTACCTTCACCATCCCCGAAAAAACCCTGGAGCGCGTTACCCATCTCAGTCCAATTTCCCCAAGCTGTCATCAAAACAAATCTTCCTTGATCTGACATGTCACCACTGGATGGGGTGAAAATCCACTGTGCGTCGCTTAAACCCTTGGACTTACTCCAAGCTCCCACAGCCGCTGATATAGCTAAGACATCATCGATCGTCTTACCAGCGTTTAGCGAACANTTCCAAGTTTCAGCCGGAACCGATGCAGAATGGTTATCAGCAAGGACGGTTAACGGAAACANCAGAGCAAAAATAATAATCTTCATGCGCATAATAAAATCTCTTNTATTTTGTTGGTGACTTAAAAGANGTTACCTAGNAAGAATCAATCGACTCAAATATTGTTCGACTTTGGTAATCTAGGACCAAAAGCTGCTAGTTCAATAATGAGAGTCGACAAAAACTTCCCGAGGACAAACGNGATATTATTTGAATCGGAATGCTTCTGCCTGTNACTGANTCGTCAGNNGCGGGGTAATAACTTAGAGGTCAAGCGCAAAATAGGCAAACGGATCTCGGCGACCACACCTCGNTTATCATCACTGTTTTTTAGNGTTATCGAACCACCGTGATACTCAANTATGGTTTTGGCAACGTATAAGCCCATACCAAGGTGATGCGTAGCACTATTCCTNACACTAACCATCGATTCAAAGAGATCAACCGATTCAGGACCAGGCAAAGTAGGTCCTTCATTTCTNAGGTTAATCACTGCATTTTCTCCTTNGATACCAACTCGAGCCCATACTTTTTTATCTGTTGAAAATTCAACTGCATTGTCGACAATCTTATCNAGACCTTGCGCTATCAATTCAGGAATACCGGTCACCGGTATTTCGCTCGACTCGACGATGAGATCGAGTTCGTATTCGGGGTAAACCAATCGGTAGCCTTCAAAGCATCCTTTAACAGCGGTAACCAGATCAAAACGAATGATTTCGTCCTCATCGAGTGTCTCTTCTAGATGTCTCGCCTCAGACATTTTATTCAAGATACTGGACAACCTTCGCAAACCCTCAGTCGCTCGTTCTAAGTAAACTCGGTCTGGCGTCTCACTATCCAGCTGTTCTAAAGAAGATCGGACAATGGACACTGGGGTCTGTAGTTCNTGATTCAAACGGCTAGCGAAACGCTCAAGATAATTATTGTATTTAGTGACCCGATCAAGTTCAGCGACTAGCTTATCCTTACGTCGTTTAGCACTGTAATCAGAATACCAACCATAGATTAAAATCAGACAAAAAATAATCAAGGCAAACGTGGCAAGGAGAACCTTGCGTTCTGCCCATTCTTTTTCCATCGCAACCGTAGACTCTCTCAAAGAGACATAGCCAAGAAGTAAAGAGTCTTCCTTAATGGGAACGATAGCCTGCATATAGGATTCGTCTGGCCACTCCTTGCCTCTAGCAAGNATTAGTCCNGCGGGATTAGAGAGTTCTATGGGTCTACCTAGTTCTGCTACTAGTTTTGCTAGTGGTGTCGGTTGCTCGACGAGATAGCCAAGCTGATCTGGCTGTTCTGTATCACTCCTGCCAATGTAGCAGCATGGCCTCAAGCCCAAGTCATCAGCATCGGCGATCAATGTCGAAAAACGTAGTCCAAGCAACTCTTTGGGTATCTGAACTTCAACATTGTAGCCTGCTTTAGTAAGCAGCCAACGTCCTGTGATAGAGGGCATACTCCGCAGTACTTTTAGACCTTTGCCAACTTCGTTCGCTTCAATATATCCTGGTGCCTCAGTCGCTAGCGTGAATCGCCTGAACTGGTTATATTGGTCGATCAAACTAATCTGGATGTGATCAGCACGGTGCAGAGCATTCCNGGCAGTNTTCCGAAAAACGACCGAGTCATCTTTGACTCGATAGTGCAAGTACAGAAAATTTAGGTCAGCTGCTAGTTTTAGGTCATAAACCAGAGAAGTTGGATTAGCCAAATGCTCATTTCGTGGCGAACTCGTTATTTCAGTCAGGCCCAAAACTGACCAATCATCATCGAGGCCGTCCAATACCGGCCGCACACTAATACTATCAAAGTAATAGCTAATCGCTCGGCGCTCGTCGACTTCTCGCAGGAATCGCTGATCACCACGTAATATAAGCGCCAATTGTTCGGCCTCCGCCCTCAGAACACCCTGGTGATCCTGGCGAGCAACTGTTTCAAGACCGCTAAGAGATAGCCAAATCAGGAGCGACCCCAGCAGTAACAGCACCGTAAAAGCTAAACAACGACGAAATACAGCGTTAGTCATCACGCCAGCGGTAACCCATTCCATANACCGTATCGATCCGATCAAAACCGGGATCTAGTGACTTGAATTTTTTCCGGATCCGTTTGATGTGCGAAGTCACAGTATTCTCATCAACAAACAACTGAGCCTCCTGCATAAGCTGATCTCTATCTTTGACATGTCCTGGTCGCCGCACCAGAGAAGCGACCATCCAAAATTCCGTCAAGGTTAGATCAACGCTATCGCCGACCCAGTGGCAAGTTAGTCTAGCGACATCTAATTCCAACTCACCAAGGCATGTAACGTCGTTGATTGAATCCTGATCAGCGCTCAACGCTTCAATTCTTTGAAAAAGAGCAGTCACCCGGGCAGCAAGATGAACAAGACTGATTGGTTTGGTTAGATAATCATCCGCACCCATACGGAGCCCGCTAACGATATCGATGTCACTGTCCCTTGCGCTCAGAAACAGAATTGGCAACGTCTTAGAGCGCTGCCTCAACCATTGACAAATTGCATAGCCTCCATCGACCTCAGACCCAAGGCCAATATCGATAATAACAAGATCGGGCAATCTCGACTGGAATACTGCCATCGCCCCTTCCCTATCTGGAAAAGATTCAACAATAAAACCCTGAGCGGTTAAGGCATCACTGTAGTTAGCGCGCAATAACTCATCATCTTCAACTATCGCGAGGCGGTACGCAGTCATATGTTGCCCGATTCCTGACAGATTCGATCACAGATTTTCCTCATATTACCCCCATAAAAGCCTTAGTTGGCACGTCTAATTGCATATCCGTGGCGTTTTGATTCAACAAATTTATCGATCGCGCGGCGACTGCGAAACACACTAAAGCTGTTCTTACGCATCGAAAGAAGCAAAAAACACAATTATCAGAAGAAAAGGAATAAAACATGAAACTAACTATTTTTTTAATCGGACTAAGCTTAATTTTAGGTTCACACACATCGTTAGCAGGAGCCCCCCCCGAGATTGAAAGGACCAGAGGAGCTGCAAGCGGTCTCATTATTGGGGCCATCGCTGGGGGACCAATCGGAGGCTTCAGTGGCGCCGTCCTTGGCGGCGAGTTGATCGGAACCTTTTTTGCCCAAAAACGCGAAAATCGTGAGCTCCGTGACAGCTTGATGAGGACAGAGGATGAGCTGTCAGCATTGCACCTAGAGAAGACGAACCTCGTTGCCGAGCTCAACCAAGACATCGATACACTCTTGCTACAACAANAGAAACANGTCAAGNAGAGCCGCCTTCCAGTATTTTTTCGTACCGACTCAACCGACATNGAGGAACAATACAGTAGCGAGTTAAGCAACATAGCAAAAAGCCTTAAAGATGACCGAGACGCCCGCGTTAATCTTTATGGTCACGCCGACCGAAGAGGNAACGAGCANTACAATGAAAGGCTTTCCTACCAACGGGTCCAATCGATTGAACAGNTCCTTGTTAGTNATGGAGTGCATTCGGACCAGATNTCTAGCATCGCATTTGGAGAGAGTCAGCCACAAGACCATCAAGAAACTATGGAAGGTAACTTTTTCGATAGACGCGTTATCGTTGAGTTGAATATGGGACTAAATCCACAGCTGGCAACGCGCTAATTAAAAAAGAAAAAGCTGACATTTCTCTTGGCAGATTCTGTCAACAAAGTGACAAATAGTGAAAAAACTGGCAATACTCTGCCTCNCATGCTTTGATCGAAGCATCAGAACAGAGTTTTGGAGAGTAATCATGATCAGTTCCGGTCCTTTGGAAGACAGAATCGCCATCCGCGAACTCGTCGAATCCTACAACGACGCAGTAATGCGCTTCGACGGCGACGCGTGGGCCGATAACTGGCGAGACGATGCTACCTGGCACCTNCCTGGCGTAGGCCCCGTCAGTGGAAAAGAAAATTTTTTCCCAGTATGGCAGCAAGCGATGAGTGCTTTTGAATTTGTTGGCTTTTTCGCGTCAGCTGGACCAATCGCCGTTGAGGGNGAAAAGGCACATGGGACTTGGTACCAGCAGGAATTCCTTCACCAAAAGGATGGCGTGAAACGCACTGTTACNGGTAAATATGAAGACGACTACGTCAAGGTCGATGGGCGGTGGTACTTTCAACAACGGATCTACGATGTAATGCAATCCGAGGAATCCAGCGCCTGATTTGAAGTCTTCAAAGGACATCCTCANNGAGTCCAGACAACTCTATCAAATAGCCATTCCCCTGATGGGAGCGCAACTAGCTCAGATGGGTATGGGCGTTGCCGATACCATAATGGCCGGGCGNTATTCATCTGCTGACTTAGCAGGTGTCGCTTTGGGCTCAAGCATTTTGTGGCCGGCTATGATTCTAGTTATGGGTGTTCTGCAAGCCATCACCCCAACTGTTGCCCAATTACANGGAAGCCGGCGCTACGATGAAATCGGTAGTGTAATACGTCAGGGACTTTGGCTTGCCGTTTTCGGCGGATTCTTTGTTGTTATTTTACTCAATAATATCGAACCTGCTTACCGGTTAATGGGTGTAGACCCTATAGCCGTCGCGATCTCAGTGCCCTATCTAAAAATGGCATCACTGGGATTACCCGCTCTAATGTGTTTTTTCTGCCTTAGGTTTCTCGCCGATGGTATGGGTTACACTCGCCCCGCCTTACTNATTGCCATCAGCGCGTTACTACTAAAGATACCGCTAAACTATGTCTTGATTTACGGCAAGTTTGGTTTCCCAGAAATGGGAGGTGTGGGNTGTGNNGTAGCTCAGGCAATAGTCATGTGGTTACAGTTCTTTCTTGTTTTGTTTGTCGTCTTTCACCGCCGCTTCAAGATTACGGGTTGGCGAGACAGGTTTTCCTGGCCAAGCTGGATTCGAATCAAGCCACTTTTAATAATTGGAATACCTATAGGCACAACTATTTTCGCTGAAATGGGACTCTTTTCATTCACAACGCTTTTACTGGGCCGCTTCGGTGCGGANGTTGTCGCCGCGCACAATATCGCTATGAACCTTAACGCTATTTTTTTCATGCCTCCTATGGCGATTGGTATGGCAGCGACAATAAGAATAGGTT
The DNA here is from genome assembly GCA_002694945.1 of Gammaproteobacteria bacterium. Lineage (GTDB taxonomy): Bacteria > Pseudomonadota > Gammaproteobacteria > Pseudomonadales > Azotimanducaceae > UBA9659. The sequence goes on from NZNP01000076.1 coordinate 6,945, forward strand.
ATCGGATANGTGCNGGAGAAATAACGGNAGGACGATCTACTGCAGTAATAGCCGTCGCTACTTCAGCTGGTATCGCGATACTTGGGGCACTAATCATCTACTGGCTAAGAGCCGATATGGTAGCAATCTATACTAAGGAAACCGCCGTCGCAGGCCTAGCTGCTNCACTACTTTTGTTCGTCGNGTTTTTTCTCTTNTTCGATGCAGCCCAGGCAACATTTGTCGGTGCCTTACGAGGCTACAAAGACACACGCATTCCAATGTTCATCGCACTGGTAAGTTACTGGGTTATCGGTCTACCTATCGGAATTACTTTCGGCTTTGGTTATCTGGAAGGCCTAGACGGCGTCTATGGTTTTTGGCTTGGTCTAGCCGCAGGTGTCGGCGTCGCTGCAATTCTACTCGCTTANCGATTGTGGCGCGTCAGCANAGATATCCNGCTAATCACCAAACTTTCAATCGACGCTGAAGAGCAAAAGGATCATTAGCGCTTGGTAGCTGCTGTTTAGCTAAGAACTCCTGAAACTTTGAGTTCCTGGATTTCTTGATCTGAGTATCCTAACTCCCGACAAATTTCTTCATTGTGTTCACCGAGGTCTGGCGCCACGAAGTTTATTTGACCAGGTTCTCTTAGAAACTTGATAGGCATACCTATATGTTCCTGTCCTAAGTCATCCTCGACGATCATCTCGCGAAAACGAAGTTGCGGATCATCAAGTCCCTCGCGCAAGTCTTTGACCGGGGCAAAGGCAGCATCCACACTGTCAAACCAATCGATCCAATACTCCTGATCCTGAGTCGCGAAAATTTCTCGGAAAAAAACTCTAGCAGGCTCCTGCTGTTTCCCGGGTGGAGGTTCGCAATAGGCAAGAAGGTCTTCCCGACCAAACTTGCGCAGCACTGCTCGCGCAAAATGAATCTCCGACGCACCCAACACCACATACTTGCCATCTTGAGTCTCATAGATATTGTACATAGCACTACCACCCCAAATACGCTCATCTTTGACGATAGGAGCTTCTTTATCGGCAAACGCCCGACCCATCGAATTGGGCATACAAGCAATCATCGAGTCCATCATAGCCAGATCAATATAATCACCTTGACCGGTTTCTGTGCGACGCAATAAAGCCATTAGAACCGCCGACAGCCCTAAAGTTGCCGCCAACATATCGCCAGTTGGTATCGCAGGCAGTGCAGGTTTTCCATCATTCCCAAGATTAACGCTCAATATGCCCGCGTAAGCTTCCGTTGCCAGGTCATGGGCAGGCTTGTTTACATATGGCCCTGACTGTCCGAACGCAGAAAGAGAAGCGTAAACAAGTCGTTGATTGAGCGGCGCCACATCTTCGTAGCTCATCCCCAGTCGGCTAGCAACGCCAGGCCTAAAAGCCTCAATGACAACGTCGACCTCGGTGATCAGCCGATGTGCTAATTCTCGCCCTGATTCGTGCTTTAAATTGAGCTGCAGACTACGCTTACCGCGATGCGTGTTCGCGAAATAGACCGAAACGTCGTCACGTTTCTGACCGATATGTCGATTTGGTTCACCATCGCCAGTAGGCTCAAGCTTAATAACGTCCGCACCTTGGTCCGCCATCAATTGCGTAAGGGTTGGACCAGGCAGAAACAGGGAAAGATCAAGAACCTTGATACCATCTAGCTTCATCCAGGGTTTCTTTCCATAAGTTGCCGGGCAATGATTATGCGCTGCATCTCGTTGGTTCCTTCACCAATACACATCAGCGGCGCATCCCTGTAGTAGCGTTCAACATGGAGCTCTTGAGAATAACCATATGCGCCATGGATACGCATACATTCTGCGGCATTTTCCATGGCGGCTTCAGACGCAAACAACTTTGCCATTCCAGCCTCCATATCGCAGCGCTCACCGCGATCATAAGAACGAGCTGCGTCCTCAACCAATAGGCGAGCAGCATGGCATCGCGTCGCCATATCGCCAAGCTTAAGCTGAATGGCTTGATGTTGACCAATCGGTTTACCCATAGTCTCTCTAATCTGGGCATAGGAAGTCGCATCTTTCAATGCAGCGTTCGCGACCCCGACCCCTCTTGCGGCAACGTTAATTCGCCCGAGTTCAAGACCTCCCATAGTCTGAAGAAAACCCTCACCTTCTTTACCACCGATCAGGTTATCTGGAGAAATACGGTAGCCTTCGAATAACAGTTCGGCAGAATCAATACCCTTATAGCCCAATTTCTTCAGTTTTTTTGAAGCAGAAAACCCTGGACCTTTTTCTGCGAGAAACAGGCTCATGCCACGATGTCTTGGCTGGATATCTACATCAGTCTTAACCAACAAGGCGACGCAGTTACCTTCAAGACCATTAGAAATCCATGTTTTTGTGCCATCGATAACATATTCATCACCATCGCGTACTGCTCGCGTCCTTATAGCCTGGAGATCGGTACCGCAATCAGGCTCAGTCAGCGCCAATCCGCCCCGCAGCTCCCCTAAGGCCATACGAGGCAACAATCTAGATTTTTGTTCCTCTGTGCCAAAACGCTCAACCGCTGCCGCCATAATCAGATGAGAATTGAAAATCCCTGTAAGCGACATCCAGACTTCTGAAATCGTGGTAACTATCTTGGCATAGGTTTGACTAGGTAAACCCATCCCTCCGTAATCCTGCGAAATTGTCGCACCGAACAAACCTAAATCTTTCATTTGTTCGACCATCTCGTGCGGATAAGCATCGGCATGCTCTAATTCCAAGATCTGATCCCGGACATCTTTTTCCAACCATCGATTAACGGTGTCGAGTATCTGGTTTTCGTCGTCGACGGTGATTTTTTCCCCGTGTCGATTCGTTATCTCTTGCATCAAATATCATCCCCAGGCTGGTTAAGGTACTCGCTAAGACCATATCCAACTCGCTCACCATCCAGTTGGTACTCTGTCATACCCTCACAAATATAGGTCACGGCTTCTGACCGCCGGTTACGCAAAGGGATGAAATTTTTAACTCGGCCTTCGATCAAATGACTCTCACCATTCTCCAGCTCAACCCGCGCGCTCATCGCACGGTGAAAACTTGTGTCCGGTTCGTAATCCGTCTCCAGATCGACGTTAGTAATTCGGATAAATTCATCGCCACGATGGAACATACCGCCTTGACGATCACCGACGACAGACAAAACCATACCCAGATCATCGCCAAAATTACCTGTAATCCAACGATAAGAACGTATCGATTGCCAGTAACGTGGACCCCACGAGTGATCACGCAAGCCATGCCCCGATATAGCTAGCGGTTCAGATCCCTCGACCTGCAGTGTGCCCTCGACCCGCATATGCTGCTCATAATGCGCACGAGCAAAATCATTGCTATCGCTCGCATCGCCGACATGTCCATACATTGGACCTACTCCAAAATGCATGAGATCGAGCGTAACCTTCTTGAACGGGTTTTTTTTGAAGGCTTTGCCTGGGTCCTGCATGTCACGAGGCTCAAGCATGTGCAGCAGCGAACCATCATAAACCGTTCGGATCTGTTCGCCTGGCGTCAAAATCTCTACTCTTGCCCCCCCCGCATTCCATTCATCATTGTTGTCGATATCCGGTTTCTTGTAGTTGAACAGGACAGANCCATCCGCATCAAAGATGATGGTAGTCATCTCCGCATAACCTTCATTCGCACGATTACCTATCCGAATAAAACCACCTCGACCCTTTTGGCGGTCAAAAAAGTTGAAGTAGACGGATTCGTTGAAATTTTGTTCTGGACCCAAGGGGTGCGTTAAATCGTCCTCTGGCTTTACGTTGCCTACAATACTAACCATGACGTATCTCCGACAGAAAAACGATCATGGTACATGAAGTTTAGGTAAAGCGAAGACGGCTCGCATTTAATACTACGCTCACGGACGAAAGAGCCATGGCCATTCCCGCTAAAGCTGGATCAACAAGCAGGCCTGTGATGGGGTAAACAACCCCCGCTGCAACTGGAACCAGGACCAAGTTGTAGCCAAAAGCAGCGAAGAGGTTCTGTCTGATGTTCCGAGTAATCTGCTTTGAGAGAGCAATACCCTTGACAATACCGTTGAGTGAACCTTCCATCAGGACAACATCCGAACTTTCCTTCGCGATATCGGAACCTAGGCCCATAGCAAATCCCACATCTGCTCTTGCTAGCGCCGCCGAATCATTTATACCGTCGCCCACCATTCCAACTATTCGACCCTGCGCTTGCTGATCAATAACATAGCTGACTTTGTCTTGAGGCAGACAATTTCCTATTCTAGTCTCTATGTTCAAAGACTGCCCTATCTGGTCTACGACTTCCTGCCTATCACCACTTAGCATTACCACTTCAATGCCCTGNCCATACAACTCTTGCAGTACGTTCGCGGTGTCATGCCGCAACTGATCTTCTAACAAAAAGTAACCTAAGACCTCATCACCGNGTGCGAGATAACTGACGGTCGANTCATGCCTTTCATGAACTTTCAATTCGATGCCGAAATCCTGTAACAAGGCAGCGCTGCCTAAAACGACCCTCATATTCCCGTGTCGAGCCGAGACTCCGCGGCCGGGATGATTCGCAAATTCCTCCAATTTTGCCTCAACGACCGATCGCTCCTCGCAAAAGNCCCTGATAGCATCTGCAAGGGGATGCTCTGATCTAACTTCNAGNGCTAAAGCAATTGAGAGCGCCTCAGCATCAAGATCGTGAATCGACGTAACAACAGGCTTACCACAAGTCAGAGTCCCTGTTTTATCCACCACAAGTAAATCAAGCTTTGCGGTAGGCTCAAGCACCTTACTATTTCTGACCAGCAGCCCTTTGACCGCGGCTCGACCGAGTCCCACCATAATCGACATCGGTACAGCTAAACCCAGCGCACAAGGACACGCGATTATCAGCACGCTCATCGCGGTGACCAACGCAAATGACAGTTGGGGTGCCGGACCTANGAATAACCAAACGAAAAAAGTGATCACCGAGAGCATCACGACAGCCGGTACAAATATCGCACTGATTCTATCGATGAGTTCAGCAATNGGNGGTTTAGAATTCTGCGCTTCAGCAACCAGATTTATTATGCCACCCAGCACAGTCTCGCCACCCACCGCCTCGGAACGGATAGTCAGGCTACCATCTAGGTTAAGCGTACCAGCCAAAACCCTATCACCAGGCTGAACAGCCTGTGCCTTGGATTCCCCTGAGAGCATNGCCTGGTCAATAGAGCTAAAGCCGCTCTCGACGACACCATCTACAGGAACTGATTCACCAGGTCTTATCCTTAACATCTCACCTCGCTCTATCAGAGCCAGAGGCACGACTTCTGAAGTATCGTCAACGAGACGTACAACGTGAGCGGGTGTCAAATCGAAAAGTTTTTGAATTGCCAAGGAAGCCCGGACTNTNGCATTGGTTTCGAATGCTTTACCAAGATTAACGAAACCAATGATAAATAAAGCGGCCTCAAAGAACTGNTGTCGACTCGCCTCCGGTAAAGCCGCAGGGACAAGAATCACTAACATCGAATAAAACCAGGCGGTACCTGTTCCAAGACTAACTAAGGTATCCATNGTTGCCGTTTTATGTTGCAACGAGGAAAAGGCCGAACGAAAGAAGTGCCCACCCGCTGCAAACATAATTAGTAAAACTAGCCCACCAATTCCGGACCAAAACACTTGATTATCGAGAGCCGGTAAGAAGCCAAGGCGCATGTCGAGCATCAAAAAGCCGCCAGCAAGTAGCGCGATGCTCGAGCGCCCTAACGCGAAAAGGAGCGCCAGCCTAGCTCTTGCCGCTTGCTCGTCTAACGACTGCCATTCATAGCGCTCAGCTGCATANCCTGCTANAGCAACCGCAGACTTGAGTTGTGCTAAAGACGGAGAACCGACGACTGATGCAGTTTCGCTAGCAAAGTTAACCGTGGCNCTGGTCACACCCGGCACTTCACGCAGCGCGCCTTCGACTCGGCTAACGCAGCCGGCACAGGACATCCCTGATATGGAAAGCAACTGAGGCGTAGAGTTCATAAACTTAAGTTTAACGCTTAGAACAACTAAAAGGTTTCGATAATTATTAAAGAGTTAACCAGCCCCCATCCACCGGAAGGTAGATGCCAGTGACGAATGAACTCATATCTGAAGCCAAGAAGACGGCTGCCTTGCCCTGTTCCATAGGATCTCCCCAGTGCCCNAGAGGTAACCTAGAAATTCGGTCTGCCACCGTATCTGCCAGAGGATCACCAGTTTTTGCTGGTACCTGAGCATCAACCGGCGGCGCATCACCTTCGTTCACCCATGTTGGTCCCGGCGCAAGNGCATTAACATTAATGCCATAGGGTGCAAGCTCGAGAGCAAGGGCTTTAGTCATTTGGGCGACTGCTGCTTTGGANCCATCATAGGTCACACCTACTCCTGGTGTAACCGTCTGTGTAGAGGCTATATTGATAATCCTTCCACCAACCCCCTGAGACTTCATGATAGAGGCCGCGGCACGACAACAGTAGAAGACACCATCAACATTCACCGCCCAGAGATCGCGCCACATCTGATCGGTGATTTGCTCTACTGGACCACCATATCCCAANTACAAGCCGGCGTTATTNACTAGAATATCCAGACTACCCAATTGACTGACAGTCTCATTTAAAGCTGCCTCNACAGCCTCCCGATCGCTGACATCTAGTGCCATAGAGATCCCACCTATATCTTTAGCAGTANCTGCCGCCGCATCGGGATTGATATCACTAACCATCACCTCAGCTCCAGCTAAGGTCATAGCGNGAGCAATAGCCTGNCCTATACCTTTACCNGCTCCAGTCACGTGGGCGACCTTACCCGTAAGATCTATCCAATCTGCAACACTCATCAATTGATCTCCTTAATGCGCTTTTGAACCAATACCTTTCCGCTTACATGCTCGAATACCTTACTCTAAAAGTCGAGCATTACATCCCGGCGATAAGAGCGTATTTATTTAAGCCATGTTACGTTAATAAGCCCATGTCGCACTCATCCACCCCNCCTCTTTCCAGAGGAAGGCGCTTTTTACATTCTATGACAACGTTATCCTTGGATTTTACTNAAGATAAGNTGCCATAAATCAGTTGTCCGAATTATCGCCTATCANNAGTAATGCAAACTTGTGTAACCCTCGCAAANGTANACTGNCANCGCTAAATTGTCTTGAACCNCATTNTTAACGAGGCNGCAAAACAATAAGAANACAGTCNTGACAAAGAAANAGCCCGGCTGTGNTATAAACNTAACGTTTAGGAACGAGAGGGACGGANATGGAACGATTTGATCTCATCATCAGGAACGGAGATGTAGTTGATGGAACCGGCGTGGCATCTGCCCGTCTCGATATCGGTGTTANAGACGGTCGGATTGCAAAGCTGGCTAAAACCATTGAAGGTGAANCGGATCGGGTCGTCGATGCAACCGGAAAAATCGTTACGCCAGGCTTTGTAGACGTCCACACTCATTANGATGGCCAAGCTACCTGGGATGACCATCTGAAACCCTCTTCAAGCTTGGGTGCTACAACTATCGTGATGGGGAACTGTGGTGTGGGCTTCGCTCCTTGCCGCAAAGAAGATCACAATGTACTTGTTCAACTCATGGAGGGTGTAGAAGAAATTCCGGGCACAGCAATGAATGAGGGACTGTCTTGGAACTGGGAGACTTTCCCGGAATATCTTGACGCTCTTGAAGAACGACCAAGGGACATCGACATCGCCGTTCTACTGCCACACGGTCCTTTACGCGTTTATGTNATGGGTGANAGGGGTGTCAATCGTGAAGCTGCAACTAGCGAGGACATCGCGCATATGCAGCAGCTAATCGGCGAGGGAATCGCCGCGGGCGCTGTTGGCTTTTCAACCTCCCGAACCTTGGTGCATCGGAGCAGTTCAGGCGAATTCGTTCCAACTTATAAAGCAGCTACTGATGAGCTTAAAGAACTCGGGCTTTCGTTATCAGGTGATAAGGGAAGCGTCTTCCAGTTAATCTCAGACTGGGAAGATGCCGAAGACGAATTTAGTGTGCTCCGAGAAACAGCTGCGAAGACAGGGGCCAAAGGTACCTTCACGCTACTTGACCTAGCCAACCAACCNAACCTGTGGCACGAGCAGTTACGTCGTATCGAGTCAGCTCAGANAGATGGTTTAGATATAAGAGCACAGGTCCTTTCCCGTCCTGTTGGCATGCTCATGGGGCACCCTGCATCTATGAACAGCTTCTTCTATCGACCCACCTACCAGCGCCTCAATGACCTACCCTGGGAAGATAAGATCGCANGACTAAAAGATCCAGAAATAAAAAAACAGATTCTCAGCGAAGAGAACGAAAACCCGCATATTTTCGTCCAAATTTTCAACGACCGATTCCGGCACATGTATCCCATGGAAGATCCCATCAATTACCTGCCCAATCCAAGCCAATCGGTGGCAACCCTCGCCGCCAATGAGGATAAAGATCCGATGGAATGGTTATATGACTATTTTCTCGGTAACAATGGCAACAATCTGATTTATATNCCAGCCGCTAATTTCTCGGAACACATTCCAGAATTNCTNAATCATCCCCACACGATTGCTGCACTGGGAGACGGGGGTGCTCATGTTGGCTCAATTTGCGATACCAGTGCTAACATTTATATTTTGACTAAATGGGTTAAAGAGAAACATATTATGGAGCTACCAGAAGCCATCCATCTTCTGACCCGACAACCCGCAGAACTTTTTTCACTGCTGGATCGCGGAATAATCGCCGAAGGCTATAAAGCTGATCTTAATGTTATCGACTTCTCTCGCTTAAAGCTTCACACCCCACATATCGTTAANGACCTACCAGCAGGTGGTAAGCGGTTCCTACAAAACGCCGATGGCATTGATCTGACGATTAAAGCAGGCCAGGTAATTTTTGAGGCCGGCACAGAAACCGGTGCTTTGCCTGGCCAACTAATCAGGGGCAAACAGGATGATCCCGGAGTGTCAGCATGAGTCAAGTAACACCATTCAAACTAGACATCCCTTTGTCTGCTATAAAGGATCTGAAAAACCGACTCACATCTGCACGCTGGCCAGAGGTTGAAACCGTAGACGACTGGACGCAGGGAGTTCCTCTCTCTTATCACCAAACGTTCTGCGAGCACTGGGCTAATGATTACGATTGGTATCAAACCCAGGAACGCCTCAATCAATATGACCAGTTCATAACAAACATCGAAGGCCTCGATATTCATTTCCTGCATATTCGCAGCAGCCACGCGAATGCGATGCCTCTGGTCATTACACACGGTTGGCCAGGCTCGATCATAGAATTTCATAAAATCNTCAAGCCACTGACTGATCCAACTCAGCATGGTGGTTCTNCCGAAGACGCTTTTCACATAGTCTGCCCCTCACTACCTGGTTACGGTTTTTCAGGGAAACCAAAAGATACCGGGTGGGGAGTGGAGAAAATTGCCGCGGCATGGGACACATTAATGCTGCGCATAGGATACGACAGCTACCTTGCACAAGGTGGAGACTGGGGTTCTGCAATTACAACTGCAATCGGCATGCAGGACAAAGGGCATTGTGTTGGCATCCATGTCAATATGCCTAATGCNAGCGCNACTAAGGCTGCACGCGAAAACCCGNATGAANCTGACAAGTTGGCTCTNGCTGGCGCNGCGTTCTACCAGCAGTGGGACTCCGGTTACTCTAAACAGCAAAGCACGCGCCCTCAGACTCTAGGCTATGGTCTAGCCGATTCACCTATCGGGCAATCCGCTTGGATATTGGAAAAGTTCTATCAGTGGACAGACTGCAAAGGACATCCGGAAAATGTACTAGAGCGCGATGAGATCATAGACAATATAATGTTTTACTGGTTGACGAACACAGGTGCATCATCGGCAAGNCTCTATTGGGAAAGCTTTGGAACAGCATTCTCTGGAGCAGATAGCTCGGTTAGATTACCAACAGGCGTAAGTAGCTACCCCAAGGAAATAATTCGCACTCCTCGCTCTTGGGCCGAACAGCGCTACACGAACATTCAGTATTGGAATGATCTCGACAAAGGAGGTCATTTCGCTGCATTTGAACAGCCCGAACTCTTTGTGCAGGAAATGCGCAACTGGCTGAAAACTGTTTNTAGGGAGGTATCCTGATGATCTATCCAATTTTTCAATACGCTTACTTTGTTAATGACATTGAAGAGGCTGCTCANAAGTGGCACCAACTATATGGTGCGGGACCTTTCATACTAGTGCCGCACCACAAAACCGATAAATTCCAGTATCGGGAAACGGAGCAAGAGGCGGATGTCTCTTACGCCTTTGGATATCTGGGCGACACGCATATTCAATTTATCCAGCAACACGACGANACGCCGTCTATATACAGAGACATGTACGGCCAAGGGGAAGAAGGCTTTCACCATGTCGGTTGTCTAGTAAACGACTTTGCCGCTGCTCGCAACCGAATGCTAGATCTGGGCTTTATCAACGCCTGTGAACTCTGGGCGGACGATGTCAACGCTGCCTATTTCGATACCCGCGACGTCAACGGCGGCTTCACCGAAATTCATGGAGANCCCCCACATATTTTGGCTAGTTTCGCCCAACAAAAACGAGCACACGAAAACCAGCAACCGGGGGATAGCGCGATTATGTCCAGGACATCACCGTATCGCGATGGAAGAGATCCTGATTATCTCTGAGACCGCTGAGAGAGAGCTTCTCTCACAGCAGCATGCTCAGCTTCGTTAAAAGAGAATCGGTACCAAATAATCGCACCGACAAAATAGCAGACTCCGGGCAGAAGGCTAAAGACTCCCAGTATCCACAATTGAACCGANTAGCTCTGTTCTACGTTCGGCACAAAGCCAGTAAATTGCAAAACAAATCCNGTCAAAAGTGCCACGACAGATCCTGACGCTTTTCTGATCAGATTCCAAACCGCTAAGTAAGCGCCTTCTTTGCGTTCNCCNGAGTGATATTCATCAAAGTCAATTATATCCGCCTGAATAGAAGGTAAAACCACAGCACCGGCACCGGCGCACATACCGAAAACAAAAGTGCCGAACCATATAAAGTAAGAAAACTGCCCTGGCGTGATAAGCCAAAAGCATAGAAAAAACATCAGAGAAGCGACAAGCAAAGCAATAAACCATAGTGGCTTTTTGCCGACTTTAGTGGACGCCCAAATAAAAAGAGGTGTAAAAGCAAACTGAGGTATAACGTAGGTAACCAGTAACAAAACCATGAAAGCTTGCAATGGAATGACGTAGTCGACCAAGTACGGGACAAGCAAACTAATACTCGNCGCCCCGAAAGTTTCAATGGCGTACATAATCAGAAGCAGCCTTGCGTGTGGATTTTTGAAAACGTCTAAAAAAGAGTTAAACGGCTTCCTACCTCCACGTCCCTGATAATCACTTCGTTCAGACAGGTTGCNAGTGGACCATATGATCAGAGTTGTGACCACTAAGCCAGCTGTCAATGAGAGGTAAAACGCCATTAGACGCTTGTCTGCNGCCATGTTCATCAGCTGCAAAAACCCCAAACCGATAATTAGGCCTATGGCCGAAATCATATGTGTGTATCCAAAAAGGCGAGTCCGTTCGTGATAATTTGGAGTCAGTTCTACGCCTAAAGCTCCATGAGGCACGAAAAAAGCTGTACCCGCCGTTTCATAAAGAAGCAAAGCGATGGTCATCCATAAGACCAGTATCCATCCTGTCAATGAAAGTGGCGGGGACCACATCATGACCATGCCCAAGCCCATGGGAACCGCTGCCGCGTAGAGCCAGACTCTTCGCCTACCTACAGAGGATTTGGTGTTATCCGAAAGGTAGCCAACGACCGGATCGGATAACGCGTCCCACAACCTAGATGCTGCGAGCAATGTACCGATAATTGCGGGTGCAATTAATAGCACGTCCGTCGCAAATTTCATAAGGTAAGTCGCAAACATCATCCCGAGCAAACCAACCCCGACTTTTGGCAACGAGTAAAACCAAATCGTTTTGGTACTTAAGCGCTCCGCGTCCGTTTGATTATTAACCGCGTTGATAANTAGTCAGTCCATTCATTGAAACTGACCATTTTTTCCAGGTTATTACGAGAGATAGGTCCATGCCCGCCTTTCACAGGATAACCGACAGGGACATGTGCACAGGTATACCAANCTTCAGGCAGGCCAAGCAGAGGTTTCACANCTGCTTCTTCATAGCAAAGCAGNGTTGTAAGGACACAGCCGAGTCCTTCATTCCGGCAAGCCAACAGGAAGTTNTGNACTGCTGGATAAACCGAACCTCCACCAACAACGCTGGGGCGACCGAGTTNGCTGTCGGTGATAGTCATGATTCCAGGGTTGTAACAAAACACAGCNATCATCGGCACTTCATGCATATGATTGGCGAGATAGTTACCAGCCTCCATCGCACGCTCTGCTGGTTTACGGATACTATCGGGAGCACCCGCTATTTTTTTCTCATAGCCGGGTAGATAGCTATCCCAATGAGGACGATACAAATCTTCAAGACGCTGCTTTTTGTCAGCGTCCGTTACGACAACGATTCGCCAAGGCTGCATATTGCCACCTGTTGGTGCCCAGGTTGCTGCGGTCAGTATACGTTGAACAATTTCATCATCGATTGGGTCCGATCGCAGTCGCCTGACCGCTCGCAGCGTGCTCATTGCATCGTAAAGTTCCATTACTTCTCCTTTTTAGCCGCGTGATCACGGGTAAAACCGGTTTTAGTCCGCTTCAATCCTCGATTGCTTGGGATAATTTCCTGATGAAAAGAAAACACCTCGCGCGTCCTAGGGTCAACAGATACGCGCACCCAGTGGACCTGTTCTGCTCCAAATGTTTCAACGCGCGTGAAGTGCTCCACTAGTTGCCCCTCATCATATAGAGGTTTATCGACTCGGAATATATGTGTATCACCGACTGCAAGCACTACGGGCTTGTCAAAATNTCGTAGCTGGCTAATCAACGCGTCATGAAATAATTCATAAAATGGTCTGACCTTGGGACAACCCCGACAGAGCAAGCCAAGTAGATGGGGTTCAGCCGTAAGTGGAAAGAGGTCAGCCTGAGTCGCCAGAAAAATCCCCTTAGCCTCAACGCGCTCAGCTTCTTTAAAAATTTGCTGCAGCCATTCAACACCGGCAGCCATGATGTCGTTATGCACGTCAACGCCGCCTTCCTGCCCCGTTATACCAACAAGATGTACAGTCCCAAAAACAACACTGTCTTTTACCCACATGATGTTTTCGACATATTCAGAGCCACCATCGGACTGCCGCCAAACACCTATTTCGGGATCTTCTGAGAAGAAAATTTGGCGTAGCTTTCTCAACCGCTCAAGTCGGTCAAAACCACCTGCAGATTCGCGGGCACAGTCGAACCAATCGTTATCGCCTGGCGTCANAACAAANGGCATTTCAAACTGCTGATTGGTNGCATAAATGGCCTCTAATGAGGCATCGGAACAATCACTCCCTCCACTTTTCATATCCCCCACATGTATCACCCATTCAACTGCGCGAGCATTAATGTCGTCGATCATCAGTTCGTACTTAGGAATGTTGTAATCCTCATATGGATTATCGCCAATCAGCGCGAATTGCGTCGGCATACTCTGGCAGCCTGACAACATCAGAACAAGGGCAAGGAAACAGTGACGCACAGACTAATCTCTAGCCATCAGCACTTCGGCATCAATTAACGCATTAATTTCTGCATCTGGTACACCTAGATCAGTTAAAACTTCTCGACTATGCTCTCCCAGCAACGGAGCGACGGGATCATCGCGTATTTCACTGCGAGAAAATCGCGCACCAGGTCTTGGCTGACGGATATCGCCAAGCNCAGGATGATGATATTCACGAATAAGCCTATTCGCTTTCACCTGCTCGTTCTCAAGAATTTCGGGTCGAGTTAATACAGGCGCACAGGGCACGTCTTCCGCATCAAGAAGCGCCAACCATTCATCTGATGTTTTGGACCTGAGCACATCCGACATACCCTCCAAACGTGCCTTGGCGTTCTGAACTCGACCCATAGGAGTGCTGAAACGCTCATCGTCCAGCCAGTCTGGTCTTTCGAGTGCAGAGCACATGCCACGCCATTCATCATCCGAGACCGCGCCACAGGTGATATACCCGTCACTAGTTTCAAAAATCAGATCTTGGGCAAGCTGGCCTGTTCGCACACTATGCTCTTGACCCACCATTGTTAATCCTGCCAATGCCTCAGGCCAAAGAAAAGAAATCGTCGCGTCGATCATAGCAACCTTTATATGTTGCCCAGTGCCATCGCCCCTTTCACGCTCAAGAAGAGCCGCGGTAATCGCCTGAGCAGTCGTCAACGCCGATACCTTGTCAGGGATAACCGTTCTTACCATTTTTGGTCTCGCTTCCGCCGCATCAGCCTGCATATCAGGGAGGCCGGTCAAGGCTTGAATAACGGGGTCATAGACGCGCTTATGACTATACGGCCCCTTATCACCGAAACCACTGATAGAGACGTAAAGCAATGATGGATTCAAAGCCTGCAAGATCTCATAACTCAAACCCATGCGCTCGATAGCACCAGGCCGAAAATTNTGAATAAACACATCCGCATTAGTAACCAGCCGTTTGACCATATCAATGCCGGCTGATTCTTTGAGATTCAGGCAAACCGACCGTTTACCTCGGTTCGCCGCCACAAAGGCAGGGCTTAGGCCATCGTGACCACGCCCCATACGACGAACAATATCGCCGGTAGGTGATTCGACCTTAACGACATCAGCCCCCTGATCAGCCAGCAGAACGGTCGCTGCCGGTCCTGACAATACACTGCTTAGATCAATTATCCGAAACCCTGATAATGGTCCGTTCATCCCACTCCTCTATTTCTTGTCCTAGTGATGTTAGATTTAAGACTAAGGCCAATATTTTCGCCTTTGATAATCACTTTCTGATCTCTCTGACTATCTTCCAACGAGGGTCACTNGCTACCCATACGCATCGTGCCCAGATAATCCATTTTGCCAAGCGGCACACCTTTCATTCGCAAGATGTCGTAAGTGGTTGTAGCATGAAAATGCAAGTTAGGGGTGGAAAAAGACATCAGGAAATTTTCTACCGTGAAGGGTAATTCGTTGTCTCCAATCTTGAATACCATTGCCTTACTCGTGATTGCATCAACGCGTACCTGATCAAAATCATTTACATATGCCAGAGCTTCCTTTACCAGTAACTGCAAACCCGCATAATCAGGTTCGCCATATCCTTTAGGGGGCGAAAANTGTCCAGCTTCAGCCCCTTTCAACGCACCCATAGAATGGTGAGCGACCGAAGTTACCTGAAACTGAAAGCTCGCCATATCAGGATAGAGCCTAGTGTCGACAACCTCCTGCAGATCAACACCATTTTCATTCAAATAGTTTCGACTTTTTTCTAGAAAATTATCGACTGCGTTGAGAACCTGCAAAAAATTCGTGACTCCAACATCAAACAGTGAAATNCCCAAAAGACTATTACTCCTTATGTTTANAAAGCTTATTGTGAGTCAGCATCCACCAACAAGTCTAGCCAGAAACGAAGATACCAAGTTGGCCGTAATCAACTCGGTGCCTTGTAAAACAGCGAAAGCGAGCTACACTGAGCANAGTAAACTCCTAAATCTCGAGAAGNAATAGACACAACAACCATATGACTAATGCTCAACTTCAAAGGCCACGAATGCAACCAATCGTCGCCGCACGTGCGCTCCGAGCTCTGATCAAGGATCCGGACCAAACAGAACAGGTTTTTGTAATTATTCGTGCCATGTCGGGCGATTCACTGGAACGTTCCTACCGACGTTTTCTAACAACGACCGAAGGTAAATCCATCCTNCAAGAAAAAAGACAGTTACGCGATATGCTNGGAGACCGCGCATCTCTTGCCGCTCTTCCGTCGGGTTCATTCGGAAGAGCCTACCTAACATTCGTCGAGGCTGGTGACCTAACGGCTGACGGCCTGGTAGAGGCAAGTGATGTCAACGAAGAACTGATTGAGAATCCTGAGCTTCGCCTATACGCTGAGCGACTCAGGGATCAGCATGATCTTTGGCACACGCTTACGGGTTATGGTCGTGACCCTTTCGGCGAAGCTTGCCTGCTGGCTTTTACTTATGCGCAAACACACAATCGTGGTCTAGGGACTATAGCGTTCATTGGAATGCTGAAACTAGCCAAAGAACTTGGCATAGGGGTCTTTAAAGCGATGTGGCAAGGATTACAAGATGGTCGACGAGCCGCGTGGTTGCCGGCCCAGCCGTGGGAAACGCTTCTCCAGAAACCTCTGGATCAAGTCCGTCAGCAGTTGTACATCGAATCCCCTGATACCTATCGAGAAATTCTCCAACTTCANTTAGCTAACGCCTGACGGTAAATGCCGGCGAAGCAATTCACTACAACTTTCGGATTCCTGATGGCAGCGACTGGCTTCGCTGTCGGATTNGGTAATATCTGGCGCTTTCCCTACTTAACTGGCGAGAACGGTGGAGGTGCCTTCGTTTTTATCTATCTGTTTTGCGCGATTGTTATCGGTCTTCCTATCATGATGGCCGAGATCATCGCTGGNCGAAATGGGAGAGCAAATCCTACACAAGCTATCTTGAATATANGCAATAAGGAGNGTCACTCACCGCATTGGCGACATGTCGGTAACCTCAATCTGCTTACTGCGTTCATAATTCTCGGAACCTATTGTGTCATTACAGGGTGGGTAATTTGGTATCTATATAAAGCAGTTCTAACNGGCTTCTCTGNCTTCGATAGCGAAATAGCGGTTCAAGTATTCAGCGAGCTACAGAACGACCCAAGCCTAATGACCCTATGGACCTTTATTAGTCTTGCGATAACAGGCTCCATCATTTATCTCGGCATTAATCGTGGCATTGAGAAATCCGTCAGAGTACTGATGCCAACCCTCCTCTTATTGATGCTTGTATTAGTCATCTACAATGTGTTCCAGGATGGATTCGACTCTGCACTCACCTACCTCTTTTCCCCTGATTTCAGTAAAATTGACGGCAGCACTTTTCTGGCGGCGATTGGCCAAGCTTTCTTTTCGGTAGGCGTAGCTATGGCCGGCATGATGATTTTCGGATCTTACCTGCCAGCCAACGTTTCGATAGCAAAGTGCGCTTTGATCATCATCCTGATCGATACACTNATAGCGTTGCTGGCCGGCATGATGATTTTTCCTATTGTTTTTCGTTTTGATTTGGATCCTGCCAGTGGCACAGGATTGATATTTCAGACGCTGCCTATTGCCTTTGCTCAGATACCGGCGGGCAACTTTATCGCCATCGTCTTCTTCACCCTACTATCCCTGGCCGCTATAACGTCGATGGTAGGTTTTCTTGAGCCGCTTGTAGCCTGGCTTTCAGAAACTAAAAAAGTAGGCAGAGAAANGGCAACTGTGACGATGATTTTTCTGCTAGGCACATTGGGGCTCGCAAGCGTTCTCTCGTACAGCACATTTTCGGAGATACAAATCATCGGCCGGGATTTGAATGGTATACTTGATTTCCTGTCGAGCCAGATTACGCTCCCGATCGGCGGTTTACTGATTGCCCTTTTTATAGGCTGGCGAGTCGGCGAAAATACACTGCGTTCAGAATTAAGCGATCTTTCTAACGCTAATTTTGTGGCCTGGCATTTATTAATTCGATATCCGCTGCCCATTGCAATAATTCTAATACTCATCACAGGACTTCAATGATCTATGGAAATAGAACTTACTNAGGAAGAACTCGACTTTCAGGAAGAAGTACGGCAGCTGCTAAATGATGAACTTACCGATGAAATCAAGACTGCCGCCGCTAAAACCACAACCGTTTTTGCAGATAAGGATGTTGCACTAGCATGGCAAAAAATACTCAATAAACGTGGCTGGGCTGGAGTCTCTTGGCCCAAAGAATTCGGTGGACCAGGCTGGACATCCAATCAGCGTTATATCTTTAATAGGGAATGTGCATTAGCAGGTGCCCCAGGGCTCATCCCACTTGGTTTAAGAATGCTNGCACCCGTCCTATTCCGNTACGGTACACNAGAGCAACAAGCNCACTACCTACCCAAAATTCTTTCGGGCGAACATTACTGGTGTCAGGGATATTCAGAACCNGGATCAGGTTCTGACCTCGCAAGCCTTAAAACAAAAGCGGAAAAAGACGGGGATGATTACATCGTCAATGGAACAAAAATTTGGACGACTCATGCACAGTTCGCCGATCATATTTTTTGCCTCGTTAGGACAGACATGGATGCAAAACCCCAGGCTGGCATCAGTTTTTTGCTGATTGATATGGATTCACCTGGAGTTAAGGTCGAACCAATCATAACGCTTGCTGGAGACCACGAAGTTAACCAAGTCTTTTTCGATAACGTAAGAGTGCCGATAACCAATCGAGTAGGACCAGAAAACGATGGTTGGGTCGTAGCTAAATACTTGCTCGAATTCGAGCGAGGCGGTGGTACCGCAGCCACAGGTTTGCGCATCGCGATGGATAGCCTGAACCTTATCCTGACTGAAATAACTAGAGACTCGGATATTCACGAACGNGCAGCAAGCACTGATGTAGAAGTTACCGCGCTTTCACAAATGGAAGCAGAGCTACAATCCAAAATTGCCAAAGGCGAAAACATCGGACCTGGTTCTTCTCTGATGAAAAATATGGCAAGCATGCTAAGCCAACAAATAGCCGCTTTGCGATTAGAATCATTGGCCTATTACGGTATTCCTCACAATAATCGCCTATGGTTGGATGGCGAGGGAGGGGTTGGACCGGAAAAGACTCAAACAGCGACAGGCAGTTATCTCAATACACGTGCCTCGTCCGTCTACGGTGGTTCTCGGGAGGTACAGAAAAACATCATAGCTAAAACAGTGCTTGGTCTCTGACTCATGCGGGCTGGATCATTTTTCCCAGGCACACATTACTCATCACTTTATGCGATGGCTGGAGACGATTGCTCACTGCATTTCGATCTGGACGCGTTGACCGAGAAACAGCGCGCAGACCACCTTTCAAACATCGAGTTAACTGCCATGCTACAGGTAGCATTAGCTTGCGTTGGCCATCATAAAGATCATCTAGCCCTATTCGACACTTTTCAAAGTGATAATTGGCTAGCTTGTCTAGCACGCTATCAAAACATGTTCAGCCGAATGGTACACGACACCATTCCAATGGATCATTTCTCCTATCACCCAAAATTCGACTTCTATGACTCCGTTGCGAGGAAGGCGGGATCAGCTCCAAACCTAACAGACGTCGTCAATCTCTATATGTCGAGTGGCTCAAATAGTGTNATTCATCGAGATTCCAAATTGTTAGACGTGAGCAGGAATGTGAATTCAAAGAAGCATTTCGCGGAACACGCACCTGACTGGGGAATCCCATTACCAGACACTTTAGTAACAACAAAAGCAGCTCTTGGCAGTGAGGAGGTTGCTAAATTTTTTATTCAACACAACCAAAACGTCATGATGAAACTGCTGGGGCTCGCAGGAGCAAGAAATGTAGCTGCAGTGGAATCTGTTGAAAACTGTTCCAACATGGTTGCAGAGTACAGCGACGATATGATTGTTTTACTGCAGGCAAAGCTAGACTTGGAATTTTACACAGAAATGACCGTCGATCTGGTGGTATCAGATACTGCTATCAGCATCGCTAATACACGGAAGATTCTATTTGCTGATGGTCTTTGGGTAGGAAACCTAATCGGCGAGTCCGTACAACTAACATCCGAGCAGGAATCAGTTTTGATCAATGTCGGAGAGTACGCAAGGCAACATGGTTACAGTTCTGACATAGGCAGCAATTGCGGGATAGATTTTTTTGTTGGTCAGGACGGCAGTATCGTTGTCACCGAGATTAACGCTCGCTGGACCGGTGGGCTCTTCCCCGCTGAAGTACTTAAAAAATTACAAAACGAGAGTCGGGAAGCTATAGCTTTTTTTGATGTGGTTGAGAAAGATAAGCGCGACACCTACGTTGACTTTGTAGATCAGCATCTTGTTGGCGAGTACGACGGAGAATTCGCCATAGTCCCCTTAGGCATAGGGTGCTTTGACGTCACCATGAATGATAGCGTCTATTATTACGTCTGGCAGATCGTCGTAGGCGACTTNAATGCCTTCAAGGAGGCCAAGCAAAACCTAGGCCCGAACATAATGCCGACCGCTGATCTGATTCAACTCTNACTAGTGACCCTTATAATTGGGTGCTCGCTTTTCGATGAAAGCCATCATGCCCTCTTTTGCATCATCTGTCCGTGAACACATGAGCTGATTGCGATTTTCTATCGCCATAGCTGCTTCCAATCCAGCTGCATCAATAGCCATACTAAGCCCTTCCTTGGTCAACCTTAACCCCATTGGCGAGGTAGCAAGCATATCGTCAATGTAAGGCAGAGCGGCTGCTTCAAGCTTATCATCAGGCACGACCTCCGAGACCAGATTCGTCGACAAAGCCCGTTCTGCATGAATAAAACGTCCGGTCAACATCAGTTCTGAGGCAATAGAGGTGCCGACAAGGCGAGGCAAGAAGTAGCTACATCCCATATCACACGCAGACAATCCGATCTTAATGTAAGCCGCGTTCATCTTTGCCGATTCTCCTGCGACTCTTATATCTGATGCCAAAACAAAAGAAAAACCTCCTCCGCAAGCCGCTCCATGGATTAACGATATGATCGGTTGCGGACAGCGTCGCATGCGGATATAAACCTCCGCCAGATATCCCTGAAATCCCATACCCGCGCCAAATGGACGTTCGTAGGTGCCTGCCTGGGAATCTTTAATATCAAGCCCAGCGCAGAATGCACGACCCGCTCCGCGCATGACCACGACCCGTGTTTGTCGATCCTCAGCCAAACGACCAAAATAATCCCTAAGCTCGGCAACCATGGGAGTGTTGATGGCATTCAAGGCATTAGGCCGGTTTAAGGTTAACCAATCAACCTGGCCTCGTTTCTCGACTAATAAAGTATCGTAATCGCTCATAAAGACTTCTCAATCTTGAAAGAAAGNAGTAAACCAGAATTCCCAACTAGTTCAAGTATTCAGCTGAGCTTCTANCATTTCGTAACTTCGAATGCCAAACCAGGAATACAACTCTCCATCAATTAACGCGCCCTGGAAGCCCTGTTCAGTTAATTCTTCNGNGTGTCTTTTGAAAGGNTAAGGTTCGGTTGAGAACAAATAAAAAGTATCNGGCTCCGGTAAGATNTTNGTGATTTGAGGATAAGGATCGGAGTATTTCTTGATAAACGCACCNAGTCCTACCTTTCGTAACATAGAACCGATGAAGGTATCTGGACCAACCGCCATCCANGGGTCACGCCAGATCATATANTCAAGATGTTCAATGCCTGTCGCTGACTCTCCAATCGTNTNCNTAATGCCCGGAATAGAGGCCCACCCCTGAAAACTCGCATCAGGTATATCTGCGATTCGCAACCAATTAGAGGCAAGCCCCTCAAGCTGACTGGCTCCAAGCTGTTTGCCCAACAGCATCAAATCACGTCCTACGGACTCTAATGAGGTGACATGAGTAGCAAGCCAGGCGGTCGGACAAGCTTCAGCCATTTCACGCGTATTCTCCTCTCGGTCCATCACGACCAGGTCTGGCCGGAGATCTTCTACTTTCTGCCAATCGACGCTCTTTGTGCCTCCGACGATTGGAATTGTCCTAACCTCTTCTCGAGGGTGAATACAATAACGGGTACGACCGACCACAGAAACTCCACATATTACTAGGGTTTCTGTCAGGCTAGGAACTAGAGAAACGACTCTCAAGTAAACTTGCTACTATGTGTTGCGTCGATATTGCCCTCCGACCTCAAAGAATGCATCAGTTAGCTGGCCCAAGGAACAGTGTCGAACCGCATCCATAAGAGCAGCGAAACCATTACCACCTTGCGTAACCGTTTCTTTTAGGTGATTAAGAGACAGTTCAGCATCATCCTGATGCCTTGTCTGAAATTCTTGAACACGTGCGATCTGGCTTTGTTTCTCTTCTTCGGTCGAGCGAGCTAACTCTATCGTTGTAGCTTCCGGCTCAAACTCAGGTCTGAATGTATTCACTCCAATAATAGGCAAGCTGCCATCATGCTTAAGTGTTTCATATTTCATTGACTCTTCCTGAATCTTTCCTCGCTGGTAACCTGTTTCCATTGCACCTAAAACGCCACCTCGGTCAGAAATGCGTTCAAATTCAAGGAGAACGGCTTCTTCGACTAAGTCCGTCAGCTCGTCGATAATGAAAGAGCCCTGACCTGGGTTCTCAGTCTTCGCGACTCCAAATTCTCTGTTGATGATCAATTGAATGGCAAGCGCACGTCGGACAGATTCCTCAGTGGGAGTTGTAATGGCTTCATCGAAAGCGTTAGTGTGCAGGCTGTTGCAGTTATCGTTGATCGCAAGTAAAGCCTGAAGCGTCGTTCTAATATCATTGAACTGCATCTCCTGCGCATGCAGAGAGCGACCAGAAGTCTGAATATGATACTTCAGCTTTTGGCTTCGCTCGTTGGCTCCGTACTTTTCTCGCATGGTCACAGCCCAGATACGTCGAGCGACGCGACCAATAACCGTGTATTCGGGATCCATTCCATTGGAAAAAAAGAACGACAGATTTGGCGCAAAGTCATTGATATCCATACCTCGCGCTAAGTACGCTTCTACGAAGGTAAATCCATTCGCCAATGTAAATGCGAGCTGAGAAATCGGATTCGCTCCCGCTTCTGCAATGTGGTAGCCGGAGATTGAGACCGAGTAAAAATTACGCACCTCGTTATCAATAAAGTATTGCTGAATATCACCCATCATACGGAGGCTAAACTCAGTAGAGAAAATACAAGTATTTTGCCCCTGATCCTCTTTAAGGATATCTGCCTGGACGGTCCCACGAACGTTAGCTAGCGCATAAGCCTTGATATCAGCAAATTCTTTATCGTCTGGATCACGCCCTTCACTATCTTTGAACTCCCCGATTTTCTGATCAATGGCCGTGTTGAGAAACATTGCCAAAATCGCGGGAGCAGGCCCGTTAATCGTCATAGAGACAGATGTCATCGGATCACATAAATCGAAACCGTCGTAGAGCACCTTCATATCGTCCAAAGTAGAGATCGAAACACCGGAGTTGCCAATCTTGCCGTAGATATCTGGCCTAGTCGCAGGGTCAAAACCATAGAGCGTGACGCTATCAAATGCCGTCGAAAGACGTTTGGCGTCAGAATGTTCTGAAAGTTTTTTGAAGCGTCTGTTGGTTCGCGCCGGATCACCCTCACCAGCAAACATACGAGCAGGGTCTTCACCTTCCCGCTTAAAAGGAAAGACACCCGCCGTGAACGGAAAAAACCCGGGCAGGTTTTCTCTTTTTATAAACTTAAGAATCTCACCATCATCTTCGTATTCGGGTAAGGCCACGCGAGAGACCCAGTTACCAGAGAGTGTTTCAGAGCCTAATCTGGTTCGGATCTCTTTACCGGATGCAGATGTCTCTACCCGTTCCTCGCCTCGATAACCGGCCTTGAACGTTGACCAGTTCTCCAACAGACGCTTGTTCTCGCCGGTAAGTTTGTCGTTTCGCTGCTCTATGAGGTTGTCGAGACGCCCATCGGCTTCGCCTAACATCTGCGCCGCAGCCTGAAGCTGCTGTCTTTCACGTGCAACTCTGACCTGATCTTGCGTGTCTTTATGGTAGACCCTGACTGTTTCGGCAATTTCAGCAAGATACCTGGCGCGCGCTGGTGGAACGATGACTGAGCGTTCTGACGGAATTCGATTATCTGCGAACGCCAAGGTTGAATCCCATTGCCGCAGGCCTTTATCACGCAACACAGCCAGCAAACCATGATAAGCGCTAGACACACCGTCATCACCGAACCGGGATGCAATCGTGCCATATACCGGTTGTTGCTCAGGAGATTGATCGAAAGCCTCACGATTGCGCTGGACCTGTTTTGCTACATCACGTAAGGCATCCTCCGCACCCTTGCGATCGAACTTATTGATTACGACTAGATCTGCAAAGTCGAGCATATCAATTTTTTCAAGCTGACTCTGGGCACCAAACTCCGGCGTCATGACATACATCGATGCATCCACATAAGGCACAATACCTGCATCGCCCTGTCCAATACCTGGCGTCTCAACCACAATTAGATCAAAGTCGAATTTCCTAGTTGCCGCAAGAATATCCGATAGGTATCCGGGAACTTCGCCTGTCGCATGTCGGGTGGCTATCGATCGCATGTAGATGTTAGATGTATATATAGAGTTCATTCGAATACGATCACCGAGTAACGCACCGCCTGTCTTGCGTCGAGTCGGATCGATGGCAAGAATCGCAATCTTCGCCGAATCGCTGCTATCGATTCGAAAACGTCTAATAATTTCGTCCGTCAGAGACGATTTACCCGCGCCGCCTGTGCCAGTTATTCCGAGCACGGGCACAGAGCGATCCGAACCAAGCTTGAGTGCAGCTAGTTCTGCCGAGCCTACTTCCTCTCTCTCAATAGCAGTAATCATATTTGAAAGCGCTAGATAATCATCCTGACTCGCATCAACGTATCGACTGGCAGGATCGGCGGCAGCACGGCACTGATCAACCATGTCTTGGATCATCCCAACAAGCCCAAGAGTCATGCCGTCCTGCGGAGAATAAATACGAGTGACACCATAGTCGTGTAATTCCTGGATTTCTTCCGGCACGATTACACCGCCGCCGCCGCCAAAAACCTTAATGTGACTAGCATCATTCTCTTTCAACATGTCCACGACATATTTAAAGTATTCAACATGGCCGCCCTGATAAGAACTTATAGCAATACCCTGAGCGTCCTCTTGAAGCGCCGCCTGAACAACCTCTGCAACTGAACGGTTGTGGGCGAGATGAATAACTTCCACACCCAGAGACTGAAGAATTCGCCGCATGATATTAATTGACGCATCATGCCCGTCGAACAAGCTTGCCGCTGTAACGAAACGCAGAGGTGGTAGCTTCTTTTGCGACTGGGGCGCACCATCCAGTGATCTAACTTCGGCTTCAGACATATCAAATTTCTCCCTTTGCTTGGATTAGCAAGCTCATCGTGTTCTTTAAATTTTCGTGTAATGATCGAATGTCGTCGAGATCATCTGGCCTAGCCAGCCAGGAATAAACGATGCCAATTACAGATGCGCAGAATTGCCCAGCAATACGGTCTGCTCGAGATTTCAAATCGCCTCCAACTGTTTGATCCATCAGCATCCAATTTCTTACATCCGCATGGCGGCGCTTGTGAATGTTGCCAATAATCGCCGTCAACTCCGACCCCGCATTTACGGACTCGAACCATAAGGTGTAAAACGCGCGAACCTG